>PLIO01000130.1 GCA_003140075.1 Acidobacteriaceae bacterium | reverse complement strand
CTCACACGAAGGGTGCACTCCACCAGCCTGTTCTTCAGTCTGTCGGCATACCAGCAAATCTGTTTTGCTGAACGCGAAAACACGGTGGTATTGCCGAAATCGGGAAAGCTCGAATTGTGACGCATCTGGTCGACAATCTTGAATTCCGAGTATCCCAATTGCTGCAGGAGAACGAGCCATTGAAGGTCTTCGGCTTCGAGAGAAATGTATTGCGGCAAGTGCGTACGCGGCAGGTGTTTCAAGCAGTAAGGCTCGGCTCCTTCGATGTCGATTTTTAGGTAGTGGGGAATCCCGAATTTTTCCAGAATTGCGTCAAAGGTCACGCACTCAACTTCGATTGGGTGACACTTCAGTCCATTTCTCCCAGCCCTTGTTGCATCAAACGAACTAAATACATCTCGTTCGTCGCAAATCCAGAATGGGATACTTCGTGGTTGATCTACAATCCCGACACACTCGATGACGAGTCTGCGGTCGGATATCTCTCGCCGAAACCGCTCCCGCGCTCTCCGCACAAGACTAGGATTTGCCTCGATGGCAACTACGTCGTAGCCCTTGGACAAGTAGTACGCACAATCATCGCCATTATTCATTCCGAGGTCAAAGATAAGCCGAGACTTGCTGTAGGCTACTTCGTCTTGCCATCGATCTTTCCTGGGCGTTTGCACATACGGCATAGGCATGGCGGGCTCCGGGTGGAAATAGCCGTGACATGATCCTTCCAATCACAAGCTTTGTCAAGCGTTGAGGCGTGCCGTTCGAGGGATTGCGGGGGAATGGCTTATCTCTTTTGCCAGTGTGCCGGACAGTCGTCGCAGTCAATGAGCGAAATAGCGATTGCACCTCTTGCAGCTTAAGGCCGCCTGCGCTGCGAAGCTTCTCAACTGTTGTAACCAGGCCATTACACGTTTTGACTCTGGTCATTGAGTGTAAAGTATTACGTCAACAAGTGGTGTAGTTTCCGGCAGCCGACGATCAGCGGTCTGGATCACGCTGCTCGCCACATACCAAAGTAACCCGATGCTCTCACCCCGTCCTGCCGAAGGTTAAATGGAGTCAGATCAGGAAACGTTCCGGCACCTGCTTCGGCAGTGAATTCAGGAGAGTATCTGTGCTGAAAGGCGGAATCAGGACTCGCATCGATTGCGCGCTACTCATCCTGGCGCTTGTTCCAGCCTCCAGTCGGGCGCAGACGGCCAGTCCCAGCGACCAGGAAACCATTACCCAACTGGTAGAGCAGATCAAGCAGTTGCAGCAGCAAGACCATGATCTGCTGGAGCGGATTAAGATTCTGGAGTCCAAGCAACTGCCTGCTTCACCCGCGGCCGAAGTCGGCCCCTCACCATCGCAGTCTGCAGAACAAACCGCGCCACCACCGACGCCGGAGGCCCTGCCGCACGAGTGGCATGACGTGCACGGCATTCGTTGGCGCGGCTTTGGTGAAGTCGACTACCAGGTTCTCAACCAGCGCAAGCCGGAATTGGGAACGGGCGGGTTCGTCCCGGGTTCGCAGGGGAACTTCTATACAAACGAGTTTGGTCTATTCCTCACTTCAAGACTTACGGACAAAGCCAGCGTGCTCTCTGAGATTATTTTCGAGGAAGGCGACGCCCAGAGCTACAGCGTCGATCTGCGACGGATGTTGCTCAAGTACGACTGGAACGACCACCTGAAATTTTCCTTTGGCCGTTACCAGACCAACATCGGGTATTACAACTGGGCGTTCCGCAGCGCCGCCTGGCTGCAAACAACAGCAGATCGGCCGCTGGTGATGCAATACGCCAGCGATGGCGGGTTGCTTCCCACGCAGGCAATTGGGGTTTCCGTGACTGGCGCGATTCCCTCGGGAAAGCTGGGGCTGAACTACATTGCTGAATACGGCTCCTCTGACACCATTCGGCCTGAACTCAACGGGAGCGGTCAGGTGACCGATGAGAACAATGGCAACCACGTGAACGCTGGTTTCTTCCTTCGTCCGGACGCCGTTCCCGGGCTGCAAATCGGAGCTTCTTATTACCACGACCAGATCAGCCATAACGACCTGCTTTCCGGCGCTCCGACTCCTCTGCTTCCGGGTGTTCTCGGACCGTCTACGAGGTACGGCCAGACGATCGTCAACGCCTACGTGGTCTACGTGGCGCATGGCATTGAATTTCTGAACGAGGGGTTCCTGATCCGGCAAACCGTTATCGGTGGTTCGCTCCACTTCGACCAACCAGCGTTCTATTCGCAGTTCTCCAAGCAACTGGGGCGGCTGCGGCCGTTTTTCCGCTATCAGTATGTGAACGCGAACTCTAACAGCAACGCGATCCTCGACGACGTCGGCTTGCGCTATGGTCCTTCTTTCGGCGCTCGCTTCGACTTGAATAACTACATTGCCTTTAAGGCTCAGTTGGACCACACCGCGCGCGCCGGCGAGCCAGACCTGAATGGCCTGCAATTGCAGTTCGCGTTTACTTTTTGAGGCGGGAGCGAGCATGGGAGTCAAGTCGATAACAAATCTGCTTCTCCTGGGACTGGCTGTTCTCTCCCTGGTCTCCAGAGGGACGGCCCAAGCCGAAGACATCGCGGTAGTAGTCAGCTCCAACAATCCAGCCACTAATCTCAGCCCCGGAGACCTGCGGAAGATATTCGCGGGTGAGAAACGCTCATGGCCGGGTGGCCAGCCCATCCAACTCGTCACGCGCGGTTCGGGATGCCCTGAACGCGTAGTCTTGCTGAAGCTTCTCGGGATGTCGGAAGGAGAATACAAAATGTATTGGACAGCGCAGGTGTTCCGTGGTGAGGCCGATGCCGAACCTCTGATCGTCCCCTCCGTCGGCATGCAAAAAGAGGCCTTGCGTCTCTTTCCCTGGGCCATCAGCTTGGTGAATGTCGGGGACGTTAAGTCTGGAATGAAAGTTATCAAAATCGACGGCCGGATGCCGGGCGCGTCCGGATACCCACTCCACTGAATATCGCAGAGCGTGAATCTGTCTTCCATCTACCCCGCCTAGCAGAGCACCCATCTCTCCCTATTTGCGCCAACGCTTGCAAAAAAGTTCCTCAACTGTCGCAAACAGGCGATCTCACTCATTGAGAAATTGCCGCCGCAGCCGAGTTCCCGACCTCCAGTCTTATCCTCTAGCTTTCAATCACAGTGCGGTTTCTTGATCGCGAGCTCTGCCTGTTCTTCGGTGGTGGGCAGACTGAGAATCTGTCCGCCGCCGAATCCGTTCGGCGATGAGTCAGCGCTCAACAGCAGACGCGCCGACAATGCTATGTTTTGACATGCTATGCATGCATATGCAAGAATAGCATGCATGAGCAAGAACACAGCGCCTGAAGCGAGCACGGGTTCGGATGCGGTTCGTCGCCACGCCTATGAGAAATACATTTCTGCGGCGCGGCGGCGAAAAGAGAAGACCGTGGCCATTAACGTGGGGGAAGTGCACCGCGCCTTGGCGCTTAACAACCGGGTGCCGCTGGTGTGCGCGGCTCTCGCGTCCAAGAAATTTCTGACAGAGAGCCACCTCCGGCTGATCTCGAAAACCGGCCCACCCTCCGGCCAGAGCACGACAGTCACGTACACATACGAATTCGTCGACTCACATCCTAGACCGGACCGGCAAGCCGCGTGGGATCGTCTTCGGGGAGCTCTGAAAGACGTATTCGCCGAATATGGCGGTGGCGAGGCCTACCTGCGTGCTGAACGGGCGTCTTTCCGCGACGCAGACGACCAAAAATGAGCCGCATCTATTGGGACTCGATGCTGTTCATTTATTGGCTGGACAACAATCCTCTTTTCGCGAAGAGGGTTGCATCTATTTATTCGCGAATGGAGCAGCGACAGGACACACTTATAACCAGCGCCGTTACTTTTGGCGAGGTTCTGGCGGGCGCCTACCGGAAAGCCCCTTTGTCAAAGGGCGAAGACGTTCGCACGACATTGTTGAGCGTAGTGTCTGAAGTAGTACCGTTCACTCTCGAAACCGCAGACGCTTATGCCCGAATCCGTGGGAGCACGAACATAGCCTCGCCGGATGCCATCCATCTCGCCTGCGCGGCGATCGCAGGTACCGACTTGTTCTTAACTAACGACCAAAAGTTAGTCGGCAAAGTAATCCCCGGGATCCAGTTCATCGCCGGGCTGGACTCAAACATTCTTTGACGCGGCTTTCGGCGCGAGCATCGTTTCCAGCTTCACTTTTACCTCAGGCCACTCTGAATCCAGAATGCTGAAGTAGACGGAGTCGCGCATGCGGCCGGTCCAGGTGAGGACGTGGCGGCGTAAGGTTCCTTCTTCTTTGGCGCCGATGCGCAGGATGGCGTTGCGCGATTTCTGGTTCAGCGCGTCTGTCTTCAGTTCGACGCGGAAGCAGTTCCAGACTTCGAAGGCATGCCGCAACATCAGATATTTGGCTTCGGTGTTGACAGCGGTTCGCTGCCAGGCGGGTGCGATCCAGGTGGAACCGATCTCCACGCGGCGATTCACACGGTCGATGTTCATGAAGCGAGTGCTGCCGATCACTTTGCCCGAACTGCGCTCGACAGTCGCAAACACGATTGACTCGCCGCGTTCTTGCTCGCTAAAGGCCTTCTCCACGAGACGCTGAAAATCCTCCCGCGTCTTCATGCGGTAAGGGATCCATTGAAAAATGTCGTCGAGATCGTTTTTTGTGGCCTCCCAGAAGCTCTCGGCGTGCTCGCGGCGAATCGGTTCGAGGTGGACGACAGAACCTTGCAGCGTGAACGGTGTAGCGATATTCAGAGGAGCAGCGAGCGTACTCATCCTGGATTCCCTTTCGTGAACACTTCCATTATCTTGCATCCTGCGCCGGATTGCGGCATCTCAACTACGACGCCATCTGTAGAATGAAGCGTTGACCTGCGATGATCTCACTCGTCCAACACATCGTAAACAGGCAGTGTCAGGAGTGTTGCCGGTGAAATCGCAGTGTTTGCCCTTTGCCCAGATCCCGCACACCACGCGCCTTTTCATCGACCTTCTCGCGTATTCTCCCAGCGTTCGTCCCTTTTATCCGCATGCTCCTTACTTTACCGAATGGATGAAAACGGAGGCCTCCGCGGTGCGGTACGATCCAGTTCGGTGCGAGCGCGTGAGTGCAATCCTTGAACGCCAGAACAAATCCTGGGATGCTTCGCCGCAGACTTTCGCCAACATCAATCGATTGCGCGGCGGGGCGACTGCGATTGTAACCGGACAACAAGTCGGCCTGTTCGGCGGCCCCATGTTTGCAATTTACAAGGCTCTGACGGCGGTCAAATTAGCGGAGCAAGCGGCTGCGGCGGGCATTGATGCGGTTCCGGTTTTCTGGCTTGCCACTTACGATCACGATCTGGCGGAGGTCAATCACGTTTCGATCCCCGGGCCCGACGGCGTTCTGCGCACGCTCATAACTTCGAGCCACGGCATTGCGGGCGCGCCAGTAAGCAATGTGAGCCTGGGCGAAGAGATTCTGCCGGTCGTGGAGGAAGCTGCAGGTCTGCTGGGAGATTCCGAGGTTACGCAATTTCTGCGCGAGTCGTATCGGCCTGCGGAGACCCTAGGCAGTGCGTTTGCCCGCTTCTATGCGCGCCTGTTTAGTCAGTGGGGCGTAATTCTTTTAGATGCATCGGACGCGGAGTTGCATCGCGTCGCGGCACCGATGTATCGAGCGGCAGTCGAGCGAGCGTCCGAAATTGATGATGCGTTGCTGGCTCGCGGACGCGCTCTCGAAGCCGCCGGCTATCACCAACAGGTGAAAGTTACCGCCTCTTCTGTTCTCGTGTTCACGCTGCAAAATGAGGCGCGCACTCCGATTCAACGGCGTGCGAACGATAGTACTTCGGAATTTGTTATCGCGAGTGAAACGGCTGCGGAGAAATTGTCGTTGGCCGAGTTGCTGGATCGCATCGATAATGCGCCGGAGAATTTCAGTCCCAATGTGCTCCTGCGGCCGGTGGTGCAGGACTACCTGCTACCTACGTTGGCCTACACCGGTGGGGCGGCAGAGGCGGCGTATTTTGCGCAAGTGGGAGTTGTCTGCGAAACGATGCAGCGGCGCCAGACGCCGATCGTCCCGCGTTTTTCGGCAACTTTGGTTGAGCCCAAGGTTCAGCGCTGGCTGCGGCAGTATGACATTGGCGTGGTGGATGCATTTCAGGGGCTCGATGCACTGCGCAAGATGCTTGCCGCGCGCACTCTGCCGGCGGATTTGCAGGCGGCTTTCGAACGAGCGAACAAGTCGGTGGTAGAGTCTTTTTCCGGATTGCAGGAAGCGCTGGGCAAACTCGATCCCACGCTGGTCGAAGCCAGCCAGACGGGCGTTTCAAAAATACAGTACCAGCTTGATCGACTCCGCGAACGCGCTACGGCTGCCGAATTGCGCCGCAGCGAAGTGGTCAGCCGTCACGCCGATGGCCTCAGCAGTTCTCTCTATCCCGAAAACGCGTTGCAGGAGCGGGGCGTGGCCGGAGCGTACTTTGTGGCTCGTCACGGCACCGAACTTTTGAAGGACATTTACGACGCCGTGCGCGTGGACTGCCTCGACCATCAGGTTCTGGAGTTAGGTGAGTAATCGAAACGATCTCGCGTTTAGTGGCTCTCGCTCGTAGCCAGGTACGTTCCCAGCCCAATCATGATAGCGCCGGTCACGGTTCTCTGCCTGCGGCGGAATGCTTGGGGGAAGATTTTAGCCCGAGCCTACTGCTGCAGCCAGGTTTCGAGTTGCTGCAGCGATGCTACGCGCGGCAGATCGCGGTCACGGTAGGCTCCGGCCACATCGAGCAGAACCGCCTGCATTCCGGCATTACGGGCTCCCACATAGTCCACGGAGTACACATCGCCCACGTACAGGCTTTCATCGGCGCGGGCGTTCATGGTCCCGAGCGCCGCTTCAAAAATCTCACGATGGGGTTTTTCGACTCCAACGATGCCTGAATCCGTGATGTTCTCGAAGCAATCGGCGACACCGCAGCGGGAAAGCACGCGATCGATCCTGCCGTCGGCGTTGGAAATTACGGCGATGCGGAACTTCGCGCCGATGCGGTCGAGAGCCTCGCGCGTTCCGGGCAGGATTTGGTCCCAGTTGGCCGAGTTCTGCGCATTCTGCACCAACTCCCGCAGTACAGTATCGCGGCCGCCGCCGTTCTCGCCGAGCTCCGTCAGCAGGGAGCTATGGAATCTAAACCAGAAGCCGTCATCGATCCGGCCGGTCTGCATGGCTTGGTCAAATTCTGTTTTTGTTTTGCGCTCCAGAGCCTGCCAGTGTTCGAGCGTGGGATGGCGGTCGCTTGCGATGGGCGCCAGCATCTTAGCCCGGTTGGGGAAGAGAAGCGTATTGCCGACATCGAAGAAGATGACGCGCCGGTCAGTCATGCATCCATGGTACTGAAGCGTGGCGACATTCTGAAAAGGCTACGCCGAGAACATCACCCAGGCGAGTACTGACCCGCATGTTTCTTCGCCTTCGAACCTGAAGCCTTGCTCCGCCGAAGCGTGACCGGGACAGGGAAAAAATGTAATATCCATCAGTCAGGCAGTCTGCACGTTTTTTGGACGTAAGTCGGCATGCTATGGCTCTTGGTTCAACAACCAGGCTGATCTCCAGTTTCACGCGCAGCGTGAGTGCCGCTCTCTCGCTTCACAGCCTGTTGCGTGCCCAATCCGCGTTGGTTGCCGCGCTGGTGCTGTTGCAACGCCTTTCCAGCCGCCGGAACGATATTTACAACATTCTCTGGGCAGTCGTTTTTGGTTTCGCCACGCTGAACATCCTGAGCCTGGCGGCACGGCGCTTCGAGCCTAACCGCCGCGGCCTTACCTTTGGAGAGTTGATGGCGGTGCTCATTGTCCTGCTTTCGATCTTCCTGCTGGGATGGGAATTGCTGAGCGTCTTCCACATCTTTCCGATCCAACTTCACCGCTGAGCGTTCTCCCGTCTTTTGCGGTATGATTCGCCAAATGGGTAAGAATCCCCCCAATTTCGAAGTTACTTGCCCCTGCTGCAGCGCGCTGCTGAAAGTGGATACGGAAACTCGCGCGGTAATCGCCCACACCGCTGCGGTAAAGCCCAGAATGTTTGCCGACATGGAGGATGCGGCCCGGGCCATGAAGGAGCAGGATACGCGCCGCGAATCCATCTTCCGGCAGTCGGTCGAGGCGCAGAAGCATGCTTCCGAGCTTCTGGAAAAAAAGTTTCAGGAGGCCGTGAAGAAGGCCAAAGAGAGTCCTGATACAGGCAAGCCCATCCGCGATTTCGATCTGGACTAAGAAGCAGTGGCCAGTGATCGGTGGTCAGTGAGGTTGCATCGCATTCTTATCTTACTTCGATGTTAAAAGCAGCCTCTGGGACCGGGGCATCGCCGGGCCATCACGATTGAAACCCACTGGCCACTGATCTCTGGCCACTGATCTCGGGCCACTGGCCACTTACGTTATGGAGATTCATCCGCTTCTTCTTGGTCACCGCGGCGCGCGTGCCGAAAAGGCAATTCCAGAGAACACGCTGCCGTCCTTTGATCTCGCACTCGCTCAGGGATGCGATGGTTTTGAATTCGACGCGCGCCTGTCGGTGGACGATCAAGCGGTGATATGCCACGACGCCAGCATTCGCAGCCTCGAGATTGCGCACTCCTCAGCTCAGCAGTTGGCTCTTCCGCTTCTGCGGGAAGTGTTGGCTCGCTATCGGAAAACCGCTTTCCTCGATATCGAACTGAAAGTTGCCGGTCTCGAAAAAATCATCCTGGACTTGCTTCGCGACCACACCCCCATCCGCGGCTATGTGGTCTCTTCGTTTCTCCCTGAAGTGCTGCAAACGCTTCATGAAGCAAATGCAACGATTCCGCTCGGGCTGATTTGCGAAACGCGAGCGCAGTTCAAAATCTGGCCCGAGTTGCCTCTCGAGTATGTAATTCCACACTACACGCTGGTTCGGCAGAGTGTCGTCGCCAAGATTAAAGCTGCAGGCAAGAAGATATTAGTATGGACTGTGAATGTTCCCGTCGACATGAAGCGCTTTTCAGGCTGGGGCGTTA
Organism: Acidobacteriaceae bacterium; assembly: GCA_003140075.1. GTDB lineage: Bacteria > Acidobacteriota > Terriglobia > Terriglobales > Acidobacteriaceae > Sulfotelmatobacter. The sequence goes on along the minus strand of PLIO01000130.1, from coordinate 63,461 downwards.
ACGGTATTATTTCCGATCACCCCAAGCGCCTGGCGCGCGCTCTCGGTCACAAATCGAGTGCCGGCAAGAAAAGACTCCCAAGAAATATCCGCGTTCCTTAAATCCGTTTCGCGGCATCCCCCGTACATCTCCCAGAGCGGCTCCTAAACCCGCCTGTGGAGGAAATCATGAAGCTGTCAACAATCCGGCCTGCACTGCTTGCGGCCGTGGCCCTAACCGCGGCAACCGCGTCCGCGCAAACTCTCAAACCCAACCAGACTCTCGGTTTTGGCGACAGTAAGCAGCTCGTGTTCACTTATACCCAGAACTTTGACTGCATCGACCAGCCTTACGACGACCTGAACTTCAACGGCATCATTGCTGCTAACGACCCGAGCGAGTTGCAAACGCCGATTTGTCAGGCTGGATTTAATCCCACGATCAACCCGCCGGGACAGATCGGCAGTCCTTATGAGACGACCGAACCAATCTATGTGCTGGTTCCATTGTTTTCCGTGGACAACGATCAGAACCCGAACGACGCGATCTCCTGCAACAACGTCGTCACTGGAACTCTGTGCGGCCCCGCTCTTGGCACCGAGCTGATTACATTGTTTGGCGCAGTGCCCGAGGCGTTCAAAGCCACGCCTCTGGTTTACACGCAATGTCCGGAACCGGGCTCGGCTCCGGGAACCTGCACCATGCATGCTTCCAGACTTGATCTCGCGCCGGTACTGGCCGACCTAGGTTTCACCGGCCCGCCCACCGCGAACGTGTTCGTGCCTACGCCTAACCACAGTCACGTGCTGATCGACCGCGATATTAACCTGCCAGCGATCTGGTGGCAGGTCATCCCCGTTTTGGTCACGAGCCAGAGCGACTGGCCAACAAAAGATGGCAGCAGCGGCATCATCTCGGCGAGAGCGGTGAAGGCCGCCGAGGCTGCGGGAGACGCCATCATCGCTCCCTCGAACTTCTTCCTGTTCTTCAGTTCGTACACTGCCGGCAGCCACTCGATGGCCAACATGAAGTAAGGCGGCTGGTATTCCCACGCCGGGTTGGGGGATCCGGCGCTGGAAATGTGCCTGGCAGTGGCGGGCTCGATTCCGGTTCAGATGACGGGATCGAGCCTGCGTTGTTTGCCGTCGGAAAACTTACAATCTTACGTTCCGGTTCCACTGAGGCCGACCTGCTGTGGACTGCTCAGGGCGTTGTCGGTGATGGTTAGCGTCCCGCTCTCCGGGCCGATGAGAGTGGGCGTGTACACGACGTTGATCGTGCAGGAAGCATTGACGGCTACACTGGAACCGCAGTTGTTGGTCTGCGAAAAATCTCCGCTGGCGGCAATGCTGCCGATAGTGAGCCCCGCCGCTCCTGTATTGGTCAGGGTCACGCTTTGCGAAGCACTCGAAGTTCCTACCGGCTGATTGGGAAAACTCAGGCTGGTCGGCGCTAAAACTACCAGGGGTTCGGCAATGCCGGTTCCATTCATGGTCGCGCTGGCCGGACTTGTGGCCGGATCCGAATCAAAAATCAGCAAGGGTCCGTTCCGGCTTCCCGCCGCAGCCGGCGAAAAAGTAACGGTAATTTTGCAGCTTTTTCCCGCGGCCAGGCTCGAGCCACAGGTGTTCGTCTGCGAGTAGTCCGGATAATTGTGGTAGGCGCCATCCTGAATGAGGATGTTCGTGATTCCCAGGGTGGAGGCGCTCTTGTTGGTAAAGGTGATGGTCTGCGGCGGACTGGCCGCTCCCATCTCGATTGAGCCGAAATTCAGAACGCCCGGCGCGACCACAACGTCTTTGCCGATTCCAGTCAGATTCAAGACTTGGGGCGAGGAGCCGTCGCTGTCCAGGATGGTGACGGCCCCGTACCGGACGCCCGTGGTGGTCGGCGCGAACGAAACCGTGATGGTGCAGCTGGCTCCCGCTGCGACGTTGCTGCCGCAAGTGTTGGACTGGCTGTAGTCGCCGCTCGCCACAATGCTGGATATATTCAGCGCGTTGCTTCCCGCGTTGCTCAGCGTGGAAGTCAGTTTCACCGTCGAGCTGGCTCCGACCTGCGTCTCAGCGAAAGTGAGCAGCGGCGGTGAAAGGGTGACCTCCGTTCCGGTTCCCGTGAGTTCGGTTACCTGCGGGCTCCCCGCTCCAGTGTCGGTGACGGTGAGTGTGCCGGTTTGAGTTCCAGTGGCGGTCGGGGTGAATGTCAGGTTGATCGCGCAGCCGGCAGTGCCGGGAGCCAGCTTGGCCGGACAGCTATTGGACTGGCTAAAAGGACCACTGACCGCGACGCTGGAGACCGTCATGGTTTTCGTTCCCCAATTGCTGACTTGGACGTTATAGCCGGCGCTGGTGTTGCCGACCTGTTGCGGTGGGAACGTCAACTGCGCGGGCGAAACTACCGGACACTGCCGCTGGCTCAGAATCAGCGGCGGTAGCGGCGGCTGGCTGAAATTGAAGCTATCGGTTAGATCGTTGGCGTCCGAGTCGCGATCGGTGAGAAAAGGCAGCCCAAAATCCTCTTCCACAGTCTTCAGCAAGGACGAGAACTCGTAGGTGGTATGCGAAATGTATCCCGGCTTGGCGTAGGGCGAGATGATGATCATCGGAACCCGCGCCCCCAATCCAAAAATATCAAGTATGGGCGGGTCCACGTGATCGTAAAAGCCGCCGTAGTCGTCCCAAGCCAGCACGATCGCGGTGGAGTTCCACTGCGGCCCCTGCATCACGGCATTGATCATGCCGACCGTCCAATTTTCTCCGTAGCAGGTGCTTCTGCCTTTTGGATGTTCGCTGTCGACGGAGGGCGGCGTCAGCCAACTCATGGCGGGGAGATTTCCGCTGCCGGCGTCGCTGAGGAACTGCGTGCTCGAAACCACATTGTTCCACAGGGAAGTGTTGTAGATGCTATCGATCGTATTCAGGATCGACCACTCGGCCCCGGCCGTTCCCGGAAGCGCGGCATAGTATTTCCAGGTCAATCCCGCGTTCTGCATACTGTTCGCCAGAGTCGAAAAATCAAAGCAGGGAAACACGGCGCTCGTATAACCCTGGCTGTTCAGCATGGTTACGGTCGTTCCCGGCGGCGAGTTGCATCCTACGGCAAAGTCGGAGTTGGGATTGGAAATCACGCCTCCCGACTGTGCCGCGACCGTGTACAAATGGTTGGGCATGCTGTCGCTGTGGATGGAACTGAAAGCTTCGTCGGCCAGCGTGAACGTGCTCGCGTAGGTCCAATAATTGGGAATGTCCTGCTGCCACAATTGTGTCAGGCACAGGTAATCCCCGTTCACATTGCATCCCGTGGGCACATCGAACTTGTCCATCCGTCCATAGTCGATGCTTTGGTTGGCGTTATCCCATGCGTGCGGCAAGTCCCGCGGCATGTAGTCCGGCGTGTGGCCCAGCGGCACAACTTCTCCGGTCGAGATCGTGCCGGTAGTGGCGCCATACGCGCCAGGAAACGTGCCGAAGTAAGTGTCGAAGGTGCGATTTTCTTTGATGACAAAAACCCAGTGCTGAATCTGGCTGAGATCCTGAGAGTGCGCATTCTGTCCCCCGAGCACCGATAGAAGACTGAGACACGTCGCAATCGGCAATAGGAAGCGCCTGCTCATGGATTGAGCTCCTTGTTTTTTCTTTTCCCTCTGCTGGAGGAGTAAGGCTTACCAACAACTGTCGGTCGACGGGGGCGACCAATTAGCCAGAGGTCGAACTGGCGAGAAATGTTATCACGCTGGTTGCATCGCGCAACCGAAATTTATCGATGCAAGCGTTTACGTTGGAGCGAGTTGCAAGATCCTGCATATTGACGCTGGTTTGTTGCACAGAGGACAATCGTGGCTCTTGCCAGGAGGGGTCTAATGACGAAGCGAATGGTGTGCGTTGTCCTTTTATTTTGCGCGGCGGGGATTTCAGCCAATGCGCAGATTTTCAATAGTCTCGCTAGCTTCGATGTGACCAACGGCTCCGGACCCTATGCGTCTCTTGTTCAAGGCTTCGACGGAAACCTTTACGGGACAACTTTGGGCGGTGGGAGCAACGGCTACGGGACGATCTTTCAGATCTCCTCGGACGGCGCGCTCACGATACTGCACAGTTTCGACACGTCGGAAGGCTACACTCCGCAAGGGGCGCTGGCGCTGGCGAACAACGGCGAGCTCTATGGAACAACGTATCAGGGAGGGCCCAGCGACGACGGGACGATTTTCCAGATCGCTCCGGGCGGTGAACTGACTACTCTCTACAGCTTTTGCTCGCAACCGGGCTGCGTTGACGGCTCAAGACCCTATTCTGGGCTGATCCAAGCTGCCGACGGGACTTACTATGGAACAACTTACTTCGGCGGGGCGAACGACTATGGCACCGTCTTCAGAATCACCTCTGCAGGAAGCCTCACGACGCTATACAGTTTCTGCTCACAGCAGGGCTGTGCCGACGGAGTTTACCCGGCTGCGCGGCTAATACAGGCTAGGAACGGGAATTTCTACGGCACAACCGCAGGCGGCGGGTCCGGAAGCAACGAACCCGGGACTGTGTTCAAAATCAGCCCGGAGGGTAACTTGACCACACTCTATACGTTTTGTGCCCAGCTTGGGTGCGCGGACGGTACCGAGCCCCTCGCGGGACTAATTCAAGGTACCGATGGCAATTTCTTTGGTACGACGTATATGGGCGGCGGCGCCGGCGACGGAACGGTTTTCGAAATCACTCCTGGGGGTCATCTGACTACGCTCCACAGCTTTTGCTTAGATGGCAATTGCTTAGACGGTGCCAATCCTGTCGCAGGATTGGTGCAGGCGACCAACGGCATCCTCTACGGGGCTACTCAGCTCCGCGGCACCGGCCACAACGGCACGATCTTCGAAATGACGCCGGGGGGCAATCTGACTACGATCTACAGCTTCTGCGCTGAACCGAACTGCGCGGACGGTTCCACGCCGTACTCAACTCCGGTGCAGGCTACTGACGGCATCCTATACGGAACCACCTTCATAGGAGGGACTAGCAACGAAGGCACCGTCTACAGCCTCTCGGCTGGCCTCGACCCGTTTGTGGAGACGTTGCCCGGGCTCTCAAGAGTCGACAGACGCGTCATCATCCTCGGCAACAATCTCACGGGCTCAACCGCCGTCAGCTTCAACGGCACCGCGGCAACGTTTACCGTCGTCTCAGACACGGAGATCACAGCGACCGTTCCCGCTGGCGCGACCACGGGATTCGTGACAGTAGCCACGCCGGGCGGTACGCTCACGAGCAACAAGAAATTCGGGGTGGTTCCGTAAAGGCTGCAGTATGCGAAGGAGGATTCTAATGACGAAGCGAATTGGTGCCTTGAGGTTTGCACTATTGCTGTCCGCAGTGGTTGGGGTCGCGTTCACAGGCAGCTCTTCCGCCCAATACAATCTCAAAACTCTGTACGCCTTCGGCGGCTCCGATGATGGATTCTTTCCGAACGGCGGTCTCGTGTTCGATAGCGCGGGTAATCTCTACGGCACCACGGCAGACGGCGGGAACCGTGGTTCCGGGTATTGCTTACTCAGCAAAGAGCCAAACTGCGGCACGGTGTTCGAGCTAACGCCTACTTCAGAGGGTCGCTGGACAGAGACCATCCTTTACACCTTTGCCGGTTTCGACGATGGTGCTACACCACATGCGGGTGTAATTTTCGATACGAAGGGCAATCTTTATGGAACAACCAGCGACGGCGGCGGTCGTACTGCGGAATGTCCTTACGTTTGCGGGACTGTCTTTCAGCTCGTGCCCGGTTTAAATGGCTGGAATGAGAGTTTGATTCATGCCTTCGCCGGAACGCCAGATGGATTCGATCCCGCAGCTGGCCTAGTTTTGGGCGGAGATGGCAACCTCTACGGCACAACGAGATTAGGTGGCGCCTACGGTGGAGGCACAGTATTCAAACTCGCGAATAGTTCGGATTCGTGGACCGAAGAAGTTCTCCACAGCTTCAGCGGGCGCGACGGCGGTAACCCCGTAGCTGGACTGATATTGGATAGCTCGGGCAATCTCTACGGCACCACTCTTGTTGGAGGAAGCTACAACTTCGGTACTGTCTTCGAACTGGTGCGCGACGGTGGCGGCTGGACAGAACATTCTCTTCACGACTTTACTGGAGGCAGCGATGGCGGCTGGCCGAATTCGAGTCTGACGTTTGATACAGACGGAAACCTCTTTGGAACAGCCGAGATTGGCGGCATCATTTCTGATTGTTCAGTGCCGTGGAATGGCTGCGGCGTTGTTTTTGAATTGACACCAAACGTGTCAGGAACTTGGAACGATACTCTGCTCTACAGCTTCTTGGGTGGTAATGATGCTGCCTATCGTCTTGGCAACGTAATTTTCGACGCCCAAGGAAACCTCTACGGCGCTGCTGCAGGAGGCGCCCCTGCAGACGGCGGAACAATATTCAAGCTTGCTCCTGGCGCCTCAGGCTGGACTGAAAGTATTATTCAGAATTTCAACTCCGGGAACAATGGAGAGGGACCCAACGGCAATCTGCTATTAGACAGCTCCGGTAATTTATACGGGACGACCCAGCTCTACCCGACCGTATCGTGCTGTGGGTCGGTTTTTGAGTTGACGCCGGAGTCGAAGAAGTAATCATCAGCCATAGCTGCGACCGATGTTTTTGGCCCGGCGCAGCTGCGCAGCATAAGCGGCGCGCACAGGGCTCCGGGCGGTTGAAAAGGTATTTAATCCGCCGCGGCCTCAAACGCCGCTGCATTCCGTCCCACCCGCCGCAGGAACGCCGCGCGTTCCATCTCAAACGCTTCCAGGTTCGCTCCCATGGTGTGCTCGTCCCAGCCGAGCACTGCGCCAATGCGCAGCGCGGCTTCGCGGCTGCACGATTCCGACCAGCACGCGCCCAGCGCCACCGGCACGCGGCGCAGCAGAACGTCACCCAGGGTTACGGCAAACTCGCGGCGGTAAGCCTCCACCACTTCGGCGATCACGTGCGAGGTGTGCGGGCAGATCGGCGCCCGCAGCTCCGAGCTCACGAGAGCCATGCGTGCGATATCGGCGGCGCGTTTGCCGTGCCACTCCAGCATGCCGCGCGCCGATTCCTCGCTCACCGCTCCAATCCGCGCGACCTCCAGAACCGCCTCGTCCAGCAAGGGATCGAGTGCAGGTCCCGGCCCCACCGCCATTGCGCCGGGCTCGCCCGCGGTCAATCCAATCTTCCGGGCACACTCCCGAGCCAACGACGCAGCGGTCGTTAACTTGCCGCCGATCACGGAAAGCATGTGGGTCGCGCCATCGTCAGCATGGTCGTGCAGAATGTGTTTCCGCGTAACGGCCGAAGGACGATTGTCCGGAGAATAAGGCAGCGGCCGGACTCCGGCAAAAGCATGCTTCACACTCTGCGCTGAGATCTTTGCCTTGGGAAACAACTGCGCCAGCGACTGCACAAGGTAGTTGATTTCCTCTGCCGACGGAACCGTTTTCGCGGGGTCGCCGCTGTCGGCCACTTCCGTGGTTCCCACCAGAACTTGATCGTTCCATGGCAGCACAAAGATGGGGCGTCCATCTACCGCCTCAGTGTATAGAGCCGCGCTCGGCGACCCGGAAAACCTCGGCAGAACAATGTGCGAGCCGCGCACGCCGCCGAGCATCGGCTTCTGGGTGCGAATCGAAGACCGCTGGCAAACGCGATCCGCCCACGGCCCGCTGCAGTTGATGACCCAGGTCGCGTCCACGCGCTGGTCGCGCCCGGTGATTTGGTCGCGCAGCAGCACGCCCCGGACCCGGCCATGAGCCACGTCAACCGCCAGCGCTTCCGTGTGGTTGCGAACGATCGCTCCGGCCTCCACCGCTTCCATCAGCCATTCCACCACCAGCCGTTCGGGAAACTCGCATTGCGCATCTTCATAATTGAAGAACGACCAGCGGTGTCCCGCGTCGAGCGCCCGCTCCAGCCGCTTCAATTCCATTTCCGTGGCGCCCGCGCTCGCCGGCTTTCCCGCCATGCGGTGGTAGAGCCACAATCCGGTGCGCACTTTCAGCGCGCTGCGCTGACTCTTCTCGTTCAGCAGCAACAGGAAGTGCATGGGATGCACCAGATGAGACCGCTCCCGCAGCAGCTTTTCCCGCTCGCGCAGAGATTCCCGCACCAGATCCAGTTCACCATGCTCCAGGTAGCGCAGACCGCCGTGGATGATGCGTGTCGACCGGCTGGTGACTCCGGAAGCGAAGTCATTCTGTTCCACCAGCAACGTATGCTTTCCCGCGCGCGCGCACAGCCGCGCCACAGCCACGCCGTTGATACCCCCGCCGATCACCACCACTTGAAAGTGCTGATCTTCCAGGGATGTTCGTGGATTGACCGCTAACACCATAATTATCAATCAGATGCAGAAGTTCCGGGAAGGGATTCGAGATCCCGAAGCCGGGTTTGCTTACACTACGACCCTTAGAGTGTGCATCGCCTCCGTCGGTCGGAGAAGGTAACCTTGGTACCGCAGAATTCGTGGACCAAAACACGCACCGCTTCGTCCTAACGTTCCGAAATGGGAGTGTAAGACAAAACCGGCTGGCTGTGCGAGAGCAGACGGGCCGGTATGCGCAACTGTTGTGCGTTGCTCCCACTGCGAGGGGTCGTTTAGAGTGGATGCCAATGTCTACGACCGGCGAACGTTTCGAACGCGCAGTCGCGATTATGGAGCGCTTGCGGGCTCCGGGGGGTTGCCCCTGGGATCGCGAGCAAACCTTCGATTCCATCAAGCCTTACACGCTGGAAGAAACCTACGAAGTGCTGGAAGCGATCGATAATCGCGCTTGGGATGAACTTTCCGGCGAACTCGGCGACCTGCTGCTGCAGGTGCTTTTCTATTCGGAGATGGCGAAAGAGCAGGGAACGTTTTCCATCGATGACGTTCTCGACCGGCTCTCGCGCAAGCTCGTGGACCGGCATCCTCATGTATTCGGCGATGCAAAAGCGGACACCTCGGCCGATGTAAAGCGCAACTGGGAGGCATTGAAAGTCGAAGAACGAAAGAAGCGGTCGAGCGCGGCCGCGGACTCGGCAGAAGGCGCTGGGGCAGGGAAGGCTTCGCCATCGATTCTAGCCGGCATCTCTTCGTCCATGCCGTCGTTGCTGGAAGCCCACAAGCTCAGTTCGCGCGCGGCGCAGGTTGGGTTCGACTGGCCTGATATGGAAGGTTTGTTCGCGAAACTCGGCGAAGAGACTGCTGAACTGCGCGAGCATTTGTGGGAATTTCCCGTGCCTGGTCCGCGACCTGAAGGCCGTGGCGTTGCCGGCTCCGGCCGCCAGACCGTTCCCGAAGATCTGCGGATTCGCCTGGAAGAAGAAGTGGGCGACCTCTTTTTCGTGCTGGTTAACATCGCGCGCTACTTGTCGCTCGATCCCGAATCGGCCCTGCGTAAGACCAATCGCAAGTTCCGCCGCCGCTTTCAGTGGATGGAGCAGCGCCTGCACGAGCGCGGGACCACGCTCGAAAGTGCTTCGATGGATGAACTCGAACCGCTCTGGCAACAGGCCAAGCAGCAGGAGAAGCCGTGAGCGCGATCGTGATCCGCCGCTGTCAGGGACGTGATGAGCTTCGTGCGTGCGTCGCACTGCAAAAAGAGATCTGGAATTTCAGCGATGCGGAGCTGGTTCCGTTGCGCATGTTCGTCGTGGCCGAGAAGGTCGGCGGGCAGGTGATGGGCGCTTTCGACGGTGGCGAGATGGTAGGCTTCGCTCTCTCGGTACCGGGCACGCGGTCGGGCCACATCTATCTTCACTCGCACATGCTGGCCGTGCGCAAGGATCATCGCAACGGCGGACTGGGCCGCCGCCTGAAGTTGCTGCAGCGCGAGGACGCGCTCGCGCGCGGCATCGAACTCATCGAGTGGACCTTCGATCCCCTCGAAATCAAGAACGCCTATCTGAATATCGAAAAGCTGGGAGCGATTGCGCGCCGTTACAACATCAATCAATACGGAATCACGTCGTCGCCGCTGCAGGGGGGCCTTCCCAGCGACCGCCTCATCGCCGAGTGGTGGCTGAAATCGAAGCGCGTGGAAGCTTTGTTGGCAACAGGAAAGAACCCGGTGTTCACCCAACAAGCTGCCATCGAAGTTCCGGCGCAAATTTACGAGTGGAAGTCTGAGGCGGAAACGCGAAACCAAGCGCAGCAAGTGCAGGAGCGCAACCGCGAACAATTTCTCCAGGCATTCGACAGCGGACTCGCCGTGCTGGGCTACGAGCGCGATTCCGAAGGCAACGGCAAATTCCTGCTCGGCGAGTGGGACGAGAAATGGTCGTACGCGTCGGAAGAGGTCAGTACCTAGTACCCAGTACCTAGTAACGGGCAAGACTGCGCTGCGCTATTTGTTTTGAACTGGGTACTCGGTACTGGGTACTAGATACTAGATACTGAATTATGAAGATTGAAGCCATCACCCTCCGCGAGATTCACATGCCGCTCGTTCATTTCTTTGAGACGAGCTTCGGACGCACCTACAGCCGCCGCATCCTGCTGCTCACCGCGCATTGCGAGGGCGTCAACGGCTGGGGCGAGTGCGTGGCCGGCGAAGATCCCTTCTACAGCAGCGAGTGGACCGAAAGCGCCTGGCCTACGGTCACGCGCTATCTCGCCCCCGCCGTGCTCGGACGCACCCTCGAATCGGCGCGCGAGTGCGCGGCTCTCTTCGCCAGGGTGCGCGGCCACCGCATGGCCAAGGCAGCCCTCGAAAACGCACTGTGGGATGCTGAAGCGAAACAGAAAGGCCAGCCCTTGTGGAAGTTGCTGGGAGGCACGCGGACTGAAATTTCGTGCGGAGTCTCCATCGGCATTCAGGATTCAATCGAACAGTTACTCGGAAAAATCCAGATCGAGCTGGCCGCCGGTTACCGCCGCATCAAAGTCAAAGTCAAACCGGGCTGGGATCTAAATGTGCTGGAGCGAATTCGCTCGCGCTGGGCCGACATCACGCTCAGCTGCGACGCCAACTCAGCCTATACGCTCGACCAGGTGGAACACCTGCGCAGCTTCGATCAATTCAATCTGCTGATGATCGAACAGCCGCTCTGGGACGACGACATTTTCTACCACGCCCGCCTGCAGAAAGAACTGCGCACGGCCATCTGCCTCGACGAATCGATCGTCAGCGCACGCGCGGCGGCGGTTGCGGTTGAGTCCGGCGCATGCCGCATCATCAACATCAAAGTCGGCCGCGTCGGCGGATTCACGGAAGCGAAGAGGATTCATGACATCTGCCATTCGCAGAAAATTCCCGTCTGGTGCGGAGGCATGCTTGAATCAGGAATTGGCCGCGCCCACAACATCGCTCTTTCCACGCTCGAGAATTTCAGCCTGCCCGGAGACGTTTCCGCCTCCAAGCGTTACTGGAAGGAAGACATCATTGATCCGGAGGTGCAAGTCTCGCCGCAAGGGATGATTGCGATCGGCGACGAGCCGGGGACGGGTTATCGCGTTAAGGAAGATCTTATCGAGAAGTTGACGGTGAGGAAGGAAACGTTGCGTGCTTGAGCGTGACGCTGGAAAGCCGTCTCACGAGGGGTAGTTGGCGCAATCGCCCTGTTAACGGCGGCGATATGGAATTGCCGTAAATTCGGGAGTAAGCTGTGCCTGAGAACAGGAGCACTTATGCACACACGTCGGCCGCATATCTTGTTGTGCTCCGTTTTCTCTTTGCTCGCGATACTGCCCTTCGGGTACGCGCAAAGTATCACCGAACTCAAGAGCAGGGCCGAGGACGGCGATGTACAAGCACAATTGGCTCTTGCCAAGGCGTATGACCTAGGTGAGGGAGTCCCGAAGGATGAGGAGAAAGCCGTGCAGTGGTGGGAGAAGGCTGCGGAGCATGGCAACGCATCAGCGCAGGTCAGCCTTGGAGGGGTTTATTCCCTAGGAGCGGGCGTTCCAAAGACCTACGCTGCAGCCGTGCGCTGGTGGAAGAAGGCCGCCGAGCAAGGCGATGTAACGGCTGAAGGCAATCTCGGAACGGCGTATGGCTTGGGAATGGGCGTTCCGAAAGATGAGGTGGAAAGCGTGCGCTGGCACACCAAGGCTGCCGAAAACGGCAACGCAGCTTCCCAGTTCAGCCTCGGAATGTTCTACCTCCAAGGCGCAGGAGTTCCGAAGGATGAGGCAACGGGAGTCAAGTGGCTGCGCAAGTCGGCCGAACAGGGCAATCCTGCCGGTGAGTTCTGGCTTGGAGCTTCGTATTACTCTGGGACAGGCGTCGCAAAGGACGCCGCCGAAGCTTTGCGTTGGTATCGCAAGGCAGGCGACCAAGGCTACGCAGCGGCTCAATACAACCTCGGACAGGCTTACAACTTAGGGAACGGCGTCGAAAAGGATCCCGCCGAAGCAGTTCGCTGGTGGCAGAAGGCTGCCGAACAAGGCCTTGCGAAGGCTCAATACAACCTCGGAATGGCTTATCGTGCTGGTGCAGGCGTGGAAAAGGACAACCTGCAAGCGTATTTCTGGATCGCGATTGCTGCCTCATCCCTCGAACAAGGATTTGTCAAAGACTATCGCGACAAAGTCGAAGCAGTACTCACACCAGCCCAGCTTGCTGATGTTCAGGAACGCATTCGCAAATGGAAAGAGGCGCATCCGGCCACGCAGACAGCTTCATTAAATTCCTTACCAAGCGTCCCGCAGGATCAACAACAACAGACTCAAACCCAAGGCAATCCGCAAGCACACGCTATAAGGCCCGTATTTGTCAAGGCAACCACCTGTGATGGAAAACTCGCGTCTGTCTTGTTTTCTTCTTTCAAAGAGGCAATCGCAATCTCGCAGCGACATGAGCTAGTTCAAGACCTGAGCGACAATGGCAAAATGGACACGGTACTAATCATCCAAATGGCTTGCGAAGAGCATAACAATTCTGTGTCGGTCAAGAGCGCCTACGGGATGGCGAAGTGTTTCGGTCCTAAGAACTGCCATGTAGCGTTAGACCCCCGCACGGGGAATGTTCTTTCGTGCGACCCGAACGGTGAGCCTATAGGCGGCAAAGAACTGTTTAAAGAGTTCGAATATGTGTTAGCCACTACCGGGATCAGCGTGAAATTGGAGTGAATGAAAGAGGGGGCGTGGGGCTGATTCATTTCACCCCGCAGCCGCGCTCCTGATCGTTCCCTCCCGCACCTGTCACTGTTGATAAATCGCCAACACATTGAACCACCATCAGTTCCTAGTGCGACTTCATCTCCGCAGCCGCTGCTCCCGCCTTATGATTCTCCGCCAGCTTAGCCTCTTCCTCCAACATCTCCACTCCCTGGGCAAACGTAGTTCCGTCCGGCACGCGCCGGAAGTCGCTGAACACTTCCTCGGACTTGATCGATAGACTCTTGAACAGAAGAATCTTTCCCGTAAAGCCGAGCGACATGCGCGATACGTCCCATGAGCCATCCCCAACATCCCGCTGCTCGATGAGAAAATGTCCCCCTCGATCGAGATGCCCCAGAATTCCCCAGCCGAAGCCGACTTCCTTGAATAGTGTCCCGTCGATCCGCGCGATCCTCCGCGCCGCGGGATCGATCAGAATAACTCCCTGCATGCCGGTGAGCACGTCTTCCACGTGGGATGGAGGCCGGTACTCCGGATTCGGCCTGAATTTCAAATGCACCAGAGGCCCACCATCCCGGCCTATATTCGCCGCGCCTTTCTCCTCACCATCATAGTCATAAAGAAAAGCCTCGGGCAGAGCTTTCACGATGCGCAGCGTGCGCTCGGCCGTCTCCTGTTCCTGCGAATGCTTGTGGCCAAGCTGCTCGGGATCGCGCACGAGACCAGCCAGTCGGCTCTTCTCGTCCTGCATTTGTTCCGGTGTGAGCGGTTGGTCGTTGTAGGCAATCGTCAGGCCAGCCATCGCCTCCCGCGTCTCCACATAGAGTCTCGTCTGTGATCCGTGCGGAGTCTGCTTGCGCGAGCGGAACATGTGTTTGATCGAAGTGTCGTTGGCGGCCGCCACCTCGTTCGCCACCGCGGCGCGGACAAGTTCAATCGGAGAAGCCGCTTCCTGTGCGGCACCGGGCGGCGCGCCGGCTGCAAGCGAAGGCGCACCCATCCCGGCGATCCAAGGAAACAGAAGAATAACGACGGCGACCGGTGGAGTCTTCCTCTGCCTCGTGATCCAACTCACAATGTTCCCCACTCCCTCATTGTAACAATCGGCTTCAGGATATTCTCTACATGGAACCGGGTAACCACTTCTGCGGCTTGCCGCACAGTCCGTGCCTTGCGTATAGTCGTTGCAGCGAGCGACACTCCGGTTCTGCGTCGTTAATGTTGATTTCGTGGTTGACCGGCAGATCCCTTTGCACTTATAGGAGAGCGTCCATGAGCACACCCGCCAGCGGTTTGGCGCAAATCGGCAAATCGGTCTTCATCAAGGGCGAACTTTCGGGCAGCGAAGATCTTTATGTGGATGGCCAGATCGAAGGCAGCATCGCTCTCAAAGGCAACAGCCTCACGGTGGGCCCCAACGGCCAGGTCAAAGCCAGTGTGGACGCCAAAGGGGTTGTGGTGCAGGGAAAACTCGAAGGCAATATTCAGGCCAGCGACCGCGTGGACTTGCGTAAGTCCGCCTTCGTTACCGGGGATATTTCGGCCCAGCGCATCTCCATCGAAGAGGGCGCGTTCTTGAACGGCAAGGTCGATATTCACCGGACCGACACGAAGTAGTCGGGCCTGAGCGGATCGGAAGTCAGGATGTCAGGATGTCGTCAGTTTCGCAGACTTTCATGAAACTTTTTCGCGGTTCATCCGGAGCGGAGACCATTCCGGCGCAGGGTTCGCAGAAGCTCACCCGCCGCTCCAGCGGGCTGGGAGAGTTATCTCGCAGCTGGGAGTCCGCCGAAGGCCTTTGCATCCTCGACCTGGGATCGACCTCTCCGACTAACATTCGCCACTTCACCGAACACGGCCACAGAATCTACAGCGAAGATCTGCTCACCGCTTCCACCGATCCCGAGCTTCTTACCAAAGACGAGCATGGAATTGTCGCTCTGGACAGCCGAAAGTTTCTCGCCGATAACCTGGTCTACCCGGCGGCTCACTTTGATTTCGTGCTGTGCTGGAATCTGCCGGACTATCTCGATGAGAGCCTGGTGAAGCCGGTCGTGGGACGGCTCTGGTCGGTGTTGAAACCGGGTGGCATGCTTCTGGCTTTCTTTCATACCCGCGATGCCGGTCCAGACTCGCCCTGTCACCGGTTCCACATCGTCGGCGCCGATACTCTGGAGATGCAGAAAATTGTGCTGCGCCGCGAAGCCCGCCGCGGTCCCACCGGCGCGGTGCACACCGCCATCTCGGATGGCTTTCAGTTGCAGCGCGTGTTCAACAACCGCCACATCGAAAATCTTTTCCGTGATTTCGCTTCCATCAAGTTCTTTCTCGCCCGCGACAACATCCGCGAAGTGCTGGTGGTGCGCTAGGCAAGCCGGTGCGAGCGGAAGATTCGTATCAGGGTATGCCTTCAGGCATACCGTAAGAGCCGCAGAATGAGGTGCGCCTTCAGGCGCTGCGGGACTCAGCCAGACTTCCATACAATCGCACCCATGCGGAAAAGATAACTGCGCGAAATCTCAACCCGCGCCGTCGCTTGGGAAAAAGCGGACGCGATCATGCTCCGAATCTCCGCCGGAACATACGCCCGGCGCACCGAAGTGAGCCCGTCCAGCCAGGCCACGCGGCTGCGCATGAGGGGAAATCCCGCAAACGCCAACGCCAAATGTAAAGGATGCCTGACGAGGTCATTGATCAGCAGCGCTCGCCGGCTCACCCGCAGACCCTCGCGCACAAACTGTGCCAGTTGCTGCGGACTCAGATGATGCGCAAAAAGGCAGCAACTCACCAGATCGAATGCTCCGTCGCCGAAAGGCAGAGCAAACGCATCCGCCACGACGGAGTGATTCCGACCATTATGATTTCCCTCGGCAGCATTTTTCCTAGGAAGGTGAGTCTGCGCCCTGTCCAGCAACGTCACCTCCAGCGTGATCCCGCGTCGCGCGAGGTTCTGCTGAACCATCTCCGGTACTTCTCCAGAACCGCCTGCCACTTCCAGCAGTGTGAGGTGTTTCGTCCCGCTGGCCTGAGCCACACGCTCCACCATCTTCCGCGTGGTGGCAACTCCGCCAAACCAGCGGTTGACGCGGCCAATATCGCGCATCGAGGTCTCGACATCGGCGGGAGAACAAGCGTCGGAATCGAGAATCTCAGGTGCGTCGATTCTTTGCATGGGTTCGTAGAGAATTTCGGCCGCTCATCTAGGATCTGGAAAGGCTCGACTTTAGAGACTGCGGAAAAACTCAATTCGCGGCTGCTTTGAAAGGACGCGACTTTCAGTCGCGCCGCAAGCGCCCAATCGAATCAACAGCGGCTTCAGCCGCTGAGGCCGCAGCCGCGACCCAGCTTCAAACCTCGGCCAGTTCCTCTTCCAGCAATTGCTTGTTATACAGGTCGCTGTAGTAGCCGTTCAAGGCGAGCAATTCGTCATGCGTGCCCAACTCCACGATTCGTCCATCGTGCAGCACGGCAATGCGGTCGGCGTTGCGGACGGTGGAAACACGGTGTGAGATGAAGATGGTCGTACGGCCCTGCATCACGTCGCGCAGGTGATTCAGGATTTTGTCTTCGGTGTGAGTATCCACACTGGAGAGCGCATCGTCGAGAATGAGGATGCGCGGATTACGGATCAACGCGCGAGCCAGAGCCGTCCGCTGCTTCTGTCCGCCCGATAACGTGATTCCACGCTCGCCCACCATCGTCTGATACTGCTCGGGAAAACCCTCAATATCGCCGGCGACATCCGCAGCCTTTGCCGCGTCGTGAATCTCCCGCTCCGTGGCCGACTCGACTCCGAGGGCAATGTTCTCCCGAATCCGGTCGCTGAACAGGAACGTCTCCTGCGGAACGAAGCCAACATTCTTGCGCAGCGAAGCCAGAGAAAACTCGCGGATCGGCCGGCCATCCACCAGAACCATGCCCGGTTCCGCGTCGTAAATGCGCGGGATGAGATTGACCAGCGTGGTCTTTCCCGAGCCCGTGGGGCCCACGATCGCCATGCTGCTGCCCGCCGGAATGCGCAAGTTCAGATCGTGCAGCACGCGCTTGCCCTCGTATTCAAAGCTCAGTCCGCGGAACTCGATCTCGCCTTCCACTTCCCGGTCGCGCGCCTTAGCCTCATCTTTGATCTCGGGCTTTTCCTGCAGAATCTCATTCAGGCGGACCAGCGACGCCGTGCCCCGCTGGAAAATGTTGATCACCCAACCCAGCGCGATGATGGGGAACGTAAGCTGCATCATGTAAATGTTGAAGGCCGTGAACGCCCCAATCTGCATGTGGCCTCGCAACACTTCCCGCCCGCCGATCCACAACACCAGCACCAGGGCCAGCCCGAGCATCAGTTCCAGCGTCGGCCAAAGCATCCCCATCAGCCGTACCAGCTTCAGGCTGCGTGCCACATATTCCTGGTTTGCTGTTTCGAAAGATGCGATCTCCGCTTCTTCCTGCACATAGGCGCGAATCACGCGCGCTCCGGAAAAATTTTCCTGGGCACGTGCTGAAATATCGGAGAACATCGCCTG
The DNA here is from genome assembly GCA_003140075.1 of Acidobacteriaceae bacterium. Taxonomy (GTDB): domain Bacteria; phylum Acidobacteriota; class Terriglobia; order Terriglobales; family Acidobacteriaceae; genus Sulfotelmatobacter. The sequence continues at coordinate 45,902 of PLIO01000130.1, read as the reverse complement.
AATTCTCTCGAAGCGCTCATGAATCCGCCGCCCAAAATACTGAATGACAATGCTGACCACGGGCAGCGGCAGAAAGGCATAGAAAGTCAGCTTGGGGCTGTTGCGCATCATGAACCACAGCGCCGCGCTCGTGAACACCAGCGTATTCGCCGAGTACATGATCGCCGGGCCCAGAAGCATGCGCACCGCATTCAAATCGTTTGTCACCCTTGCCATGATGTCGCCGGTGCGCGTGCGCTGGTAATAGGAGTAAGACAGCGTTTCCAGGTGGGCGAAGAGGTCGTTGCGCAGATCGAATTCAATATCGCGCGAGATTCCGATCACAACCCAGCGTGTGAGGAACAGGAATATCCCCCGCACGGCCGCGAGGCCGAGTACCTGCAATGCGAAGATAAGGAGCTTGTGCGGGGTGACGCTACCTTCCAGGCTCTGGGCGGCGTTGCCGATCACCCGGGGCAGTCCCGCCCAGGCGCCGTTGCTCAAAATAATACACACCGTCCCCGCCACAAAGCCCCAGCGATAGCGCTTGAGGTAGGGAAGAAGCGGACGCATACTCTTCGGAATCATGCAGGTTGTGTAGATGGAATTCTAGCAGGCGGGGTTCAAGTTTTTGGCGCGGAAGGAGAAGACAAGAACTTGCAAGAAAGACGAAGAGAGCGAGCGATTCGCCAACTTGCTGTCTAACGACGCTCTCGTTCGTGGGCTGGGCGTCGCATGACAGGGAGAAGATCCCGCCCGAAGGCGACTACGCTGATCGCCGCAAGAACTATTCCCCAGGCGGCGAAGAAAGCCCATCCGATTTCAAAAATGAATACCTGATCCAAATCCATCGCGTCATTCCTCGGCAGCCAAGCGGGCTCAAGAGCGTCGCCCGCGCGGCTGCCGGTCAAAGCAGTTCTAGACCCAAGTTCACGCAGAAGCCTGCCGCGCTATTCCTCGGGATTGGCAGGCGGCGCACTCTGCATATGTTGCTGCATGCGTGCTTCCCGGTTGGCCTCGAATTCCTTCATCTTGGCCTGCTGGTCCGCGGTGAGCAACTGAAACAGCTCGCTGTGAATGCGGGTTTGCTCAACCTTCAGTTGCACCATGGTCTGCGCTTGCTGCGCCACCAGCGGTTGCACCTTGGTTTCGTCGTAGGCGCCTTCTTCATACTGCCTGAGTTGCCCATCCATCTGGTGCAGTTGTTGCATCAGCGGTTTTAGTGTGGGCTGCTCTTTCTGCATGACCGCCTTCATCTGCGCCTTTTGAGTGTCGGTTAGATCTAGGTACTTGGCGAAGAAGCCCATCATGCGGCCTTCCATGCCGAAGGCATGGCCGCGGATCGGTGGAGGCGCATCCGTGGTTTGCGACTTGGCGAGCGCGCTGCCTAGCAACACGGCCAATGCCGCCACCAGAAAACGAAAGCGAAGTAATTTCATAACCCTCTGCTCCTTGACGACCCGTTCCTACCGTGGACATTGGACATTATTCTTGTCCCGCGAACCTGGGCCTTTTTGCGTACCCTCATAGGAACACGATTCCTGCGGAAAAGTAGTAAAAAGTCCGTAAAAGCGAGTAAAGTTTTGTCAATCGGGAAGCATACGGCGATTTGACAATTCTTTACCGCTGTCGGCCTCCGCTTGGTGCACAATGAAAACCGCGAAGATGGAACGAATTCTGGTTATCGACGACGATGTTGAACTCTGCACTCTCGTCGCCGAATATTTGCAGGCCGAGGGTTTCGTGGTGGAAGCGGCCCACGATGGCGAGAGCGGGTTGCAGCGCGCCACCGGCGGCGGTTACCTGCTTGTAGTGTTGGATGTGATGCTGCCCGGCATCAACGGTTTCGAAGTCCTGCGCCGAATCCGCGCGACCTCGCGCTTGCCTGTCCTTTTGCTCACTGCGCGCGGCGAAGATGTGGACCGCATCGTCGGTCTGGAGATTGGCGCCGACGATTATCTGCCCAAGCCTTTCAATCCGCGAGAACTGGTGGCGCGCATTCGAGCCATTCTGCGCCGCACCCGGAGCGACAAGTCTATCCCGTCGGCGCCCGATATCGTCCGCGTAGGGGAAATCGAACTTGATCCCGCCACTCGCAGCGTGCGTCGTGATGGCCAGCCGGTCGATCTCACATCAGTAGAGTTCAACTTGCTCGAAGTGCTGCTGCGTGAAGCCGGACGCGTGGTCCCGCGCGAGCGTTTGGTGAATGCCGTGCTCAGCCGCAAGTTCTCGCCTTTTGACCGCAGCATCGATATGCACGTGAGCAAAGTCCGCAAGAAGCTCGGCGACACCGACAGCGACGAGCACATCAAGACCATCCGCGGTGTCGGTTACATCTTTGCCCGTCCGCGGGAGAAGGTGAAGAGCACTCCATGAAGAGTCTGTTCCTCAAGATTTTTCTTTCCTTCTGGATGGCCTTCGCCCTGTTTCTGGTGCTCGCGATCCTGGTGACGCTGGCCTTTCGTCCGCGGACCTCCAGTTGGGAAGCTCTTCTCGCGACTGCGATGAACGACTCGGTGAATGCTTACGAACAAAGAGGCGCGAGCGGGCTTGGCGAGTATTTCGACAATCTGGAGAGGACGCAACACGTCCGCGTCTTTCTATTCAATGAAAACATGGAGGAGGTTTTGCACCGCGGCGCGCCAGAATGGGCGCTACGCGTCGCCAAGGGAGGGCCGCGGGTGCCGCACGAGGGCTTTATTTTTCCCGCGCCTCCTCCGGTGTTGCGCGACTCGCGCGCTTCCTCTGACGGATTGCACCGTTACACGCTGGTTCTGTCTCCTCCGCCCGGACCACGCCTGTTTCTGGGTCCGCGGGGATTACCTTTCCCCGGCTTAATCATCGCCGTTATCTCTTCCGGTCTCGTTTGCTACGTGCTGGCCTGGCTGCTGACCATGCCTATCGTCCGCCTGCGCGCCGCCACACGCCAATTGGCCGCCGGGGACCTTGCCGCGCGCGCCGGCGCTCCCAACGTCAGGAGACGCGACGAGGTGGCAGGGCTGATGCGGGATTTTGACGGCATGGCGGAACGCCTGGAAAACCTGGTGAAGGCGCAAGCCCGCCTGCTCAACGACATTTCCCATGAACTGCGCTCGCCTTTGGCCCGGTTGAATGTCGCGTTGGGCCTGGCGCGCCAACGCGCCAATCCAGAGAGCGCGTCCATGCTCGATCGCATCGAACTCGAAGCCAGCCGGCTGAACGAACTGATCGGCCGCATCCTGACTTTGGCTCGCCTGGAAGACGGCGAGCAGCGCGTGCCGCCCACGCCCATCCCCCTGAACGAAGTAGTGCTAAGCGTGGCCGAAGATGCGGAGTTCGAGGCGCAGGCCCGGCACTGCCACGTGCAAAGCGAAATTCCGGCGGGAAGTTGGGGAGTGCGCGGAGACGCATCCTTGCTGCACAGTGCCATCGAGAACGTAGTGCGCAATGCCATTCGTTACACCCGCGAGGGTACGACCGTTGAGATCCGCCTGGAAAAAACTGAAGGCCCGGGTGGAAACGAAGCCTTGGTTCGAGTCAGCGATTGCGGGTCTGGCGTTCCGGTCGATGCGCTGGAAAAGTTGTTCCAGCCATTCTACCGTCTGGACGATGATCGAGGCCGGCAGACGGGCGGAGTTGGCTTGGGGCTGGCTATTACCGAACGCGCAGTCCGGTTCCACGGCGGCCGCGTCGCCGCCACGAACCGGCCCGGCGGCGGCCTCACGGTCGAGATTCGCCTGCCTCTAATGCCGGCGAGCGCCAGCCCGGAGGAAACCCTCGAAGTTGTTCCCGCCGGCCAGGAAGCTTAGTTTCTAGAAGCTATCTCATAAATAGTTTCGGGAAGGGCACGACTTCAGTCGTGCCGAACAGGCCCAATGAGGACGCGGGCTTTAGCCCCTGAGGGAGCCGCCGATGTACTTCTTCGGGTTTGCTACGAGATGGCTTCTGGTCACCCGCGCCCGGCGACCGCTTCCGTAAACACGCCTTGGCTGCGGCCTTCATCGCGTTTTCTCGGTACTGGGTACTAGGTACTGCCCACCGACCACTGCCTTTCAGGCAACTCGCGACCGCTTCCACGGTTCCAATGACTCTTAGTGGGCGTTTGCTCTTCCTGCGCATTCCTGATACATAAATGGATGGCAATTCACGCCTTTACTAATGCGTTCGAACCCGGTTGGTTGCCTCCGGGCAGTGCGGAAGCACGTTCATAGCATAGGAGATATAGCGAAGAATGCGGACACGTTTTGCCTGGATCGCGGGAATTGTGGTTTTGGTTGCAATCGGCGCACTGATGGCTTGCAGCAGCAAGTACACCAATCACTTCAACGGGCTGGTGGTGGTTTCCACCTACAGTGGCGATAACGTGATGGAGACCTTTAGCCTCGACTTGGGCAACGGCCAGATGACGCAGATCAACAACGCGAACGGACCCCCAACGCCCGCACCGGCAACTGCGGTTGTGCTTGATCCGGCGGGCGCATATGCGTACGTCCTCATCCCGCAAAGCTCCGCGATCGCCGTGTATCCGGTGAACTCGGATGGAACACTGGGATCGTCCCTTGGGACAACCACACTCAGTGACACAGAGCTGATAGTTGGAAGCACAACCGAAAAGATTCCTGTCGTTCCAGTCACCATGGCTATGGATTCTGCCGGCAAGTTTCTCTTCATCGCGGACGCTTCGACCAGCGACAGCGCCAGCAATCCCGTGCCGGGAACCATCTCTGTGCTCGCCATCGGGAGTAATGGCAGCCTGGCCGAAGTATCTTCTTCGAGCACTGAGACCAAGCCTTTCGCCCTTCCGATTCAACCGGGCGGCCAACCCGCCGATCCGTCGGCCCTCGCCGTAACTCCGACTGGGTTCCCTACGCTCTATGCGCCCTGCAGCGGGCATGTGCCGCCTACAACGGAAGATCTTTATGTGACGGATTTTGTGAACAACATCGTGCTGAATTACACGGTCTCGTCGACGGGCTTTATAGCGTTGGTCAACACCGGAGGATCCACGCTGGGAGTTCCGACCGGTACCCGTCCCAACGGCGTTACCGTCGACCCTTGTAACCGCTTTGTTTATGTGGGCAACCAGCAGTCCAACAGCGTCAGCGCCTACACGATTTGCAATGCCGTTTCTCTGCCACAGTGTCAGAACGCGGATGACAGCCTGTTGGCAGTTCCGGGTTCACCTTTCAACTCCGGCAACGGTGCGGGACCTCTGTTGGAGGATGCCTACGCCGGTTTCTTGTATGTGTTGGCTTCCAACGCCGACGCGGTATATGGGTACAAAATCAGCCCTACCAACGGTGCCTTGACGCCTCTAAGCCCGGCGTTCGTGGCCACCAACGCGTATCCCACATCGATTGCGATTCGCAGCGACGACAGCTTCATGTTCGTGGCCAACTTCAATTCGGGGACGCTTTCGGAATATGGCGTTACGCCGGGGGATGGAGCTTTGACGGTGCTGACGCCGGTCACTACCTTTCCCACTCCCTGGGGAGTGGCGGTGAAGTAGTTTTGAACCACAGGAAGGCAATCTTCTTGATCCGATGATTACGTCCGAAATTGATCTCGTCAGGAATCTTTCCTGCACGCTCACTCGCAGCCGCGATGCCGAATTACGTGGGAATTTTCAGGATCAGGTAGGCGCCTACTAGAGCGAAAATCAGGTCCGGCGACCAGGCCGCCAGCGCCGGCGGCAACTGGCTGAGGTCTCCCATCGCCTCGAACAGCCGCGTTACCACGGTGTAGATCACAGCGATGGTTACTGCCGTGGCAACTCCCGTGATGGCTCCCTTCTTTGCCGCCGACAAAGAAAATGGAACGGCGAGCACCGCCATAATCAGCGTGATCAGCGGGAACGAAAGCTTTTTGTTGAGTTGCACCCGCAGCCGCACCACATCAAACCCGCTCTGCTGCAGATCGCGAATATAGCGGCGCAACTCCTCATAGTTCATCTCGGAATACTGTTTTACCTCTTTCTTAAAGTACGACGGCACCTCGGTAATTTCTGGGAAGGTGGAGACGTCGAAGGTGCGGTAGCCGGCGATGGCCGCGCCGTTCAGAGAACGTTGCCAGCCTCGTTCGTAGATCCAGCGATCCATGCTCTCGGACCAGTGCGCGCGCTCGGCATGGACGCGCTGGGTGATGGCGAAGCTCGCGGGATCGATCTGAAAGATTGTGAGATTGGCGAACTGATCCCGATCGGCATCGAAGAACTGGTAATAGTAAATGTCGTTGTGCTGCCCGAAAATCCAGCGCCGGTCCGGACGCAGGTAAGTCTGCGCGGGCTTGCCTTTGATCTGGTTGTGCAGCGCCTCCTGGCGCTTGTTGGTCCGCGGCAGGTAGAACTGGTCAGCCACAAACAGGCCCGCCGCCAGCACCGCCGATGCTGCCAGCACCGGCATCACAATGCGGTAGATGCTGGTTCCGGTCGCCTTGATGGCCGTGATCTCGTTCGAGCGGTTCATCAGCCCGAACGTAATCAGCACCGCCAGCAGCATGATCAGCGGCGCAACGCTGTACAGCAGATACGGAGCCACATTGAGCAGATATTCCGCCACCACAAGGAAAGGCGTCTGATTGCGCAGGATGTCGCTCAGCAACTCGAACAGAGTAAACACCAGCAGCAGCACGAGAAACGCCGACAGGATCATTCCCAGGTAAATGAAGAAGTCACGCAGCACGTAGTCATCGAGCAAAGTGGGGAAGCTGGCGCTGAAGACGCGCCGCCGGGTCGAGGCACGCTCGAAGGCATTGTCTCTGCGCCTGTACCTGCGCTCGTTGGCGGCGCCGTTTGCTGGTGCTTGGTCGCGCTTCCACGCCAAACGGATCGCCGATAGCGAGAGTGGCCGCCGCTCCGCCTGCCACAGCAGAAACAAGGCCGCGGCCAGAAAGACGGAGTTCGCCAGCCACGCCCCCACCCCAGGACTCACCCGGCCTTGCCGTGCCAGAGAAACGCCCAGCAGCGAAATGAAGTAATACACAAAGACCAGCACAATCGTGAGCACGAACCCGCCCGACTTGCCGCTCTTCTTCGACGAAAGTCCCAGAGGAATTCCGACCATCGCCAACACCAAGCACGCGGTGGGAAGCGCAAAGCGGCGGTGAAACTCAATGAGGTACCAGCGTGCTGAGACCGGATCGACCCGACTGGCCTGATCGTGAAGCGCCCAGGTGCCAACCACTCCGACCGGAACCTGTTCGTCTGCCTTGGTGTCCGACGAAGCCAGATCGATCGGTATGTCGGTTTGTTGGAAGCTTGAGATCTGGTAGTGATCCGCCACCGCGGGGTCGGTTTCGTGGGTGGAACCGTCAACTAAGTGAAGGTGCAGGCGATCCTCCCCCTCCGGGACGAGTACACCTTCATGTGCNNGTGTGCACGTCCTGTACGTAGAGCACCATCTTCGGGAAGCCTTCATAGAAGACCCGGGGCTGCACTTCAAACGACGCTTGCGAACTCTTGAGCTGATCCTCCAGGCGTCCCAGGGCCTCCGTTGACCACGGCGCGAGGTAGATGCCATTGATGAGAGCCAAGCCCCACGCGCCCAAGATGAAAATCGCCAGCACACGCCCAAAGTTCCACACGCCCATTCCGCTGGCGCGCATCGCGGTGATTTCGCTGTCCGCGGCAAGACGGCTGAGTCCGATGAGAATCCCCACCAGGACGCTCATTGGAATCGTGTAGGTCAGTGCGACCGGCAGGGTGTAGAGGAAAATTTCGATGACGCTGGGCAGCGGCGCGCTGGCCCGGACCACCAGTTCCAGGATGCGTCCCAAATCGCGGGTGAACAACACAAAAGTGAAGATGGCCGCGCCGATGAGGGCGTGCGAGGTTACTTCGCGAAGAATGTAGCGGGTAAGAATCCGCATGGCGGCGCGCTTGCTGAGGGCAGGATAGCATGAGCAGACTAGGGTCGGACCGGCGGAACATGTGCAATCACGCCTTAAGGATCAATGGTTTATGCAAGGTTGCGCCGATGCTGGAGAATATGGTAGCATTTCCTTGTTTCCTTGTTTAAGGCAATCATGCTGGCCAAAAAGACGATTAAGAACCAAATTACCCTGCCCAAAGCAGTGATCACTCGCTTTGGCGCGGTTGAATATTTCGACGTGAGCACAGATGGGGAGTGCATCATCCTGCGGCCGTTGCAAAGAAGCCGTGCGGAAGAGGTCCGCACCCGCCTCGCTCAACTCGGCATTAGCGAACAGGATGTAGCTGACGCTGTTTCGTGGGCGCGCGAAAAAGAATGACCCGGCGCGTGGTCTTTCACACGACAACGGTCGTGTCCGCGCTCCTATTTCCGAAGGGTCGTTTAGCTTGGTTGCGCCAGCACTGGCGCGAGGGCGGATGCGTGCCCTTGATCTCTCGCGCAACTGCCGCAGAACTCACGCGGGTTCTACGTTATCCAAAGTTCGGTCTCTCCACGGATGATGCACGGGAACTGTTGGCTGACTATCTTCCTCACTGCGAGGTAATCGAGCGGGCAGGGAAATGCGCGGTAGTCTGCCGGGACGCGAACGATCAGGCATTTCTTGACCTCGCCCAGAGCGGTCGTGCGGACTTACTGGTTAGCGGCGATCAAGACTTGCTCGTGCTGGCTGGGCTAACCACATTTTTGATTGAGACTCCGGAAGCTTATCGCCGCAGAATATCTGAGTGGCGCTAGAACGTGGGTTTAATCCAAGAGATATTCGCTGCTCAGTGGTACTCTAAGGTGTTCGATTTGGAGGGTAGCGATGGTTTACAGACTAGTAGACGAGGACAGGAAGAGCGTCAGCGAACTTCTGGCTGATGAACTGCCAGAAGTTGGCTCTACTATCAGGGCGAGCCAAACGACCTACCGTGTCAAAGGAATTGCGTGGGCGCAAAACGTCGATAGTAACAGTGTGCCTTCAGGAAGCATCCTGGTCACGCCGCTGTAGGTCGGAGCGAGCACCACCGAGGGCCGCTCTCCTCAGCGAAGCCTTGACGGCAGCGGGCCTTACTTCGTAGAGCCGCGAACTGGTCACCTTCGGTGGTACCATCCTCAAACTATGCGCAAGGCGACTGTTTCAGTATTCGTGTCGTTGTTCTCCTGAGCATCAGCCTGGGGTCAGATCAAGGTGTCAACCATCGCAGATGAAAGCACCCCATCGTCGAAGGCCGTAATGACTGACCTGCGGGGCAAGATTGCGGGTCAGCCGAAACTGTTCACGCTGACAAGCACTAAGGACTTCGACCACGGTCTAGTCACCATTGCTGACTGCATGGCGCAAAAGCAAAAGACCGACGCATTCGTGTGCTCCTACACAACACACTATGCTGGTGCCGCATCGAAGACGTTCATGGGCGGCGGAATTTATGTCGGAACCACGTCTAATGAGGTTGCAGACAACTTCCTCGCGTCGATCACGCAAGACATCGCTGAACGCTGGAAGAACATGATCCGAACGAACGCGATTGAAAGCGTTGAGGCGTGTCTCTTCCTCACACAGTCGAGTTGCAAAGTGCCGGAACCGCCGGAACCAGAACTGAAGACAAAAATTATCAATCTATCCCAATACCTTCAAAAAGGCGGTCTGAAGAAGTGATCCGATGCTTTTTTAGAGTATTTGGGTTAAATCGTGGCAAGAAACACCTCCCGCAGACTGGGTCCAACTTCCCTAGCTCTTCAGGAACAACGCCCCCAGCGGCGGCAGCGTGAGTTTCAGCGACCACGGACGCCCATGCGCCGGTTCTTCTTCTGCACTCACTCCACCGAGGTTGCCCGCGCCAGTGCCGCCATATTCCGCCGCGTCGCTGTTCAGCAATTCGCGCCAGTAGCCGCCTTGCGGCACGCCCACGCGATAGCCCACGCGCGGGATGGGCGTGAAGTTGCAAACGATGAGCACGGTGTCCGCGGGCGATTCACTCTTGCGCAGCAATGAAATCGTACTCGTTAGACTATCGTTGCAATCCACCCATTCGAAGCCTGCGGCACTGTTGTCGAGCATATGCAACGCAGGCTCGCTGCGGTAAACCCGGTTCAACTGTCCCACCCAGTTCTGCATGCCACTGTGAACCGGATACCGAAGCACGTCCCACTCCAGGCTGGTGTCGTGGCCCCACTCGCGCACCTGGCCGAATTCGTCGCCCATGAACATCAGCTTCTTGCCGGGCTGGGCGTACATGTAAGCGAACAGCAGGCGCAGGTTGGCGAAGCGTTGCCACTCGTCGCCGGGCATCTTGCCGATCAGCGATCCTTTGCCGTGGACCACCTCGTCGTGCGAAAGCGGCAGCACGAAGTTTTCCTGAAACGAATACAGCATTCGGAAGGTGAGCTTGCTGTGATGGTACTTGCGGTGAATCGGATCTTGCTTGAAGTATTCAAGCGTGTCGTGCATCCAGCCCATATCCCACTTCAAGCCAAAGCCCAGTCCGCCCAGATAGACCGGCCGCGAAACCATGGGCCAGGAAGTGGACTCTTCCGCCGTGGTCTGGATGTCGGGGTGCTCCTTGTAGGCTTCCTGATTAAAGCGGCGGAGGAACTCGATGGCCTCGATGTTTTCCCTGCCGCCATACTTGTTGGGAATCCACTCTCCCTGCTTGCGCGAATAGTCGAGATACAACATGGATGCGACCGCATCCACGCGCAGGCCGTCGATGTGATACTTGTCCAGCCAGAACATCGCGCTCGACATCAGAAAGCTGCGCACTTCGGTGCGTCCGTAGTTGAAGATGTGCGTCTTCCAGTCGGGATGGAATCCCTGCCGCGAGTCCGCGTGCTCGTAGAGATGCGTGCCGTCGAAATAAGCCAGGCCGTGCGCGTCGGAAGGGAAGTGCGATGGCACCCAGTCGAGAATCACGGCGATGCCATGCTGATGCAGGTAGTCCACCAGGTACATGAAATCCTGCGGCGTGCCATAACGCGAAGTTGGAGCGAAGTAGCCGGTGGTCTGGTATCCCCAGGAACCGTAGAAGGGATGTTCCATCACCGGCAGAAATTCCACGTGGGTGAAGCCCATGCGAGTCACGTATTCCGCGAGCCGCGGCGCGGTTTCACGATAAGTTAAAGGACGATTGTGTTCCTCGGGAACGCGCATCCATGAACCGAGGTGAACTTCATAAATGGCTTCCGGTGCTCGCAAAGAATTGCGTTCGCCGCGCTTCTCCAGCCACTCGCGGTCGTTCCACTGGTAGTCGAGATCCCACACCACGGAAGCGGTGCGGGGAGGCTTCTCGTGCATGAGGCCGAGCGGGTCGGCTTTATCGACTTCATAGCTGTGCCGCCGCGACTCGATGTGAAACTTATAGAGCGCGCCTTTGGTCACGCCGGGGATGAAGCCTTCCCAAATGCCGGATGAGCCGCGAGGAGCGAGCTGATGAGTGCGAGGATCCCAGCCGTTAAAGCTGCCAATCACCGCTACCTTGCGGGCATTCGGCGCCCACACGCTGAAGACGACGCCTTCCTGCCCGTCGCGCGAAACCAGATGAGCGCCCATGGTTTCGTACAAGCGATAGTTGCTGCCCTCGTTGAACAGGTAGAGGTCCTGGTCGGAGAGCAGCGTCACGCGGCCTGGAGGGGCGTCGATAGGAGTATCCGGCATTTCTGACATGGTTAGTGTAACGGAAAATGCAGGGTTGGGGGTTTCCGGGGATGGCTGGAGAATCGGCGGGGACAGGAGATGCGTCTCACCCGCGGAAGAACGCCATTAAAGGGATCTAACGAAAACGAATCACTTTCGTCACTTTTGGCGGCGCGGTTGACGGGATAAGCTAAAATGTATGTCGAGAGGTAAAGCTGTGACCAAGAAGGGACCGGGCATGTCTACCAGGAATCCGGCACGGGCAAAGTCTGCCGAGGAGAAGCTCTTGGAGAGCGTTGGCGAACTCATCGACTCCGCTGCTGAAACGATGACCGCTAAGGAGTTCAGGCTGGCCGCGAAGCGTTCTAACGAGATTCTCGATGGCGCGCTTGCACGTCCGAAACAGCGTCGTGAAACTGCCTGATTCTTTGCTGTAGTTCCTCTTTCGACAGGTTCGGCATCAACTGTTTTATGAAGTCTATGTATTCTGGCTCCGCCTCGTGACGGCCTTCGTGAATGATTCGCTTCAGCTTTTCCAATAGCTGCGCCCGGATGCGCATTTTTTCTTCATCGCGATAATTGAGTTTGCGGAAGCCTTGCCAGAATTTCTTCATCGCCTGCGCCTTCAAACGATCAAATAGTAGCAGCCTCCCGGGCGAGTGTCCTTAAGTGCCCGCGGGCATCCCGAATCCCCATGCTATCCTGACCATTCCAACCATGCCCGCCCTGCGTCTCATCTTCCTCTGGCACCAGCACCAGCCTTTCTATAAGGATCTGGTGACGGGCGAATATCGCCTGCCTTGGGTGCGCCTGCATGCGCTCAAGGACTACTACGGCATGGTCAAGATGTTGGACGAGTTTCCCAACGTCCACCAGAACTTCAATCTGGTCCCGTCGCTGATGATCCAGATTCAGGACTACGTCGCGGGAACGGCGCAGGATCCGTTCTTCAGGGTAGCTGCCAAGCCGGCCAAGGATCTGACAGTGCCGGAGCGGCAGTTCGCCCTGCAGTATCTTTTTCAGGCCAACCCGGCGAACCTGATCGCGCGCTATCCGCGCTATTGGGAACTGCGGGAGCGCTTCCGCGAGCATGGGTATGTGCCGGAGAAAGCGGAAAAATATTTCGAACCCCAGCACTTCACCGATCTTCAGGTGCTCTCGCAGATTGCCTGGTTCGATGAATTTTTCCTGGAAGACAAAGACGTTGCCGCCTTGATCAAAAAAGAGCGCAACTATTCGCTCGAAGATCAGCAATTCGTGGTCAAGCGCGAGCAGGAACTTCTGGGCAAGGTTCTGCCGGCCTATGCCGACGCCGCGCAGAAAGGCTCGATCGAGATTTCGGCGACGCCTTTCTACCATCCCATTCTTCCGCTAGTCTGCGACACCAACGCCGGGGCGGCTTCGTCGCCGGGCCTGCCTTTGCCGCAAAACCGGTTCCGCCATCCCGAGGACGCGCGCGAACAACTGGTGCGCGCCCTCGACTTCCACGAGAAAGTGTTTGGAGTGCGGCCGCAAGGCGTGTGGCCGTCGGAGGGTAGTGTTTCGGATGAGGCGCTGGCCATTGCGCACAGTCTGGGCATCAAGTGGATGGCCACCGACGAGGGCGTGCTTGGCCGCAGCACCGGCGTTTTCTTTCAGCGCGACGGCAATGGCCGTCTGCCCACGCATCTGGCGGAGCGGCTCTATAACATTCACCGCTACGAGAGCGGCCAGACCGCGATGCACATGGTGTTTCGCGACCACACCATTTCGGACCTGATCGGCTTTGTCTACTCGGCGATGGATCCCGGGGATGCGGCCCGCCATCTGCTGCACAACATCAAGGAGGCGGCGCAGCCGGTACTGGCGCAAGGCCGGGACGCGGTAGTGTCGGTGATCCTGGATGGAGAGAACGCCTGGGAGTATTACGCAAAGTCTGGGCGGGAATTTCTGCGCCGATTCTACGACGCCCTGCAGCGCGAGGGAGGGCTGGAAGCGGTTACGGTTTCGGAAGCCATCGCCCGCCAACGCAACATCTCGCCTCTAAAATCGTTGGTTCCGGGCTCCTGGATCAGCGCCAACTTTAATGTCTGGATCGGCGCTCCCGAAGATAATCGCGCCTGGGACTACCTGCATCACGCGCGCGAATTCTATGCGCAGCACGCCGCTCGCGCCACCGAGGCTCAACGCAGGCTGGCGTTTGAGGAAATCCTGATTGCCGAGGGCAGCGACTGGAACTGGTGGTACGGACCGGAACACCACTCGGCCAACGACCGCGACTTTGACGAACTCTACCGCAAGCACCTTTCCAACGTTTATCAGGCGCTCGGAGCCACGCCGCCGGATTATCTGTCCCAGCCCATCATGGGAGGTGAGGTTCGTCCCGCCTTCACCCCGCAGACGGCCTACATTCATCCCCGCATCACGGGCGACAAGATTCGATATTTCGAGTGGATGGGCGCCGCTGTCTTCACGGCGGATCAGCGTGCCGGAGCCATGCACGGAAAACAGTTTCTGCTGGATTCTGTGCATGCCGGAATCGACAGCGTGTTCGTCTATGGTCGACTGGATTTCGCCGGCCCGGTCCCTGATATGGAGTTCGATCTGGTGGTGAACCTGGAATCGTGGGCCAGCGGAGAAGCGCGCCCGCGCCGGACTCTGCGGCTTGACGCCAAGGTGCAGGACCGTAAGCTGACGGAGTGGAAGGTCGATGGCCGGGAAGAATCGTCACCTGCCTCTGCAAGCAAGAATGAAGAGACTGCGAAGGTGGCCTTGCTGCGCAACTTGGAGTTTCGATTGCCCTTGCATTGGTTGCTGGCTGTGCCCGGCTCGACTGCGGCCTCCGGTACAGCGTTTCCCGCCGCGGCCGACCCCAAGCCCGACGCTGCGCCGGTCCCACCCACCAGCCGAGTGCGGCTGCGCTTCAGCCTCTGGCACAACCGCCTCCCCGTGGACGCGCTGCCGGTAGAGGGTTGGATAGAACTTCAGTTGCTCAGCGAATCAGATTTGCGGGGCGGCATGTAAGGGCTGGATATTGTGCCTTCCGAAATGAAACGCCGGAGGCATATGCCTCCGGCATTGGGAAAAGTCCGAGTTTATCTATTGTCCGGCGCTCGCCACTGCAGTCGTCATCGCCAGCGGGCGATTGAGTTCGAGCGTGAGATCGGTGCCTGCGGGCAGGGTCGCCGAGCGGTGCTTACTCAGCCAGTGCACGCCGGTTGAGCCGGCGCCAACCACTCCGCCAATGACGATTCCGGGAGGGCCACCAATGAGCCCGCCGATCAACATGCCGCCAGCCGTGCCTCCGCCCGTTTCTACCTGATCGCGGCGGTCGTGGCCGGATCCCTTAAACTCGCCTTCTTGATTTACATCGGTACCGGCGCCCGCGTTCGTATCCACCAGCGTGGCATCAAGGAAGAGGCGCTCACCGGTCGGGAGGACCAGGGATTCGGGCAGAATTCCGATGGTCGGCTTGCCTGCGATGCGGCGTGGTTCGTCCACCTTGGTGACGCGGCCTTCCACCATGGTTCCGGCGGGAATCACGGTCTTGCCATTGAGGACTACGGCCTGCGTCAGGCGTGCCTGGAACGGGTCGCCAGCCTTGTTGCTGAAGGTCGCAAGCGTTGTTTCCAGCTTCACCATCAGCGCCGTCCCGGCGGGGACGGGTGCGCTCTGCGCCGCAGCCATCGTCGCCAGTATCAAGATGCAAGGTAGAACGCTCCACTTCTTCATGACTCCTCCTAAGGTCTTCCAACCCCTAAATATCCCGATTGTTGCTTTGACTCTAGACCACGCCGATGGCCGGGACAACATGCGCCCGGACCGGGGAACCAGCGAAGATAAGGGCGGCACCGGGCGTGGAATGCGATCTGGGAGCCAGGCCGCATTCGTTTGTCAACCGGGTTTCCACGCGAAATAGCAAGCTCCGAATGCAAGTCCCAATTTCCCAGAAGCCGACTTCTAGCCAGCGTCCGTGAGCAACGGACCTGGGATAAACTTCCGGTTTGCCCTTCACTCGGAGGAAAATATTCATTCCTGCGATTAATCACGTCTTTCAAGGGGTCACCGGTACCGGGTTGGGCGACAACTGGTTCTTGTAAGCCTTGCTGAACCGCACGCGGAGGAACCAATAGATCAATAGGGGAAGCGGCAGAAGTGCTGGTACGGTCAGGAATATGGAGCCGCGCAGGAAGGCCGGGAAAACTTGCTGCTGACCCAGAAAAAAAGAGCCTGTCGCAATGAAGAGTCCGTAGCACATGCGCCACAGATGCCGAGTGACGCGCTGCCGGCCTGAAATTCCCCCGCGTGCGAGCATTCGTATGTCCCCTGCAGCGGCGANNCAGTAGGATGGCGCCGAAGAAGAAGCTCATGCCGGCTGGGGCAGTAGTTTTGTCGACGACGCCAGGGTTGTGGAGGGTGTAAACGCCCAAGGCGATAGCCGCAGCGGCGCCGGCGAGACCGATGAAAAGCGCACTCCAATCAATAAGACGCGTGCGTTCTCCGCGGCGTCCGGCAAGCCAGGCCGTGCCGATTAGGTAGAAGGTGCCAACGCTGCCGACAACGTTGCCCTGCTGGGATCTCAGGATGGCGAGGCAGAAGGCGCTGGTGGCCAGGGTCAGCATGGCAACGGTGAAGACGTTCCCGGATGCGCGGTGAAGCTTGCTGCCTTTGCGCACAGTCATGGCGACCGTGCCGGTGAGCAAGCCGATGCTTCCAGCGAGGATATGCAGAATCAAGAGCGGGAGCCGCATTGTTCCCACCTTATCGCCCTCGACCCATGCAGGTTGGCTGTGAAGACAGGATACGCGCGCTGCCGGGTTGCAATTCGAATCCTTGGTGGCGCGATCCAAGCCGACGTGCTGGGGTTAACCTCATGGTGTGCCGCGGACACGATATCGGCGCACCGCACTCGCGGGAGCTTACCTCAGATTCTGCCACCGAGAGGAAAGCGATTCTGTGCACTTCAGCTCAGAAATGAAAATGCAAATCCGCGGATCAGCAGAACAATCGGAATAGCAAAAGTAATCCGGGAGCCCTTCAGTCGCTTCGCTCGCGGTCCATAAGCGGGCTTGGAGGAGATTAATGGCGATCTCCTCCAAGCGGGTCTGGGAAGTTGGCACCGTCTCAAGCCCAAACGCCTTAAGTTAGTTCCTATGGGGACTGCGAACCCTGTCCCGTCGCCCTTGATCTTCTATCCGCTATAATCAAGGGCTTCGCAACAACTTGTGCAAAGACTATAAAGGCGTTGGCTATCTAACGGGGGCGCCCAGGCTTCCATTCGGATCTTCCCGCGAACGCGGGTGGACGACGATTCACAAATACATACTCAGACAAGGACGGTAATCGTTGTATGACGAATATTGGAACAATCATCGGGCGCGAGGTGCTGGATTCGCGCGGCAATCCTACGGTAGAAGCGGAAGTTCAGCTGGCGAGCGGCGTGGTAGGACGGGCCATTGTGCCCAGTGGCGCGTCGACCGGCGAGCATGAGGCGGTGGAACTGCGCGACGAGGACAATACCCGCTTTCTCGGCAAAGGAGTGCTCAAGGCCGTTGAGAACGTGAATGGCGAGATCGCCGATGCGCTGGCCAACTGGGATGCCGCCGACCAGCGCGCCCTGGATCACAAAATGATCGAACTCGACGGTACGGAGAACAAGGGCCGGCTGGGAGCGAACGCAATTCTCGCGATCTCCATGGCGGCGGCGCGCGCGGCTGCGGCGGAATACGGCCTGCCACTTTATCGTTATCTCGGCGGCGCGGGCGCGAACACGCTGCCCACACCGATGATGAACATTCTCAACGGCGGAGCGCACGCCGACAACAACGTCGACTTTCAGGAGTTCATGGTGATGCCGGTGGGCGCGCCTTCGTTTTCCGAGGCATTACGCTGGGGCGTCGAAGTCTTCCATACGCTTAAAGGCGTGCTGAAGAAGCGCGGCTATAACACCGCGGTCGGCGACGAGGGCGGATTCGCTCCATCAGTGAAATCGAACGTCGAGGCCATCGAAGTCGTCCTGGAAGCGATTCAGCAAGCAGGCTATAAGCCCGGAGAAGAGATCGCCATCGCTCTCGATCCCGCCGCCAGCGAGTTCTACCAGGACGGCAAGTACGTCTTCAAGAAGTCGGACAAGTCGGCCAAGAGCTCCGACGACATGGTGAAGTTCTGGGCGAAATGGGTGAATGATTATCCCATCGTTTCGCTGGAAGACGGGCTCTCCGAAGAAGACTGGGATGGCTGGCAGAATCTGACCAAGGAACTTGGCGGCAAGATCCAACTCGTGGGGGACGACATCTTCGTCACCAACATTGAAATCTTCGGCGAAGGCATCGAGAAGGGAATCGCCAATTCCATTCTGATCAAGCTCAACCAGATCGGCACGGTCAGCGAGACGCTCGACGCGATTGATCTGGCCCGCCGCAACGGGTACACGTCGGTGATCTCGCATCGTTCCGGCGAAACAGAAGACACGTTCATTGCCGACCTTGCCGTCGCCACCGGAGCGGGGCAAATCAAAACCGGATCTGCTTCCCGTACCGACCGCGTCGCCAAATATAATCAGTTGCTGCGGATTGAGGAAGAACTCGGGAATTCGGCAAGATTCCTGGGGTTGAAGGCGCTGAACTACAAAGGTTGAATGGAAGCTATTCTTGTAAGCCGGAGGGTTCTATGAGATTGAAGTCCCTGCTAATTGCGTTTCTTCTCGCGTTGCCCATGTACGCCGGTGCGCAGACTACGGTCTCAATCGCTCCGGATGCGGCTTCGAAAGAAGACGTCAAGAAATTATTTGACGTCATGGCCAGCCGGGATCAGCTAAACCAGATGATGCAGCAGTTGTTCGCGCAGATGCGGACTCTGAACCGCCAACAGTTGAAGAAGCAGCATCCCGAGGTCACCGAACAGGAACTCGCGAGCATGGACCGCGAATCGGAGGACGTGATCAAGAACTTTCCCATGGAAGCAATGCTGAACGACATGATCCCGGTCTACCAGCGGCACTTCACAAAGTCCGACATCGACGCGCTGATTGCTTTTTATTCTTCTCCGTCCGGGCAGAAGTTTCTTCACGAAATGCCCGCGGTGACGGCGGAAACCATGAAAGCCGTATATCCGCGAATCCAGGCCGAAGTCGACGCCGCCCTCAAGCGCGCCGAGGAGAAGAGCGATTCGCCGCAGAAATGACGCTGACTTGGGGTGTCGCAGCGCTTTCAGCGCTGCGATAAAGGGCTTGTTTTCGCACAGGCTTTAGCCGCTGCGGGCCGGATGGCTGCGCAATGAACTTTTGAGCCGCCTTCTTGGTTTGAAGGTGCTGCTCTACCAGGCACGCACTTCAAAACCCCATCGTGTCGTCCGCCGACGGCCCATAAGTCGCGGGCACCGGCTTATCGTTCAATCGCAGATAAACGCCGAGCTGGGCTCGATGATGCACCAGGTGATTCAGAAACATCTCTCGGTAAGCCAGAAATCTAGATCCCTCGAAAATGGTCTTGCCCTGAAAGCTCAGCTTCCAGTTTTCCTTCCAGGCTTCATCCGGCGTAGCTTGCAGAGCGGCCCGAACCTTGGCCGCACCCTCATCAAAAGCCTGCACCAACTGCGCGGTAGAGTCGAACGGCAGCCGTGCTGTGCTGCCCTTGGAAAAGTCCAGCTCAGGCGTAGTCAGGATCGTCACACCGAATTCGGCAAGCTGCGCCACGTGAGGGGCCAACTTGCCCAGCGGCATCGACTTGGCATGAGGCGCAAATTCTTTCTTTTCGGCAGGAACCCGCTCCAGGGTCGTGCGCGTCTTCTTCATTTCTGCATCCAGCTCTGAGAGAAGAAGTTCGTTGATAGACATGGGAGTCCTCCGAAAGGCAATATACCCTAGCGGAGGTTCGTTTGGCTACAGTATTTTCGCTGTTTGTTCGCCGTGGCTGAGAAGGCTAGGGCAGCGTCGAGGTAGTGACAGCCTCGGGAAGGGTGCTCAAAAGCAACATTCCTTTCCAGGTGGTGCCATGATTTGCGGCCTTTGACTTAGTCCATGACTTAGCTATAATGGGCTTGTGGAAGTGAATGTTCACGAAGCCAAGACTCATCTTTCCAAGCTGTTAGCCCGCGTTGCTTTAGGCGAAGAAGTAATTATCGCCAAGGCAGGTACGCCTGTGGCCAAGCTGGTTCCAATCAACGGCAAAAAGCGGGACTTCAAATTCGGCTCGGCAAAAGGGGACTTTGTGGTGCCCGAAGATTTCAATGAACCCGATCCCGAAATTGAAGACCTCTTCTACAAACCGCTCCCCGAATGAAGGTCCTTCTCGACACCCATACATTTCTTTGGGCTTTAAGCGATCCTGATCGGCTCTCAGCCCGGGCGCGTGAAACCATCGCATCGTCTGAAAGATTCTGGAGTGTGGCGAGCATCTGGGAAACTCTGATCAAAGTGCATTCTGGAAAGCTTCCGATGCCACTTCCAGCCGGCAGTTATCTGACGGCGAGGATGTCCGCTAATGGGATGAGTGTGCTTCCCATTCGGCTGGAGCACGTGTTGCGGGTTCAGGAATTACCTATGCACCACCGCGACCCGTTCGATCGGGTACTCATCGCACAATGTATGCAAGAAGGCTGGCCGATCGTCACCTCGGACTCAGTATTCAAGAAGTACCCAATCCGGGTAATCTGGTAAATCAATCTGTCATTATCAATGTCGGGCTCGCCGCTCGCGGCTTATTGCAACGGGCTATCCATCGCCACTTCCGATCCCTTGTTCGCGCATTACCCTGTTCCGCTGATCTGGTAGAGGGCGACTGCAGAGTACGGGAGTAGGGAGGTTCCTCGATAAGGCGTTATAATTTGAGCCATGCCCGATAGCGAGATCATCTTTTCGGTTCGCGAGTCGCCCGAAGGCGGGTACGAAGCACATGCTCTGGGCTATTCGATCTTCACCCAGGCAGACACATTCGACGAGTTGAAGCGAAATGTGCGGGAGGCCGTCCAGTGTCATTTTGACGCCGGAACGGCGTCTCCGGTGATTCGTCTGCATACTGTGAAAGACGAGGTCATCTCCACTTGAGACTACCTCGTGATCTTTCCGGTCACGAACTCAACGGGCTGCTACGGCGATACGACGAACGCACTCGGCAGGTCGGCAGTCATGTTCGCCTGGAATCGAGCCTTCGTGGTGACATGCACCGCGTGACAGTTCCCGATCACAAGACCCTGCGACTTGGGATCTCAGCGCGATCCTTTCCGACGTTGCGGACTACTTGAACATCGAACGCTCTCAACTGGAACAGGAACTCTTCCACCAATGACCCGTCCGAAGCCTTTAGTTCTCATCATCCTCGACGGCTGGGGTTACCGCGCCGAGACCAAAGCCAATGCCATCGCGCTCGCGCGCAAACCGACTTACGACCGCCTGTTGCGCGAGTATCCCAACACCCTGATCCACACCAGCGGACCTTTCGTGGGGCTGCCCGAAGGGCAGATGGGCAACAGCGAGGTCGGCCATCTCAACATCGGCGCCGGCCGCATCGTTCACATGGACATCACCCGCATCGACCTCATGATCCAGAACGGAGACTTCTTCTCGCATCCCGTGCTGCTCGCGGCCCTGAAGCATGCGCGCGTGGGCGAGCGGAGACTGCATCTGTTCGGCCTGGTCTCCGACGGCGGCGTGCACTCGCAGCAAGCCCATCTCTACGCGCTGCTGAAGATGGCGAAGCAGAACGGCGTGGACCGTGTATTCGTGCACGCCTTCATGGATGGCCGCGACACTCTGCCCACCAACGGCGCCGGCTATCTCGAACAACTGCAGCAGAAGATGCGCGAGTATAACTCCGGCAAGATTGCCACCGTGAACGGCCGTTACTACGCGATGGATCGCGACCGGCGCTGGGAACGCATTGCCAAGGCCCACAACGCGATGGTCTTCGCCGACGCGGAAGGCGGCAAGTCCACGGACCCCGTGCAGGGAATGAAGGATTCTTACAACAAAGGCGTCACCGATGAGTTCGTGGTGCCGTTTGTTTGCACCGACAAGGCTGGTCAGCCGCTCGCCGCTATTCGCGACGACGATGCCTGCATCTGTTTCAATTTCCGCGCCGATCGCGTCCGCCAGATCACGCGTGCGCTGGCCAGGAACAGCGGGCTCAACGCGAAAGGCGGCAGCGATCTTCCCGGCGCAGCCGATCTTGACGTCGCGATCGCGCGCGACCGCGTACCCAAGAATCTGCACTACGTGTGCATGACGCAATACGACAAGAACTTCGGCCTTCCGGTGGTGATCCCTCCGGAATCGATGGCGAACATACTCGCGAACGTGATGGGCGGTCTCAACATGCGCAACCTGCGCGTGGCCGAGACCGAGAAATACGCGCACGTCACATACTTTTTCAATGGCGGAGTCGAGCAGCCTTTTCCCGGCGAAGAGCGCTTAGTAATCCCGTCGCAAAAGGTCGCGACCTACGATCTGAAGCCGGAGATGAGTGCCGCCGGCATCGCCGATGCCGTAGTGAAAGCCACCGAAGAGGGAACGTTTGACGTCATAATCGTCAACTTCGCCAACGCGGACATGGTCGGCCACTCGGGCAAGATCGAGCCGACGGTGAAAGCGGTCGAGACCGTCGATGCCTGCCTGGGCCGCATCGAGACCGCGATCCGTGCCAAGGGCGGAGCCATGCTGATCACCGCAGATCACGGCAACGCCGAAATGATGATCGACCCTGCAACCGGAGGACCGCACACCGCGCATACCACCAATCCTGTGCCGTTCATCGTAGTCGCCGATGACGCGAAGCAGTGCACTCTGAAGCCCAACGGCTCGCTGCGCGATATCTCGCCGACCATGCTGGGGATGCTCGGTGTCGATGAGCCCAAAGAGATGACCGGGAGCGACCTGCGCGATCTTAAAATCGGGTGATCTTCGATCGGGTCATCGGGCGATCTGCAAAACCGCGGTGCGCCTCCGATTACGCGATGACCTGATCTCAAGATCATCCAATTTCTTTCTGGAAGAAACAACAGTGGCGAATGGACAGATCAGCCGGCAGGAAGAACTTCGCAAGCGGACCAAGCAATTTGCGCTGCGAATCATCCGTTTGTTCCAGCATCTGCCCCGCACCACCGAAGCGCAGGTTCTTGGCAAACAGTTGTTGCGATCGGGCACTTCGGTAGGAGCTAACTATCGAGCCGCCGGGCGCTCAAGATCCAAAGCCGAGTTTGCTTCGAAGATAGGGATTGTCGTCGAGGAGGCGGACGAGACCGTGTTCTGGCTTGAGTGCTTCGTCGAGTCTGGAATTGTGAAGGAGGAACTGTTAAAGGACTTGCTGGTTGAGGCGAACGAACTCGTCGCCATCTTCGCCGCCTCTCATCGCACCGCACGACACTAGAAAAGATCGGATGATGTTCGATCGGGCCATCGGGCGATTTCAGAAGCTGTCCTTCCGATCGCCCGATGACCCGATCACAGATCACTCGATCTCTCTTCGTGCTACAGTTTTCACGCGGACACTCATGTTCGCCTGAACTCCATGGAATCACAGACAATTCTGATTCACCTTGCGCTCAAGCTGGGCGTAGCCGCCGCCGTCTCCAGCAGTCTGGTGCGCTCCAAGGAATTCAAACTGCTGTTGTTTCGCGAAGAGCGCTCATTCCGGCAGAAGGTTTACCTGGTGCTGTGCATGGCGCTTCCCATCATGGCCGGGGTCTGGATTCGCCTTCGTGTCCCCAGTTTTCTGGCGGGAGATCTGAGTTTTGAAACTGCTCTTCTGCTGGGCGTGATCGGCGGACGTTGGGCGGGGTCTCTCGGTGGCCTGCTGATGGGCGTCCCCGCTCTTCTGCATGGCGAGTGGGCGGCGCTGCCGTTCGACGTGCTTTCCGGTTTTGTCGCCGGCCAACTGCGCTCCATGGCGCTCGATAAGGATGATATCTGGTCGTTCTCTCCATTCATCGACCAAAGCATCTTCCGCCTGATTCGGCGCAATCTTCCACGCCCACGCCTGTTCGACTGGCAGGTCATGTTCTTCACCACCATCGTGCTGCTGCGTTTTGTGCAGACGGAGTTGGCACGATATTTTCCTCACTCGATCTTCAGCATGGAAAGTCCCGGCAACTGGTGGGTATGGGGCGCGATCTATGCCGCGTCGGTTACAGCCATCGGGATTGAAATCAAAATCTTCAACAGCGTGCGCATTCAAATCAAACTGGAGGAGCAGGAGCGGTTGCTGCTGCACGCTCGCATGGAAGCGCTGCAGAACCAGATCAACCCGCATTTTCTTTTCAACACCCTGAATTCGATTTCTTCGCTGGTGCGGTTCGATCCGGACACCGCGCGCGAGGTGATTTCCAAACTGGCCACGATTCTCCGGCGTCTGCTGAACAGCGCAGACGCCTTCGTGCCTCTGCGGGAGGAGGTGGAGTTCATCGACAACTATCTCGACATCGAGGTTGTCCGTTTCGGAAACGACAAGCTGCGAGTGGTGAAGGAACTCGCTCCGGACTCGCTGGACGTGATGGTTCCCAGCATGCTCCTGCAGCCGCTGGTGGAAAACTCCATCAAGCATGGACTCTCTTCGAAGGTGGAGGGCGGAAGCATTCATCTGCGCAGCCGCTTGTCCGACTCGGGGCTGATTATTGAAGTGGAAGATGATGGGGTTGGAATGGCTGCGGCCCAGCTAGTGGACTCCGGCAGCGCGCGAGGCGCCGGAATCGGCATGGCCAACGTTTCCGAGCGGCTGCAGGTGCTGTATGGAGACACGGCTCGCATGACGATTGACAGCCACGAAGGGAAGGGAACTCTGGTTCGCATCCGGCTACCGCTGTTACAGGCCGCAGGGGCCGTGCCGGAAGGCTTTTACGAAGAGCGTTCGACGACGCGCCGGTAAAAATCTTCGTATTGAGGGACGATCCTGCTGGAGCAGAATCTGGCCTGAGCGACGGCACGAGCTGCCTTGCCCATGGTCCGCAAGCGGCTTTCGTCGTTCAAGAGTTCGATGGCGTAGCGGGCCATCGTGTCCACATCGCCGACGTCGGCCAGATATCCGCTGGTGCCATGTTCAATCACTTCCGAAACGCCGCCGGTGCGGGTCGCGATGGGCACGACTTCGCAGGCCATCGCCTCCAGCGCCGCCAAGCCGAACGATTCCAGTTCGCTCGGCATCAGCAGGATGTCGGCGACTCCCATCTTTTCCTGCACCTGATCCTGCTTGCCCAGGAAGAGAACATCTTCGTGGATTCCCTTTTGTACTGCCAGCCATTCGGCCACGGAGCGGTCCGGGCCGTCGCCGATCAGCAGGAGTTTCGACGGGACTTGCTTGCGGACGCGGTCAAAGATTTCGATCACATCAGAAACTCGCTTCACCGGGCGAAAATTCGAGAGGTGAACCAGCAAACGCTCGCCGTTGGGGGCATACTCCAGGCGAAGTTCCCCCGAGTTCTTTGGTCTGCGATAGACATCGCAATTGACCGAGTTGTAAATTACTTCGATTTCCTTCTTCACATCCAAAACGCGCATGGTGCGGTCGCGCAGGTAGTTGGAGACAGCCGTCACGCCGTCACTCTGGTTGATGGAATAGCGCGTGATCGGCAGGTAGGAGCGGTCCAGCCCCACGAGCGTGATGTCTGTGCCATGCAGTGTCGTGACGAAAGGCAGCCTGCGGCCCCGCGGACCATCCCCCAGCATCTGCCTTGCCAGCAATGCGCTCACCGAGTGCGGGATCGCATAGTGAACGTGCAGCAGGTCGAGATCGTACAGCTGCGCGACCTCGGCCATGCGCGTCGCTAACGCCAAATCGTAGGGCGGATAATCGAACAGCGGGTAGCGTGAGACTTCGACTTCGTGATAATGAATGTTCGGTTCTTGCCCGCGGAGCCGGATGGGCTGAGCATAGGAGATGAAATGAATCTCGTGCCCGCGCTGCGCCAGTTCCAGCCCGAGTTCGGTCGCCACCACACCGCTGCCGCCGTAGGTCGGATAACAGGTGATCCCAATCTTCATCTTGCCCAGCTCCGCCCTTTCCCGTGGTTCTATACGGTCCTGTGATTCGATGGTTGGAAACAATAGAGGATGCAGATTCTACAGCGCACAGAAGGGTTTCGGTGCGTGAGAAGCATAGTCTAGCGCGGCAAACTACTCGGCGGCTTTTGCTTCCGGCTTGGAAAGGCCAGGATCCAGCTTATCCAGGTAGGCTTGGAAGCGCTTCTTGGATTCGTTCGGTAGGCCTGTGAATTCAATGCCCATGCCGACTCCGGGATCGCGCGTACGAACCGTGGCCGTGGCGGAAATGTGCTCCTGCTCCATCCAGAAATCCACCTTGAGCACGGTTGTAGTGTCCAGCGGCATCGCGACCTCAACATAACAACCGTTGCCGCTGATGTCGGTGGCGTTTACCCGCATGGGGGTGTTGACGCGCTCATCGCGGAATTCGAGAGGGAACGAGATCTTATGACGTTGAAATCGTCTGCGATTGTCGGCAGACGGAACCTGGAGGTTGGATCGCATTTCCACGGGCAGCTCTGAGATCCAGGGGCACTCCTGCTCGACCACCAATTGCACGCCAACTTGAATCTTCTTGAGTGCTCCAGCTTCCATCACCCAGACCACTTTGCAGCGCGCCTTCCTGGTTTCAAATTGAACGCCGATGACGTCGCCCACCTTCAACTCATGCTCGAGGCCGGAAATGCAGGCTCCGGTGATGCTGGCATTCTGGGCGGTGGCGTTTTGATGGAAGGGCTGGTTGTTGGCGCCCATGCCCCACACACGGATGCGCAAGTCTAAGGTTGCACGCGGGGCTGCCGCAGAGGCACACATAATAAAGACTCCGGCTTGAATCTTCTAAGCTAAATCTAACGTAATCATACCCCGGTAGAAGGCTTGCCGAAGATTACGATAGTCATCCGTCCCCGGAACGCATCGTTGCAATGACAAAGGATAAACGCTATCCACGGGGTTGCGCCGGAATCATCTCGTGGTACGAAATCAACGTGATGCCTTCGCTCGACAGCAACTCTCGTGCCTCGGGCATAGTCAAGACGCGCAACTCGGTCTCCCGCGATTCGCGCAGGCGCGTGTTGGCCGACCGCAGGTCGTCATCGTTGTAGCCGGGATGGCAGACGAACTCCCAGGTGCCCTCGGGAATGATCGCGGCGATCGCGCGAAAGAGTTTTTCATCCAGTGCTCCGGTCACGACAATGCCCAGTGTGCCATCGGGAGTCACTAGGCCCTCTCGTGCCGCCGCCTCGCGGAACTTGCCGGCCAGCGTGCGCAGAATCTGTACCTCGATGTATCGCGTCCAGAGACTGGGACGAGCCAGCAATTCTTCGGATTTCAGCGGTTTGCCCGGCCCGAAGGGATTGCGCACAGCCCGCACACCGCAGGCCCCCGCGGCGCGCAATAGAGGACGGAGCACTGCGGGAAACAAGTGCGTGTGTTTGTGGGTATCGAGGTGAGAGACGACAATGCCAGCCGACTGGATCTTGCGAATCTGCGCGCTAGTCTCCGCTTCGATCTCGGCCGCATCCAGTCGGCCGGCGAGCGCACGCGCAGCGAAGGATTTCAGTCCGTCGCGGAAACGAGCGCCACCGGAATCGAGCGATGCGATGGAAGGTAGCAGCGCTGCATCGAGCACTGGCTGTCCGTCGATCAGCACAACATGGCAGCCCACACAGAGCCGGGGAGCAGTCTTTGCCAGACGCACGGCATCTTCGAACGCGCGCCCGTTGGCCATCAACGTGGAGGAAGTCACGATTCCGTGAGTGTGAGCTTCGACAATGGCGCGATTGACGCCTGCAGTAAAGCCAAAGTCATCGGCATTGACGATCAGACGGCGCACCGCGTCAGTCTAGCAGGGAGCGCGGCTCAGGCTTTGGGCTCTTGAACCTTCCACGCACGAATCTTGATTCTCGGCTGCGGGAAGGGTAGAGTCGTGAGAGCACAACGCCTGTGGGGTGGTTCTTTATGTCCAGTCAAAGCAAAACATATCTCAAGTTCGGCTCGGCCACGGTCCTGATTCTTCTCCTGCTCGGGTATCTCGCTTATACCGGGGTGCAGGATAGCAAGAGCTACTACGTCACCATCGGCGAGCTGCATAAGATGGGCAACGGGGCTTACAGCAAACGGCTGCGGGTGGCGGGGAATGTGCAACCGGGGTCGATCAGGCGGACGGGAACGCACGTTGAGTTTGTATTGATGGAACAGGATCAATTGCTCTCGGTGGATTACACCGGAACGGAAGCGCCTCCCGATACTTTCAAGGATGACTCGCAGGCGCTGGCCGACGGCAGTTTTGGCCGCGATGGCGTATTCCACGCCAAGGCGCTGCAGGCCAAGTGCGCCTCGAAGTACGCGCCCAAGCAGCCCGGCGCTCCGGCGAATGGCACGCCGTCCGCAGGGCCCGGCAAGACCATGACGCAGGTCCAAAGCGGCGCGTCGGCTGCTGTTCCGAATTAGCCGCTGTCTCGAACTACTCGAACGAATGCACAGGGAGTAAAGCGAGCTTGCCCTTCAGCGCATAATCTTCGCGCACCGCCTGTACTTAGTCCGGCAGTTTCCCAGGTTGGCAAGGTTACGTAAGACAGTCAGCGGCATTGACTCGCCCTCGGGCTCATGATAGCTTTGCAGCGAGCCGTTTAACGCCCCCGGTTCCGGGCCCTTCCAAAGTAATTCAAAGTACATCCCAGGGAAAATTCCACGAATCGTTCCAACGCCGATCGCGCGATATCTTTGTGCGCGACGGATGATAAGAGACGAGGAGAAACACCCGATGAAGATTCAGAGAAGCACTTTGCCTGCAGTGTTGTTAGTTTTTCTAATTGGAGCAAGCCTAAACGTATTCGCCGCCAACACGACCGTTGGTCTTTGTCCCGGCCCCGGATTTCACTACACCACGATTGGAGCGGCCCTGCTGCATACTTCTGTAGGCGGAACCGTCGGCATTTGTCCGGGCACTTATCCCGAGCAGGTGCTGGTCAATTTCTCGGTCACGCTGAAAGGCGTGGCGGCGTCCGGCACCGACGCTGCGGTGATCGTGCCGCCGGTGGGCGGGCTGGTGCCGAACACCACCGACGTGGATACAGGAAATCCGATCGCGGCGCAGTTATTAGTGCAAAACACGAGCGGGGTTTCGATCAGCAATATCACTGTCGATGGCACGGGAAACGGGATTGCCGCCTGCTCGCCCGACATTCAAGGCATTCTGTTTCAGAATGCCTCGGGAACGCTGGACCACGTGGCCGTGCGCAACCAGACTCCGGCGCCGGCCGATGGCGGCTGCCAGATTGGCGAAGGAATCTACGTGCAGACTGCGGCGGGCTTCACCTCCTCGCTGACGGTGGAGAATAGTTCCGTACACAACTACAACAAGAATGGGATTACGGGAAACGACCCGAACACGACGCTGATCGCCACTGGCAACTACGTGCAGGGCGCGGGAGTGGTTCCGGTTGGAGGCGCGGCGCAGAACGGGATTCAGCTGGGATTCGGGGCTACGGGTAAGATCAACAGCAACGTGGTGATCGACAATATTTACGGGGATGCAACCATTGCGGCGTCGGCCGACATTTTGCTCTACGACACGGCCGAAGATACCGCGATCACCGTTAACTCGAACACGCTCGGGAACAGCCAGTTACCGATCGGTCTGGAGACCGATTTTGCCTATGGCTCGGGCGAGTACGGTGACGGGGTCTACGTGGAGGGGAATAAAATCATGGGTACGTCGGTTTACGATGCCATCGACCTGTGCACGAACGGCAATATCGTGACCGGAAACACAATCTTCAATAGCGCGGAATCCGGCATCCATCTGGACGCTTCCTGCGGCACCTATTACAGCGGACCCGCTACCGGCAACAACAACACGGTGACCGGAAACACAATCGTGGAAAGCGCCTGTGCCGGCATTTTGGCAGACCCGGGAACCGCTGGCAACACCACCACTCCGGACAGCTACTTCACGGTGCCATTTACCATCACCAGTTCCACCAGTTCGTGTACGATCCCGCCGCGGGCCGCCTTACACGGCAAAGCCCTGCGCAAGTTCAGCCCAGCAAGATAAGGTTGAGCGACAACTAAAGCACGCGTAAACAAACTTGGGGCAGCCGGTGATCGTCACCAACTCCGGCTGCCCCTGCCTTTGCAAAAAAGGGCGAAAATCCATAGATTCTTTGCTGTGCCCCGCAGCGGACAAATTCAAGTGGCGCTCTACTCCTTGTGACGAATCTTGCAACAGCGCCCACCGGCGCGCCCATCGTTGTGGTCAACGGACTCATCAAGCAGTTTGGCCGCTTTGCCGCCTTGCGCGGCGTGGACGCGGAGTTCGATGCCGGCAAGTTCCACGTGATTCTCGGCGACAATGGGGCAGGGAAGACGACTCTGCTGCGCGCGCTGGCAGGGTTGGCTCATCCCACCAGGGGCACGATTTCCATCCTCGAGAAAAATCCGCACGATGCATGCCGCGAGGTCGGCTATATGGCGCATCCGTCGCTGCTTTACGACGAGATGAGCGGGATGGAGAATCTGCGCTATTTCGCGCGACTTTACGACGTCTCCGGCGACAGCCGTTGTGAGCAGGTGATTCGGGCCGTGGGACTGAATCCGGAGTTGGCGCGGCCCGTCGGACAGTATTCGCAAGGCATGCGGCAGCGCATGTCTCTGGCGCGGGCCATTCTGCACGATCCGAAAATTCTCCTGCTGGACGAGCCGTTTTCGAATGTGGATGTGCACTCCGCGCGGGAGATGGTTGGCTTGCTCCAAGGTATGCGCGACGAAGGCAAAACTATTTTTGTGGTCACTCACCAGGCCGCGCTGCTGGAGGGCGTGGCCGACGAATTTGTTTGGATGCAGGCGGGGCAGATTGTCGACCGCACGTTTGAGCTCGCGCCGGATCCTTCGCAAGCGGGGACGCGATGAGTTCACTGCGCTCCATCACGTTGGCCACGCTGACGAAAGACATCCGCCTGGAGTGGCGTTCGCGGGACGCGATTAACTCCATGCTGTTTTTTTCGCTGCTGGTGGTGGTGATCTTCAGCTTCTCGTTTGATCCAGTGGCGGAGGAGTCGCGGCACATCGTCGGAGGTCTGGTTTGGATCGCGTTCCTGTTCGCCGCCGTGGTTGCGCTCAACCAGACCTGGGCGCGGGAAACGCGCAATCAGGTGCTGGACGCCTACCGGGTGTCGCCTGCGCCGGCGAACGGGCTTTTCCTGGCCAAGGTTCTCGGCAACTTTATTTTCGTTAGTCTGCTGGAAGCCCTGATGACTCCGTTGTTCATCATTTTCTACAACCTGCGGGCTCTGGGGCCGGCCTGGCAATTGATTCCGATCGCGATTTTTGGAACCTGGGCGCTAGTGGTGAACGGCACCTTTTTCGCGGCCATGTCGCTGCGCATGCGCAGCCGCGAAATTATGTTGCCGCTGCTGCTATTTCCAATTTCTATTCCGGCTTTGATGGGAATGGTACAGGCGACCACGGCGGTTCTCACCGGCGAAGAGTCCGCCCGGTTCTGGATCGTGTTGCTTCTGACCTACGATGTGGTGTTTACTACGGCTTGTCTGGCTTTGTTCGAGGCCATCCTGCACGCCGAGTGAAACAGTATGAAACGGGCCTTCCCCATCCTTGCGGTGCTTGCCACGTTGTTCGTAGCTTACGGCTTTTATTTAGGACTCTTCGTTGCACCCACGGAACGCACGATGGGGGATGTACAGCGCATCTTTTATTTCCACGCACCTTCGGGTTGGACAGCCTTCTGGCTCTTTTTCGCCAACCTGATCGCTTCCGTCGTTTACCTCATCTGGCGCAACGCCAAGGCGGACGCGCTGGCCGTGGCCTCCGCGGAAGTCGGCGTGGTGTTTTGCACGGTTGTTCTGGTGACTGGGCCACTGTGGGCCCGTCCGGTTTGGGGCATCTGGTGGACCTGGGATCTACGCCTTACCAGCACCCTTGTCCTCTGGCTGATTTATGTAAGCTATCTGGTGCTGCGCCGCTTTTCTGACAGCGCGCAAACGCCGGTACTTGCGGCTGTGCTCGCTATCTTCGGGGCGCTAGATGTGCCGCTGGTTTATTTTTCCATCTGGTTTTTTCGCACGCAGCATCCTCAGCCCGTTATCGGCAACGGGGGTTCGCTCGATCCCAGCATGCGGCCAGCGTTCTGGACTAACGTGGCGGCATTTTCCTGCTACGGTGCTCTGCTCTGTTGGGCCCGTTACCGGGTGGAGTTGATGCACCGCGAGGTCGAAGAGGGCCATGCGCTCGCCTCGTTGCTGGATGAAAACTCGCCCGACGTCGAGGCGAGACCGGCGCACCGCGGGGGCCCGCGATGAACTCCCTACGATTTCTCTACGCGGCGCTGGCAGCCACCGCACTGATCCACGGCGGCTATCTGGTGAGTCTCTTTCGTCGCTACAGCCGTCTGCGGCGGCAGATGAAGGATCTGGGGAAGGGGAAGTGAATGCGCAATTAGCAGTTAGCAATTGGCATTTAGCCAACCCGGGCTGGTACAGTGAGCGAAGATTCCCAGAGAGGCTAATTGCTAACTGCCAATTGCTCGATTGCCGCGCTCAGTTGGTCACGCCCCGCTGCAGCGCGCTGAGGAAATCGGTGCTGCCGGTGGAGCGGAGAAATTCGTAGTCCTCGATCATGGCGGCGGTTCCCACGCGCAACGAGGGCAGAGGCGATTCCACACGGATCACGCGCGCGGTAAAGCGCACGCGGACCGCATCCGTTAACGTGATGTGGGGTGGAAAGGTAAGCGTGACTTCGCACGGCGTTCCCGCCGGCACCGGCCGGTCGAGGTAAAAGAAAACCCCGCGCGCACTCACATTCTGAGTTTCGGTTTGGAATTCGTTCTCTTGATCCAGACGAACCACCGCCGGTAAGCGCATATCGAAGCGCCGCATGGTTCGCCGTTCATTGGATTGCATCCGTGGCGTATTTTCCGAAAGCATTTTTCCCCAAGAAAAAACCAACTCTAATGCAGAACGGAATCGACAGCCCGGCTGAGAGGCCCACTTCCCGCCCACGCCCTTGGGCAGGCTCTGAATACCTCAACTCTATAGAATTGCCAGCCGTTTGCAAGAGCAAAAAGACTCATGGAACTAATTCGGTCAATCCCGCAAGTATTAGAAAGCCACCCTCGTTCCGGCTGAGATTTAAGCAATCCCGGTGCCATCCGGTCCGGTCGGCGGTTCTTGTTATCTACGGAAAATCAACGGTTCCTGCGGTTCGGGCCGCGCTTCCTCGACGCGAGGCATGCAAGGCTTTGCAGGAATCGTGCCTGCCGAGGCGGCCTGCAATTCCCTTCATCCCACTTTCGTGCCATGCTCCGGCATCTTTCCACGCTCCCCGACGCATCTGACAAATCCGGGACCGTGCGGGGAAGCGGAGGTGCGCTTGACTTGCCTATCCGCCAGATGTTTAAGTAGTTGTTTGTTTTCCGCCAGTTCCTAAGTGACATGTCAGCAGCGGGCGGTTTCGCCGGCGCCGAGTGAGAACTCGTGCGTCGTTTCTACTCTCTCCAAAATGATCGGGTTGCACCGGAGGAAAAGCGTGATGGGAAATGGCCGTGCGTTGTCGGCAAGAAGCTCGGAAAGCTCGAGCAGCAGCTTGGTTCGGGTCCGCGCCTTTGCGGCCGTCTTTGTCCTGTTATTGGCGGGGTGTACCCTGCTCGGATTGGGTTCGCTGCGGAGCGCCCGTAAGTCGCTGGCGCAAGCTTCCGCCTCGCCGGCTCTGCCTGCCTCCAGCGGAGCTTCTTCCACGAAATCGTCGCTAAAGTCCAAGACGGACGCCCAATCTATTCTCGGCCAGCTGCCTATGATCTTTGAGCCGAACCAGGGCCAGACGGATTCGAGCGTGAAATTCCTCGCTCGCGGAGCGGCATACAGTCTCTTTCTCGACTCCACCGGCGCGGTGCTCACCACGCGGACCGCGCGCCCGCTGCTCCCCGGTGAAAGCGCGCCCGGTCGAAGCCTGGAATCCCTGCGCATGACGCTGGTCGGCGCCAACCCGGCGGCAGCCGTCGCCGGAAGTGATCGCCTTCCCGGCAAGACCAACTATTTCATCGGCAACGACCCCAAGCAGTGGCGCACCGGCGTTCCGCAGTTTGCCGGAGTTCACTACGAGAGTGTCTATCCCGGAATCGATTTGGTTTTCTACGGCAACCAGGGACGCTTGGAATACGACTTCAAGATCGCTCCCGGTGCAGACCCAACCCAGGCCGAGTTGCAGTTTGATGGTGCGGCCAAGCTGGAACTCAGCAACGGCGACCTGATTCTCACCGGCAGCGGCGGCGATCTCCGCCTGCAGGCCCCGCGAGTTTACCAGCGCGCCGGAGACGAGCAGCAGTCGGTCGAGGGACGCTTCGTCCTCCGCGCCGCCAACCGTGTTGGCTTCGAGATCGGTGCCTATGATCGCGGCAGGGAACTGGTGATTGATCCCATTCTCAGCTACTCGACTTACTTCGGTGGCGGCGGTGCGGACACCTCGCCTTCCATCGCGGTGAATGGTGACGGCTTCATTTATCTTTCCGGATCGACCACCTCCGG
Source organism: Acidobacteriaceae bacterium (assembly GCA_003140075.1). Taxonomy (GTDB): domain Bacteria; phylum Acidobacteriota; class Terriglobia; order Terriglobales; family Acidobacteriaceae; genus Sulfotelmatobacter. The sequence continues at coordinate 11,921 of PLIO01000130.1, read as the reverse complement.
GTCCCCGAGCACCTTACCTGGGCTTCCTGTAACCTCGAACGCGTACCAATCGACCTTAAACGGCGCGCAGAATATTTTCATCCTCAAGCTGGACCCGACGGCTGGTGAAGCCGGCGTCGTGTACCTCACCTACCTGGGCGGCAGCGGAATTGACACCAGCGCTGGGCTGGCCGTGGACCCCGGCGGAAACGCTTACGTCGCCGGCACCACTACTTCCCCGAATTTCCCAACGGTCGGCGGATACCAGAGCGCGCCTGAAACCGGTAGCACGGGCGCTCCTTGTTTCCCCAACGAGTCGGTACCGTGCCACGTATTCGTCAGCAAGCTGAGCGGACTCGATAACCTGACAACGCCCCCATCCCTGTCGTACTCGACTTACCTTTCCGGCAACGGCACGGACATCGCCAGCGGCTTGGCCATCGACAGCAACGCCGACGTGTTTATCACCGGCACCACGACTTCCAGCGACGTTGGCAGCTTGTCTGATGTCTTTCCCGCGAGCTTTCTGCCTACGCCTTTTCAGCAATCGCCGTCGCAGGGTTCGACCATCCAGTTCTTTGTGACCGAGGTAAATACCAAGACGATCGGCACGGCCAGCGTTCCCTATTCCACATACTTTGGCGGCGCTACAGGTACGGTTGCCGTCGGCGGCGGCATCGCGGTCGACTCAGTCGGCAACGTTTACTTCAGCGGCACAACGAATTTCTTCAACAGCGGGGAGAGCGTAAGCCACGCCGGAGGCCTAGAAGGCACAGATTTCCCGATCCTGAATGCCTACCAACCGTGTCTCGACACGCCTCCGCCGACTACGATTACTTATCCAGTGGGATGTACGGAACCGACGACCAGCCCTATCGCGACCGACGCTTTCATCGCCAAGCTGAACCCTGCCGCCGCTCAGACCAGTGGGGCGCAGCTGCTTTTCTCCAGCTACCTTGGCGGTAGCGGCGACGATACCGGACCCGCGCTCGCGATCGATAACGGCGCCGCCAACGTCTATCTCACCGGATCGACCAATTCGAGTGATTTCGTCTTTCCGCTCTCGATTGGGGCCTTCCAGACGTGCCTCGATACTCCCCTCAATCCGGCGGCGGGAACGGCTTGTCCGGCAATTGGGGGCTCGCCAGTGCCGACCGACGCCTACGTGGCGCGGTTCCCGAATCTCACCCCGACTGTAGGAAGCACAGGGGTTCTGAACCTGGCCTATTTTTCATATCTTGGTGGAACTGGGAACGATAGCGGGCTGGCGATCACTGCGGATCCCGCGCAGGGTGCGCTGATCACCGGCTCTACCAGTTCCGGCGTGGAAGGCGTCTTCAACCAAGCCATAGATTTTCCGGTGAGCGCGGGTCCGATTCAGAGCGTGCTCAACGGCACGCAGAACGCTTTTTTTGCCCGCATTTATACGGCGACGGTGTCGGGCCAAGGTGCGGTGGGCTCTTATGTGACATACTTTGGCGGCAACGGTGTGGATCGCGGCACCAGCATTACGCTCGATTCCAGCCTCAACACCTACTTTGCCGGCGATACCACGTCTACTAACCTGGAGACCGTCAACCCGTTGCAGCCCAACATCAGCGTGGCGCCTGACACATTCGCGGTCAAGCTGCAATCAGAGAGCAGTTTGTGCATTGGCCCTCCGAACTGCCCCGCGGTGGTGGTCTCGCCGACCGGAGGAGCGGTCGCAGCCGGCACCGGCGTAACCATGACCTTCACCGTGACCAACCTGGGCCCGGATTTAGCCACCGACATCACTGTAATTGGCCAGCTCAACTTTGGTAGTTCAATTAATTCCACGGCGACCCTCGGTACCGCGACAGCCGGGTCGGGCACTTGCAGTGCGCCTCTCGGCAGCACTGTGTCCTGCGTAATCCCCACGCTGCAAGCCGGTTCCATATCCTCCGTCGTAATGGTGGTGACGCCGAACGGGATCGGCAATGGCTCGCTACAGGCCACCGTGAGCAACCCGAACAACACGAGTACCCAGAACGTGGCTACTGCCACCTTCGAAGCAACCAATTTTTCGGCGAGCATCCTGCCCTCATCCGCCACCGTGGTTGCCGGCAGCACCGCGCACTACTCAGTGGACGTGAACGCCAGCCCAGGGTTCGGCGCCAACGTCTCGTTCCAATGCAGTTCCCTGCCGGTGGGCGCGAGTTGCGGTTTCCAGCCGGCCACGCTCAGCTTTAATGGCAGCAATAATCAGTCGAGTGCGCTCAGTGTGACCACCACGGCGCGCCCCCCGACCACGATCACCTCCACGAAATGGCGTGGCCCCGTCTATGCTTTGTGGCTGATGGCTCCCGGCCTGGCTCTGCTGAGTCTCGGCAGCCGCAAACGCAGGCGGAACCGGCTGCTGGGTTTCCTCGCGCTATCGACGCTCTTCGCGCTCGTCGTGCTGCTGCCGGCGTGCAGCCATACCAAGGAGCAGCCGGTAGTGAGCGGAACCCCGGCGGGCACGTATCCTCTCACGGTGACGGCGACCTCGGGCACGAATTCTCAGAGTATTGGGTTCACTCTGACGGTGCAGTAGGCGTTGAGACAGGTTTTTCCTTAGCTGGGCGGCAAGCAATTCCAGCTAAGGATCGAAGCGGGGCATTAGGTTGATCTAGGCTGGGATCCGTCTTGGCGATCGGATCTATGCTCCGGCGGAGAGCTTGTGGTGGCTCTTGGCTTCGGCGATGCCGTATTGCCGAATCTTATAGAGCAGCGCTTTGTAGCTGATCTGCAGAAGCGCCGCGGCCTGCTTGCGATTCCAGTTCGTCTGTTCGAGCGCCTGCCGGATGGCTTCTCCTTCGGCTTCGTCCTTAGCATTGCGAGCCAGCGATTTCAAGCCGCCGGCTTCCCGGTTCGTCGCTCCAGAATCGACGCGCGCGCCCCCACCGCCGTTGCCGTCGTGCCGGGGCTGCAATTCGGCCGCCGCCAGCTTCTCGTCACCCAGGATCAGGTAGCGCTTCAGGAAGTTGTTCAACTCCCGCAAATTACCTGGCCACGAATGCGCCTGGCAGGCCTCCAGCAGCGGCTGGGAAAGTGGAAGTTGAGGCCGCGCATATTGTTCGGCCATGCGCGTCATGAAATGCTTCAGCAGAATGGGAATCTCTTCTTTGCGTTCGCGCAGCGGCGGTAGTTGCAAAGTGAACGCGTTGAGGCGGTAATAGAGATCTTCGCGCAAGCGCTTGGTCGCGAGCGCCTGGGGGATGTCGATATTCGTCGCCGCCAGGATGCGCACGTCCACCTTGATCACGGTGCGGCTTCCCAGCCTAGAAAATTGCTGGTCCTGCAGCACGTGCAGCAGCTTGGCCTGCAGCGCTGGCGGCATCTCGCCGATTTCATCGAGCAGGATCGTACCTTTGTTGCATATTTCGAACTTGCCGGGCTTGGCGTGCGTCGCGCCGGTAAATGCTCCCGGCTCGTAGCCGAATAATTCGCTTTCCAGCAGATCGGCGGGAACGGCTGCGCAGTTCACCTTCAGGAAGGTTCTGTGCGCGCGCGGCGAAAGTTTGTGAATCAGCCGGGCCAGCACTTCCTTGCCGGTTCCGCTCTCGCCCAGCAGCAATACCGGAATATCCACATTCGCCACCAGCGCCGCCTGCGAGCGAATCTTGCGCATGGCCGGACTGGCCGCGATAAAGAACACATCGTCGGCCACTTCCTCGACTTCGCCTCCGACCGGCCCCTTACCCTGGCCCAGGCACTGGTCGATCACCGCATCCAGTTCCGCTTTCTGAAAGGGCTTGGTCAGGTAGTCCTGCGCGCCCAGGCGCATGGCCTGCACTACCTTCTTCGTGTCGTTGACGCAGGAAAGCATAACGACCTTCACCCCCGGCCGCTTTTGCCGGAGTTGTTCCAGCGTCTCCAGTCCATCGATTCCCGGCATGAGAACATCCAGCAACACCAGGTCCGGCTCCATGCCTTTTTCCACGCGCTGCAGAGCTTCTTCGCCGGTCGACGCGGTTTCCACTTTGTAGTCGTCGACCTCCAGCAGAGTCTTGATGTAGCGGAGCATGGCCGGTTCGTCATCCACCAGCAGAATCTTCGCGGTTTCGCTCATCGATTCTTTCCTTTGCCGGCAGATTCCGAGGTAGGTTTGAAGGGAATCAGAAATGAAAATTTACAGCCCGCGCCGGGATCGCTCTCCACCCAGACTTTCCCTCCCATGCCTTGTACCAGGCGGCGCACAATCGCTAGGCCAAGCCCCATGCCTTCCTGATTTTCATTGCCCGGCAGGCGGAAGAAATCATCGAACACTTCCTGATGAAACTCCGCCGGGATTCCCGGACCTGTGTCGGACACGCTGACCTTCACCGAATTCGGTTGCGATGTTTCAAGCCGGCGTCTCTCACCCGCCGATGCCGGCTGAGCCGTGGCGCGCCGCTCCCACATGTAGGGTTCCGCGTGCAGCCAAACCGTTCCGCCTTGCGGAATAAACTTGAAAGAGTTCTCCAGCAAGTTCGAAATCACGCGCTCCAGCTTTGGAAGATCGAAAGGAAACACGGGTAATTTTTCATTCGCCAGAAAGTAAAGCGCCAGTCCTTTTTCCTGAAAGCGAGCCGACCACAGACGGCAAACCTCCGACAGGCACTCGTTGATGTTGCCAGCCGCGAACTGCATCTTCAGGCCGCCAGTTTCTAGGGCGCTATAGGTAAGGAAATCCTGAATGAACTGTTGCAGCCGCTTGCCGCTCATCTGCATGTCGCCCAGCACTTCCCGCTGCCGCACATTCAACGGTCCCAGCTTTTCGCTCTGCAGCAACTCCACGTATCCGTTCAGAATCGCCAGCGGCGTCTTGAGGTCGTGCGCTGCGGAGCCCAGGGCGTTGGTTGTACGCTGAAATTGCTGCTGCAAATCGGAGTAGGCCTGCTGCAAATCCGCGGGATCGAGTTCCCCTGCCTCCGCGGCCCGAGACACCACTGCGCCCGTCTTTCCTTCGCCAGGTCGGGAAACACAGATATTCTTTTGCACGGTGGCCATAAGGTCTGGTGGCGTAGTACCGAAAGGGGGGATTGCACTCGACTGGTGAGGAAGAATGCTGTACCAAAATCGTATGCTATGGCAGTTTTCATTGTCAACGAAAAATGCAAGCCGATTACCCAAGTGTGGCAAAACCTTGCACTCCAAGCCTGATCTTCAGCTTCGGTCCACCCCTGTGGCGTAGGACGAGTCCCCGACTCGAAGACCATGAAAAGCCAGCACTTTGCCGTTCTTTTGGGTTCGATTCCCGGCTCTAACCGTTTCTCTATGGCTTTGTTACCCTTTGCTTCTGGGATGTTGCCCTTAACGCTTGCTTTGGCCCAAAAGATGCTTGAATTCTCCGGTTAACAGCGAAGGAAGGGGTGTGTGTGAACCCAAGTACTCCAGCGGCCGAGCGTCGAAGGTGGCCCCGTCTGCCTTTGGCAATCCCCGTCTTTGTGCGGGGCCAGGTCGCGCAGGAAAGAGAGTTCTTGGAGTTTGCCACCGCTCTGAACGTATCCGCTGGTGGCATGCTCTTGGCGGTTCGCCGCGCTTTGCCCTCCTCAGCGCAGGTTTCGCTGGAGATTCCAAGTGCCCCATTGGCCGCATTGGCTGCTCTGCCCAAGGTCGCACGCAGCCTCCGCGCAAAGGTCCTGCGCATGCAGCATGCCCAGGGTTACAACCTGGTTGGCCTCAAGTTCTCCCGTCCGCTGCTCAACGGCCACGCCCGCGTGAAACCGCCGCGACGGAAGCTTGCTTCTGTTGTGTGAAAATCTTTTCTCCTACCTAACCCACCGGATCGGGTAACTTCCCACCCCGCTCATTACCCGCTGTTACCCCGGTCATTCTTTAGTAAGTTGCTTTTCATCAATCACATAGGCTAGCCTGATAGCGTACGGGTCTGCTCCCCTGTGTTTGGTTCTCCGGATGCACATCGGACCATAAGCCTGCGCCGCAAAGCCAGGAACACCTATGAGCACTTCAAACCCGGTTAGCTCCCTCATCCAGCCTCTCGGAGAAATGCCCCCTGAGGCAGTCATATTTGGGGGCACGGACGTCATGCGCTCTCTGCGCGAAAGGCTGGCCAAAATTGCCGGCGCGAATGTTCCTGTGCTCATTCAGGGAGAGAGCGGCACTGGCAAAGACATCATCGCCCGCATGATCCATGCCGCTTCGCCATGGAAAACGGGTCCCTGGGTGAAGGTGAATTGTCCCGCGATTCCAGGCACGCTGCTCGAGAGCGAACTGTTCGGCTACGAAAAGGGAGCCTTCACCGGCGCCTTTGGCATGAAGCCCGGCCGGGTCGAGATGGCGCATCGCGGCACTTTATTCCTCGATGAAATCTCCGAACTCGATATGAGCCTGCAGTCCAAGCTCTTGCAGCTTCTGCAGGATGGTCAGTTCTGCCGCATCGGCGCGCAGGAAGACAAGAAAGTCGAAGTCCGCGTCGTCTGCGCCACCAATCGAAAACTGGAAGACGAAATCGCGAGCGGCACCTTCCGCGCCGATCTGTTCTATCGCATCAACGTGGTGAATCTTCGCATGCCGTCGTTGCGCGAGCGTGCCTCCGATATTCCGGAGCTGGTCGCTTACTTCCTCGAGTATTACAACCGCAAGTTCAACTCGCGCGCCAAACCTCTTTCCGCCGATTTGATGAACGCATTCGCGAAATACCGCTGGCCGGGTAACGTCCGCGAGCTGGAAAATCTAATGAAGCGTTACGTCATCCTCGGCACCGAAGAATCCATTTCCGGCGATCTTCGCCCGCACGAGCCGGATTTCTTCAGCGCCGATATTTCCGTCGACGGACCGATCTCGCTGAAGAAGATCACCCGGCAGGCGGTGCATGAACTGGAACGCAAGATTATTCTGAAAGTGCTGCAGCATCATCACTGGAACCGCAAACAAGCCGCCCGTGCCCTGAACATCAGCTACCGCGCCTTGCTCTACAAGATCCGCGACGCCGGGCTGCCCTCGAACCGCGCCGCCCGCCGCCCCGAGGCTGATGAAGGAAATCAAACCGTAGCCGCAGACTGATCGCGCGCTTCACTCCGCAGGACGCCAACTACCCGCGCAACTCCGCCAGCGCCTTGCGCGCATCATTGTTGTTGGGATTGATCTTCAGCGCGCGCTCCAGTTGCTGGCGTGCCTGTGCCGGCTGGTTCGCTTTTTGGTAAGCGAGCCCCAGGTGATAGTGCACCGTCGGGTCATCGGCCGCGCCTCGCTTCTCGCTCAGCCGCAGCGATTCCTGGAACAGATCGATTGCCGACTGATACACGCCCTTGTGAAAATAAGCCCAGCCCAAGGTGTCCGCGGCATTCGACGAATCGGGCATGCCGCGCCGCGCCGTCTGCGCCATCGCCAGCGCCACGTCCACGTTGCCGCCCTGCTGCAGCATCACATACGCCAGATTGTTTGAGGCCAGCGGATTATCCGGCTGAATCTCCAGCGCCTTCTGGTACATGGCCTTGGCTTGATCCCAATTGCTTTGCGATTCATACATCTCGCCCGCCAGAATGTAGAACGGGATCTCGCGCGGGTGATCCTTGATGGACTGTTGATACGTGGCCAGAGCCTGGCTTACCGAACCCTGCGCCGCCTGCACCTCGCCCAGCTTCAACAGCGCGTCGGAATTATTCTTATCGAGTTCGATCGCCTTATGCAAGGCGGCATCGGCGCCGTTCAAGTCTTTCTTCTGATACAGCGCCGAGCCTAGCAGGTCATAGAAACCGCTGCTGTTGGGCGACTTGGCAATTTGCGCCTGCGCGGCGGCAATGGCCTGGTCGGGCTGCTTCTGCGCCAGATAGGTATTCATGATTCCCTGCAGCCCATCGGTGGACGACGCATCCTTATCGAGCGCCTGCTGATAAAACTTGATCGCCTCCGCGTATTGCTTCTGCAGTTGATGAAGGTTGCCCATTTGCACATAGGGAGCGGGACTCCCCGGAACAATCTCCGCCGCCTTGTGCAGATCCTGCTCGGCTTCGGAATACTTCTGTCGATTCATCTCCGCCAGCGCCCGCATCAGGTAGCCGTCGGGGGCATAAGGCGCGTTGGCGATGATCTGCTGCGCGGTTTGCGTGAGCGCATCAAGATCGCCGCGGCGTAGTTCCAGCCCGGCCAGAGCGCGTTGCGCGTCCGTAAGATCGGGACGCAAGCGCACCGACTCGCGCCATTCCGATTCCGCCCGCTCGTCATCGTGCTGCAAATCGAAGGCCACGCCGAGCTGATAGTGGGCCACGGCGCTGTTGGAGTCGTTCTTGATCGCGTGCTGCAACGAGTCCACGGCGCCGGGCGCGTCGTTTTGGTGGATCCGTATCTGCCCGCGATAGACCAGCGCATCCACGTCATTCGGGTTTGTCTTCAGCACTTCATTGTTCAGCTTGGCCGCTTCGTCGAGACGGTCTTTCAGAATCAGGAGCTGGATGTAGTTTTTCTTGACCTTCAAATTCCTGGGGTGGTCGCTGTACAGCGACGCATATTCCGTGGTGGCTTTGTCCAGGTCACCCGAGGCGAAATAGAAATCGCCCAGCATGCAATATCCATCGGGATTATCCGAAAGGTCGCTCTTGGTTTGCTTCAGAAAGCCTTCGATCTCCGCCTTCTTGCCTTCCACCATGTACAAACGCACCAGTGCTTCGCGCGGGGCCGGGTCCTTGGGACCCACGCTGATGGCATGCTTGAACTGCTGTTCGGCTTCCGGCATGCGGTTGCGCGACTGATAAAAGCCCCCCAGCGCCAGTTGCGCATTCATGGCTTGCGGACCGAACTCGGCGGCCTTCTTAAAATTGACCTCGGCCTGCTCGGGCAAGTTCGAGCGCAGTTGCAGGAGAGCCATATCCAGGTAGGACTCCGATCGGGTGGGGTCGGCGGCAATTCCTTTCTGCATCTCCAGCATGGCCGATCCCAGGTTGTTCTGCGCGGCGTAGTAGTCGGCCCACGCCTGAAAGACTTCGGGATTCTGCGGCTGTTTTTCGCGAAGAAGGTCAAGGTGTATCTTCGCCTGCTTCAGGTAGTCGTCGTTCGCGGATCCATCCGAATTGCGGGCCACGAGCAAAAGGTTGGCTGCGTCGATGTGGGCGCGATAGTTGTCCGGGTCGAGGTCGGTGGTGCGGGAGAACTCCTGAAAGGCGCGCGCGCTGTTGCCCTGCTTGAGATAAGTCTCTCCCAGTTGGTAGTGTGCTTCCGCGAAGCGGGAGTCGACCTGGATGGCGTTGGAATACTGGATGGCCGCCTCGGCGTATTTGCCTTCGCTGAAATAGCGGTTGCCGCTCTCCAGATACTTTTGCTTGCGAACGTTAGGATCGCGCGAGCAGGCGCTGAACAGCGCAGTAATGAAGAACCCTACGAAAAACAGGCGAAAAACTAGGGAACGGCTCATGTCTTCTCCAAAGCAGGCGCGAAGGCGCAGAGAGTCACACACTTGTGGTCACTACACCAAGGTACTGCAAACCGGGGTGGGAGAGAAGTTACTGGGGTTATACGGAGGGTACAGCAAGGGATGCAGTAGCATCTCAGACTTTGCGCCCACCGAGTACGGCCGGCGATACCTTGGGCGCGGGTGCGCCACGCAGCAAGCCTTCGGTACTAAGGTCTTCATCAATATCGGGCCAGTGCAAACCGTAGCCACCGCCGGCGACCTTCCAGTTCCTGCGTTGCGCGGGCGTGGCGTTCAGCAGGCGGGGATACCATACCAGCGGCACGCTGATAATGCGTCCATCGCGCAGGGAGACGCTCAGCGCGTCGTCGTTGAACTCCACTCCCAGCACGCGTTCATCGGCCGTCGATGCTAAAAAACTCATTCCATCTCTCCAGGAAGCGGGACCAGCGCGCCGATGGGAAGGCCAGTTCCTCGGCAACGCGATAATGTTTTAGGCCGCGAACTAGCGCCACTAATCGACACCTAGGCTGGCACGCTGTCTCAGTAATCTGAGAGTCACTGAACCGGGCCGAACACGTAGACTGCCCCGTCGGCGGTGGTAGTACTGCCATTAGGCCATCCCACCGCGGAAACCGCTAGCACACCCCCGCCAACTCCCACAGCGTTCCCGAAGACGTTGTTAGGCGCACCGTCGGACGCGGATATGGCAACCCCGCTAGGGCCCGACTGCCAGCCCCCAGTGGCCTCGCTGAACACATAGACGACGCCATAGTGACTATGAGCAAAAGGCGCGCCAGCCAATAACGTCGTGTCGCTAATTGCGACGGAATAACCCAATTCGCTTCCGGCTTTCCCGCTGCTAGCCGTTAGCTCCGCGGTCTCCGTCATTGTCTTCGGCCATCCGGTCGACGGCGCAGTATAGACATAGACGGCACCTTGAGTTCCGTTCGCTCCGACCGTCTGCTGCGGAGCTCCTACTACGACATTGCCCCCGCTCGCAGAAACCGAGTATCCAAAATATGCCTCCTTCAGGCCATCGGAAGGCTCAAGCTCCGTTGTCTGTCCCTGGGTCCCACTCCATCCCGCAGCCGGCTCGACGAATATGTATGCGCGCCCGCGTTGCCTCAGGCCGTCCACTCCGGCACGCGGCGCACCGACCACGACGGTTCGACCGCTGATACCAACAGAGTTGCCAAACTCGGCGCCTGCAGATTCGTCGTTGGCTGCGAGTTGCGCGGTCTGCGTCATGTTTACCCATCCGCCCGCGGGTTCCACAAATACGAATGCGGCCCCCTGCTCAATCCCGTTACCAAGAGAGGTAAGGGGGCTGCCCGCGACAATCGTGCCGCCGTCGAAAGCGATGGCTGTGAGGGCGCTCGGAACTCCCGATACCGTAAGCTCCGCGTTCTCGGTAACGTTTCCCGAGGGACTAATATAGATGTACGCGGCCCCCAATTCGGTCGTGGAATCGTACCCTCCAACCACAATGGTGTCGCCGCTAATTGCGACCGCAGAGGCGAAGGCCCCGAAGGTAGCCTGCCCCGATGATTGCGTCAGGGTGGCCGTCAACTGAAGATTCGACCAGTCGCCGTTGACGGCCGTATATACGTATGCAGCTCCCTCGAAGCCGTCAGCGTCCGGCGCGCCAATCACCAGCGTGTTCCCGCTGACGGCCACGCTGAAGGAGACAAGGGCGAGCGGCTGCGTGCCAGTTAGCTCGGCCAGTTGTTGGAATGTTTCGACCGTCGGGCGGCCAAGCCGGCGCTGCGCGGACGCGCCAAGAGACAGCAGTACGAGGGTCAAACCCAGGATAGTTTTCATAGAACCTCCAATGAACAGGGGAGTGGCGTCCTGGGGGGATTGGCAAGAGAACGCAGCTAAGAACTTATACCCTTATCCAACCCCTGTCAATCAGTCGATGACGGCACCCGCTTCGCGTCAAATTGGCGGCGAATGCACCGCGGTCCTCCGGCCACTCCGCTTCCAATAAAGATATCCGGGCACGCCAATCAGCACGATCGCCGTGCCCCAGAAAGCTTCGGTGGGCCGCGTGAGGATCGTGTTCAGCGTCCAGGCCGCGCCCACCAGCACGTAGATCGCGGGCAGCCAGGGATAGCCCGTGCAGCGGTAGGGACGCGGAATCTCGGGTCTCTTCCAGCGCAACAGAAACATTCCGATGACGGTAAGCGTATAGGAAAGCACCATGCCGTAGATCACATACGTGTAGAGCTGATCGTAGCGGCCGCTGAGGGTGAGCAGCCCGGCCCAGACGCCTTGTCCGATCAGGCTGAAGGCGGGCGTGCGCCATTTGGGATGGATGACCGCCATGCGCTTGAAGAAAACACCGTCCTGCGCCATCGCGAGATACACGCGTGCGCCCGAAAGCGTGCAGGTAGCTGCGGCGCTGAAGCAGGAAACCGCAATCATGAGCGAAAGCCATACCGCGGCGTGCGGAGAAAACAGTGCGGTGGCGGCGGCGTGCGCGATGGTTTCATGCTGCGCAATCTCGCTGAGCGGCAGCGCGTACAAGTAGGTCATGTTCATCGCAACGTAGATTGCGCCCACCGCGAGCACGCCCAGCACCATGGCC
>PLIO01000210.1 GCA_003140075.1 Acidobacteriaceae bacterium | reverse complement strand
GCGCGACGGGACATACTTGTGTGCATGTTGCGGCATCGAGAATGGCAGTCTGGTCATCCATCCGTATTCCCAGCAGTTCCATCGTTCAGAACATTTGCGCTACCACCACGATGCCGAGGTCGTTGGCCGAATTGTCACGGTGGCAAGAAAGCTCCGGTGATCTTGTCGGTTTGGTGGACAAACGGAGTCGCTGTCCTGCACGCCGAACCCTACTGATTGCTGGGATAATCTACGTAATTGAGCGAAAAGCGAACGCTTCACTCATTTGATGGACAAGCTTTCCGTATCTAGCTAACCTCGGTCGTCAGGTGGGACTGTTGTCCTCTCTCTCGCATGAACGAAGACATTGGAGGTCCTGGGTACCCAGCGAACTCCAGTGGCTTTCAGGACAGATTCGACCGCTGCTGCACTGGCATCTGGCTAGTTTTCTGTGCATCACCGCCGGCAGTCTTTTGGCACTTCTCACCCCGCTCGTACTCAAGTGGCTCATCGATCAAATCATCCCACAGAGAAAGATGGGATTGCTCCTATTGGCGGTTGGCCTGATCTTTCTCGGCTACCAGGGCAGGATGGCGCTCACGAGCCTGGGCAACTACTTGATGCTAACTGCCGCCCAAAGGCTCACGCTCACGTTGAGAATGAGCCTACTTGGATGCCTCGACACGCTCTCGGCCGAATATTACGAAGACACGCCGGTCGGTAGCGTGATGTACCCGCTCAAAGAGCCGATCGAAGAGGTCGCATATTTCGGGTCCGACCTCGTGCCCGCAATCTTGCGCATGTTCCTGACGGCCAGCTTCACGCTGGTGACTATGTTCGTGCTCAGTCCTGGGCTTACGGTGGCCGTCCTGCCTCTCGTCCCTATCTTTCTCATCGCGCGGCAGCACTTCCGCCGGAGGCTCGCGGCCAACGCGGACACCGTGCAGAGCAATCGCCTGGCGTGGAGCACCTTCCTTGAGGAACATCTTTCCTCGGTGATTCCTATTCAACTATTGGGACAAGAAAAACGCCAGGAAAGAAGGGCCTTCAGGCTCCTGGCTCGCGGAGTCAGATCACAACAAAAGCTATTCACCACCGGCATTTGGTTCACGGTATGGAGTTCGATGGCGGTTGTTTTCGCCATGTGCGCTGTTATTGGCTACGGCGGCGAAATGGTATTGTCAGGAACCTTCAGCGTCGGCGGACTGGTGGCCTTCTATGGCTTAGTTACGCAACTCTTTGATCCTCTCAGTGGCGCCGCTGATCTCTACGCGAGAGCACAGAAAACTTTTGCCAGTGTCCGGCAACTGAAGTCCGGGCTTGAATTGCGCCCAAGCGTGACTAATGCCGCTGCTGCGGTTTGTCTCCCGCGGGAGTATCCTCCCCAGATTGATTTTGCCGAGGTCGGGTTTGGATATCGAAGGCAAAAACAAATGCTTCACATCCCCTCGCTTCGAATCTTATCGGGCGAACAGGTCGCCATCGCTGGGGAGAACGGTGCCGGAAAGAGCACCCTTGCCAAACTCATAGCACGACTGTACGACCCCGATTCCGGATCGATTCGTATCGGAACCGTAGATATCCGGAACATTCAACTCAAGGATCTGCGCCAATACGTCTGCTATCTGCCTCGCGATCCCGTCCTGTTTGATGGAACGTTGTCCTTCAACCTTCGCTTTGTGCGGCCGGCAGCGCCTGACGATGAAGTACAAGAAGCCATTCGTAACGTGGGCCTTTCGGAATTTGTTGCGGCGTTGCCCGATGGCTTACACCAACGGATCGGACCAGGAGGCTGCCAACTTTCCGGTGGTCAGCGCCAGCGACTCGCCATCGCAAGAGCGATTCTGCAGCAACCTCGGATTTTGATATTGGATGAGGCAACTTCCTGTCTTGATACCTCTTCAGAGAGAGCCGTTCTCGGGAACATTCGTCGTGGCCTCACAGTGTCAACGCTGATTGTCATCTCGCACCGCGCTTCAACATTCTCCACTTTCGGCAGGCTTCTTATTCTTTCCCGTGGAGAAATCGTTGAAGACGGCAATCCCCATTCCCTCAAGTTTGCTGCGAGTCGCCGCTCCAACCAGTCTTTTTCCACAGCCTCTACCATCGACGAAGATCGCCGAGAAACTTCTCTGTAAATACAATCTGCAGCGGACTCTGTTCCTTGCCGCCCTATAGTAGGGGACCTCAGGACCGGCAATGCTGATTAAAAAGCGGACACATTGATTCTTCCCACACAAGAAATCTGCAACGCATCTTGTTGTCTGCAAGCAACTTCTCTTCGCCCATGTTGGTTTACCGAACCTTTTCACCTTTTACTGGCTTTCAGTGGCGAAGGGTGGCACAGTGCGCTCATCTCTTTTAACAAGAAGCAAGGGATGGGGCAGCAATGTACAGAATTTCTGATACGGTGCGCAGCACGCACAACCAGGACGGCGCAATTGTGCTAGATGTTCGGCAAGGTCAGATGTTTAACCTGAATTTCGTTGGATCGCGAATCCTCGAACTTCTCAAAAGTGGGTCCAATGAATCAGTGATCGCTGATGAGATCAGCCGGGAGTTCGGCGTTCGCCGGGACATTGCGGAGAAAGACGCGCACGAATTTCTTCAGAACTTGAAAAAGTGTCAATTGCTCGAAGAGCAAGAATCCGGCGTGGCAGTCTGAGCTGGGACCAAGATCATGGAATCAACAGGAGACTGCGATTCGGGAGATCTATTGCGCAATCGTGATAGGGCAGGGCAGGAATGAACTACTCGCCAGTTGCAGCTGGGGGTGTGAATGAGGTGTGGACCAATGTCGTTTCTTATTTTGAAAGCGTACTTGAATCTGATTCGATTTGATCTCTACTTAGCACGGGGCAACTTCGCAGCGGTCTACGACAAGGTTCGCAACTATCCGGTGGGAAAGACGACGCCTGCGCCAGGCGCAGTTGAATACATTTGTTCGGCGGTCGACATGGCTTGTATCTGGTACTGGAAAGAGGCGCTTTGTTTGCAGCGCTCGGCAGCGACGAGTTGCCTCCTCAAGAGCCACGGGATATTCGCCCAAATGGTAATCGGGGCACAACAGTTGCCATTCAAGGCGCATGCCTGGGTCGAGGTGGATGGTCGCGTGGTCAACGACAAACCGTACGTGCCGGAAATGTACGCAATCTTGGATCGATGCTAATAAACGACAGGTTGAAGATTCTGGGCAAAGGAAAATACATGAGCGTCCAGTTTGGAAGATGGAATTTCGAAGGCCAGCCGCCTGCCCCGGACTACATCGAAAAAGCCAGCGCGGCTCTCTCTCCGTATGGCCCCGATAGCAATGAATCCTATTCCAAGGGTGGCGTAAGGATCCTCTATCGCGCATTTCACACCACCAAGGAATCTCATCGCGAGAAGCAGCCGCATATTTCTTCTTCCGGAGCCGTGATCACTTGGGACGGCCGCCTGGACAATTGTGCTGAGCTCATCGAGGAGCTGCGGGATGTTCTGGCCTTTGATTCCACTGACGTTGCCATCGTCGCTGCGGCCTACGAAAGATGGGGCGCCGACTGCTTTGCAAAACTCATCGGAGACTGGGCGCTCTCCATCTGGAACGCTGGCAACCGCTCGCTGATCCTGGCGAAAGACCCCATCGGCACGCGCCATCTTTACTACTCTTTCGACAACAATCAGGTTACTTGGAGCACGATCCTCGATCCGCTCGTTCGCCTTGCGGGTAAAACCTTCGCTCTCAACGAAGAATACATCGCCGGCTGGTTTTCTATGTTTCCAGCCGTGGATTTAACACCCTGCGTCGGCATTCACTCCGTGTTGCCGTCTTCGTCCGTGCTCCTCCGACCCGGAAAACACGCGGTGAGCAAATATTGGGATTTCGACCCGAAGAACAAAATCCGTTACCGCACTGAGGCTGAATACGAGGAGCACTTCCGCGTCGTCTTCGCAAAAGCGGTCGAGCGCACACTCCGTTCCGATAGACCCGTTCTCGCCGAGCTTAGCGGTGGCAGAGATTCCTCGTCCATCGTCTGCATGGCCGATACCATCATCGCCCATGGCGCCGCCGACACGCCTCGTCTCGACACCATCTCGTACTTCGACGACGCCGAACCTAACTGGAACGAGCGCCCCTATTTCACCAAAGTTGAAGAAAAGCGCGGTCGGATCGGCTGGCACGTCAACGTCGCCGCACCAGATCCGGAACAAGTCCCCGCACTTCAACCTCCGCCCGAATCTCCTCACGGCCGCTTTGTGCCAACTCCCGGCTACGATGGCCGCACTTCTCCGCAGTTCAGGGCGTGTATGGCTTCACAAGGAAATCGTGTCGTGTTTTCCGGCATCGGTGGCGACGAGGTTATGGGCGGTGTGCCCACACCCGTGCCCGAACTTGAGAATCTTCTCGCAAAAGCACAATTCTGCGTCCTCGCTCATCAGCTGAAGGTCTGGGCGCTGGAAAAGAGAAAGCCCTGGTTCCATCTGTTCTGGGATGCAGCGCGAGGATTCTTCCCTCCCGCCTTCGTGGGTGTCCCGAAGCACATGCGTCCGGCCCCATGGCTGCAGTCCGGCTTTGTGAAGCGCCATTGGGCCGCGCTGACCGGCTACCCCTCCAGGACGAAGTTATTCGGTCCTCTGCCAAGCTTCCAGGAAAATGTGGGCACTCTTGACGCCTTGCGCCGGCAACTGGCGCTCACCGCTTTGCCATTCGAACCGCCCTTCGAGAAACGCTATCCTTATCTGGATCGCGGCCTGCTGGAATTCATGTTCGCGATCCCGCGGGAACAACTGGTACGCCCAAGCCAACGCCGCTCCCTCATGCGCCGCGCACTCGTTGGTATCGTGCCGGACGAGATCCTGAACAGGAAGACGAAAGCGTTCGTCGTCCGGTCCCCAATGGTTGCCATCTCAAACGACTGGACCCATTTCGCGGAGATGACTCAGAACATGCTTAGCAGTTCGCTCGGAATTGTGGATTCCGAACGCCTTCTTGCTACTTTGCAGAAGGGGCGGCGTGGCGAAGAAGTCCCCACGATCGCTTTGATGCGGACAATCTTTATCGAAGGGTGGCTCAGGAGTCTTCGCACCTCAGGGATCGTGAATCTGAAGACGACGCGTGAGGCGGAGTTGGCCTGGCAGGCTTCCGCACCGGGCTGACAAAGAGACTAGCGGGGATAGATTCTCTGCGTGCCTCGCACACGGAACCGCAGTAGTGCTCGCGGCGCGAGGAATGACGGACGAGAGAACTGTTTCCGGCAGACTACTAGCGAAGAATCTACCGAGGTCGAACGGGAGCAGGGGGAGCAGATTATGAGTGTCCAGTTTGGGAGATGGAATTTCGAGGGACAGTCGCCTTCACCGGACTACATCGAGAAAGTCAGTGCCGCCCTGACGCCGTACGGTCCGGATAGCCGTCAAATGTACGCAAAAGACGGGGTGATGATTCTGTATCGGGCGTTTCACACAACGAAGGAATCGCGTCGCGAGAAGCAGCCATGCATTTCTCCGCCCGGCGCTGTCATCACCTGGGACGGCCGCTTGGACAATCGCGCTGACCTCATCTGCGAGTTGCGCGACTCCTTGACCGTCGATTCCACGGACGTGGCCATTGTCGCAGCCGCGTATGAAAAGTGGGGGATGAACTGCCTGGGAAAACTGATCGGGGACTGGGCGCTCTCCATCTGGAATCCTCGCACCCGCTCCCTGATTTTGGCGAAAGACTTTGTCGGGACGCGCCATCTCTACTACATCATCGATAAAGACCAAGTTGCCTGGAGTACCATCCTCGACCCCCTCGTCCGATTTCCTGGTCGAACGTTCTCGATCAACGAAGAGTACATCGGCGGGTGGCTCTCACGCTTCCCTGCTGTCCATCTGACGCCCTACTTCGGCATTTACAGCGTCCCGCCGTCCTCGTTCGTCCTTCTCCACCCGGAAAAGCACATCGTCTGCAAGCATTGGGACTTCGATCCGAACAAGAGAATCCGCTACCGCACCGACGCCGAATACGAAGAGCACTTCCGTGTCGGCCTAGCTACGAGCGTGCGGCGCAGACTTCGCTCAGATCGCCCCATCCTCGCAGAACTCAGCGGCGGGATGGACTCCTCTTCCATCGTCTGCATCGCCGATAGCGTGGCCCGCGGCACAACTGAAATCCAACGTCTCGACACGATCTCTTGGTACAACGAGTCCAACCCCGGTTTTGACGAACGCCCATATTTCACAAGGGTCGAAGAAAAGCGCGGTCGCACCGGCTGCCACATCGATCTCGGCTCGTCGATAGATGGCGAGTCAGAAAGCCTCTTTGAACTCGAGGTCATGAGCGACCGATTTAGGGCGACTCCCTCGCCGAGAATTCGCAACTCAGAACTTTTTCAGCAGTATGCCGCGTACATGATGTCACACGGGCATCGAGTCGTGCTCTCCGGAATCGGGGGGGACGAGGTCACAGGCGGGGGGGTACCGACTCCAAGCCCAGAACTTCAGAATCTCCTGGCAAGAGGACGCTTCTTTAGGCTCACGCGTCAACTGAACACTTGGGCTGCCAAAATGCGAACAACTCGGACCCTTTTATTCTGGGAAGCCGCTAAAGGATTCTTACCTTTCACACTCGCAGGTGTACCCAAAGAGATGCGGCCGGCTACCTGGCTGCGTCGGAGCTTCGTCCGCCGTAATCAGGCTGCCCTTCACGGTTATCCATCCAGAGTGAAACTGTTAGGTCCTTTACCAAGTTTTCAGGCCGGTCTTAGCAAATTGGATGGTGTGCGAAGGTTATTGGCGCATTGTGGACTCTGGGCCGAGTTGTTGCGCGAAGTGCGCTATCCCTATCTCGACCGCGATTTGCTGGAATTCCTGTACGCGATCCCGCGGGAACAGCTCGTTCGCGTAGGCCAACGCCGTTCCCTGATGAAGCGGGCGCTTGCGGGTATTGTCCCGGACGAACTCCTGGCAAGAAGGCAGAAGGCGTTTGTTCCGCAAGAGCCGAGGAAATCCGCCTCAACACAATGGGTGAGCTTGCCGGAGATAGATCAGCAACTGGTAAGTAGCTCAACAGGGATCATCGATTCAAGTCGATTTTCGGAAGCCTTCCAAAGAGCTCGACTCAACCAGGAAGTGCCCAGTTGGAACTTGAGGCGCACATTGATGCTCGAGTCGTGGCTACGTCACCTCGCGATCCAGGGATTCCTGACGGACCAGCGTTCAACAGCGAGATACCACACCTCGTCCCTTGAAGTCCGGAATTCCAAAGTGGTCCCTCAGCCCAAGAGTTCAGCTAGCTAGCAGCTGGAAAGCCGACACCAACAAAGAAGGGAGGTGAAAACCATGAAATATGAAACCCCAGAAATAAATGCATTGAAGCCTGCGATCAATGCTATTCAGGATGTCAATAGCAAGACGCCTCAAGGTGAACATGACGGCCCAATCGACCGTGAGCTCGCGTCTGCGTACCAAGATTGGGAGGAGTAAGTAAATCTCTACCGGAGCGTCCGAAGTACCGGGCGCTCCGGCAGTCTGTATAGTTTCGCAAGAAAGAGAGAATTAAGAAGATGATTTATAACGCGCCAGAATCACCTCACTTGTTATTCGCAATCGATGTCATTCAGAGCCTCGAAACTAAGGCACCGCAAGGTCCACATGAGAATCCGATTTACCATGAGATCGTATCTGCGTATGAAGACTGGGAAAACTAAATAAGCTTCTGCCGGAACATCGAAGTAATGCGTGCTTCGACTGTGAAATCGGTAGCAAGTGCCTTCTGTATCGAGGTCTTTGATTCGAAAGTCGGATTTAATTTGAGGCAGCTCGGGGGCTAGCCGATCAAGTATCAGTCTCTTGTTTGCAATTTTCGTAACTCGCGCCAGCGAGCGTACTGCTCGGCTTTAGCAGGGTTGGGGTCCTCCTCTTGCTTCAGCCAGAAACGGAACCAGTCCACCGATCCCCCCTGTGATGCCATGCGTACAGCCGGATTGGTCAAGATGTGCTCATGAGTATTTAACATCAACAATTCAACTGGCTTGTGCAGATACCGAAGGCCGGCGTACGGTTCCCACATCAAGAGTACGCTAGCCGGACCTGCCCCAACAACTAATAACGGTGTGTTCATCTTATGAAGGTTGAATCCTGGAGATCGCTTCAGCCACTGCTGGAGGCCGTCGCCGAAGGGTTGCGCACCGATCATTGAATCAGCTTCATGGGCGACTGTGTTTCCACCTCCTATGTCTGTCATGTATTGAACGTAAGTTTCCATCACGCCATCAGTGATTGAGGCGGCTTTGAGGTCAAGGGAACCGGTGGTAAGTGTCTCCATTACATAGAAGCAGGTGCGGCTAAACCCTATAATTCCAATCCTTTCTGGGTCCACCAAGCCTTCCGACACCAGTTGCTTTGCACCAGACTCATAACCTGAGACAGCGCAACGCCCTTCGTCAGGCGTCAACTTTGGACATTGGCCGTCGTCGACCTGCAGCACGACTATTCCCGCCGCAGCCAGTGCCCTGGCCGCGAAGGCTGTTGAGAATGCACCAGATGGTAGGAACAATGATTCCGCGAAGCCATGCGTCTGAATCACCAGCGGATAGCGCTGGTCCGTCTTGTAATCGGCTGGTTTAAACAACCCGCCTCTCCAGTCCCGCCCTCCTTTGTCCGTCCATGTGTAGACGCTAGCCCACCCTAGTTCGACATCGTGGAGTTGCGGGTTGGGATCCCAAATGATTCGCGATATTCCCTTGTGTATCGCAACCAGTCGCGGAGGATCATCAAAACTCTCTTTCAGGATGACCTCGAGGCCGTTCTGCCCGACTTCGCGGACACCCTTGCTCTGCACAGCGACTTGCCATCCACCTTCCGTCGTCCACTGATACTCAGTGGCTTTAAGCGACGATTCTTGGGGGTTCTTATAGATGACAATGACCCGGTGCTTGTTTCCGCCTGCAAACCGGGCACCGAACACGCTGTGATAGCCTTCCTCGACACCGTTCTCAGTGAGGGCTTTCAATCCCTCTACACAAGTCCGGTTATTAGAAGATAGATCCATAACGGCAACACACGGCCGGGACGGTTCTTGATCTTTGGATTTAATAAACGTCCCCGGTAATAGGATTCCCTGACCATCGCTCGACCAACTGGGAGTGGCTCGCACCGCCCACCAACCTGCATCGTTGCTAGTCGGTGCGTCGGTCAGAAGTTGTACCGCACCTGTTTGTAGATTGATCCGAACGTATTCATTGACGGAGCTGCCCTCCGACTTAACATCCCGATAGTTGGAGCGAATTCGGTAAGGCGAGGAAGGAAAGGGCGGCGGATACAGGGTTTCCCATGACGGCGGAACATCGGGAACCGGCAGCATCGTCACCAATGACCCGCCGTCAGGCGATAGCGCCAAATATTCGCCGGAAGGAAAGAGCGGAAGACCACGACTCTTGACCTCTAAGTGCTTGCCGTTAACAACTGCGCAGAGATAGCTCCGATGCAAATACCTGCGGACCACTAGTGGATCGTCAGGAAAAAGCAGTTCGTTTAGGAAACGGTCAGTACCCACAATCGCTGCTGCCCGACGTTCCACCTGCCATTTCTTCACTTCTGCCTGATCAGCGACTGTATATGCATAGTATCGTCGGTCGCGCACGTCGAAAGCACCGATTATCTCCGTTGTGGAAGTCAATGGCTCGATTGTCTTCCTTCTGAGGTCGGCCAGAACTAGCCGGCTATTTCCCGCACTCCCGCGCTCCAGGAAGGCCACCCCGCTGGAGTCCGGTAGCCAGCGCCAATCCGTGATTACCGGTCCCTCCCTGTCAGAGCGATCCACAGCCCAAACTGGAGGCGGGGGCTGTGACTTATCAGAATGCATGAAGAAGTTATCGACTTCCTGAGTGCGGTAGAATCGTAGGGAATCCTCAACGCGATTCACGTCCAAACGACCACGCTCTATGTCGACGGCGAAGTAGCTGCCGTCCGGCGAAAACTGCGTCGCTTGTCCCCAATATTGATTACCAAACTGTGTCAGCTCGATTTCGTCGGTAATCGTGAAGGATCTCTTTGTTTGTTGCACGCGGCCGCCAGTAGCGACCCAGGGGAGGGATAAAGACAGGGCCAAGATTGATACAACACATGAGAACGAAGAAATTCGTGACTGGTGACTAATGCAAACTGAGAACCACTGTTGCGCCCGGGTTTGACATATTTGGAAAAACTTCAGCGTATTGACATTTAGGGGCGCAAGTCTATGCAATTTTCATTCTCCTCTAAAAAGCGAAAAAGGGCCACCTGGGATGCATCCGCAGGCCTTTCTGCGAACGACGGCTGTCAAAAGATTAGTTTGAGCGCGAACTGCATTGAGCGCGGGCCACCCTGTTGGTAGAGTGGACTCAGAACACCCAGCGAGTTCGCAAGTGTGCCCGTGGCTTGTCCGAAGGTGCTCTGGCCGAAGTGCGGATTAATGCTCCCGAAATTCGGACGATTAAAGATATTGAAAGACTCGGCTCGCAATTGCAGCTTCAGTCCTTCACGGATCGGGAAATCGCGCCGGATTGCTAGATCCATCTGCCAAGCCCCAAAAAGTCTCGCAAAGTTGCGCGGCGCATCACCGAAACCCGAGCTAACACTAGCAAAAGCATTAGGATTGATCGCACGGCCTCCGGGACATCCCTGCCCCGGAGTAAGATCCCCCAACCCTTGAAGTACACTGGCGCAATTGGCGCCGTAGAGATAGACTGGCTCACCCGGAACAAAGCTCAGTCCCGCGTCATAGAATTGCCCATTCGGTTGCAGCAGTTCGTTTCCACTCAAAGTCATCGGAAAGGCCGTTCGCGCCATAAAGCGGCCATCGAGACCCCAGTGGTTCAGCACGGCGTTCACAAATCCGTTATATCCCGCATTCGGGAGATCATAGGAGAAAGCGGCTGAAAGATTGTGCCGGACGTCAAAGTCGCAGTTCCCTCGCTGGTACCCAAAAATATAATTCTGGGACCCATAGTCAAGACAGTGCGACCACGTGTAAGACGCCAGAGTCGTCAGACCGCCGCTCAGCCTTCGCCGGAACTGACCTTGTAACGACTCGTAGTCCGATGTCAGGCCATTCTCGACGAAGATAAAGAAGCTGGAGTTTGGGTTGTTGGCGGGCTCAAATTCATTCTGCTGCAGTAATCTCGCCGCATGCGAACCGACATAGGAGATGGTGAGAGCCTGCGATTTGCCCAGCGCCTGCTCGATGCTGGCATTCCATTGAAGCGTGTACGGAAGTTGCAAGTGACTGGGAAAGCCGAATACACCGACGTTGT
>PLIO01000128.1 GCA_003140075.1 Acidobacteriaceae bacterium | reverse complement strand
GATTCTATGCCCGCATCCAGGAAGACTCTTAGCACCACTAAGTATTGATCGGAGAATCCGTGAGTACCGTCATAAGCCACGGCCGGCGTCCTGGACAAATTTGCGGTCGTGACGTCCGGTGGTAGTGTGTGCAGTTCCAGCACCAGCAAGCCGAAACGTCCTACATAAGGCGCCCAGCGCCGCAAGTGGCGCGTCAAGTTTTCTTCCAGTTCGTCGCACGAAATCTCTTTCCCCAAATGCGCGAAGGCTCCGGTAGATTTGCCCGTGCGCGCGCCGGCAGCGTAATTCGCGGGCGGAATGTAGGGGCGGTTGTGATCAAGGAAAGAACGCACGTGCAATAAATCGTGGATGTCCAGGTTCAGTTCCTCCAGATCGCTCGCTAACTGCGCCGGCCGATTAATGTCGCCGGGAATTACGTGATAGACGGGAATGCCAGCTTTCCTGAGGGTTTGCTTGGCGACCCTGCGCGCTACCTTATTGAAATCGGCGCCGACGAGGATCAACGGATGCTTGTCGAGCGCCTTGCCGCGGTCGGTTTTATCTCTTACTACGGAATACAAGTGTTCCAGAAAACTTCCGTCGCCACAGCCCATGTCGCAGATGCCCCGAGGCTGCTGCTGCAGTGGGCGATTGAATATCTCGACGATGACCTCGTCCACCTTCTTGAAATATGTGCTATGCGCGCCACCGCTGCCCCAGACGTTCATGCCGCGGTTGACGAGCAACTCCACTCCACTTTCGTCCATGCGCGGAATGCGAGAATTGCCGAACAAAAGAGTGCTCACATTGTCGAACAGTGGAAGGTAGGAGACCGTGACTCCGTAGGATGTTGCAATCTGGGCCGCGTAACGGCCGGACGCGGTCAGGCTCACGGAATTCTTGTCACGCGCGATCCATCCCTGCGTCATCAGTAAGTCGAGAATGCAGGTGAGGCTCGCGCGATTCGCGGCAATGGCAGTCAGCTCTATCGGGTGTTCGAGTTGAATCAGAATCTCGGCGCGCGCTAAAGCAACCATGGCGGGTCCGACGAGCATGCCGTCGAGGTGTCCGCGAATCTGATTTCCTATCCGGCTAACAATGGGATCCGAGTCAAATTGCAGACCGCATCGCTCTCCCGATCGGCGAACCAATTCCTGCAGCGACGGAAGCACGGGCCGGTCCGAGGTCCCGAACAGAAAATCTTCCAGGAAGACTGCTTTGGCAACAAACGAAAGCACTTCACCGTACAGAAGTGGCGCCGTGTTCACTGCGACTCTTCCTTCGTCCGTCAGGGCATAGCGTGGAGCGTGTCCGCTCTCGACTTGCTGTTTCAACCAGCCGCACGATGCCAACAGCCGTAACGCGACTCGCAAATAACCGCGATTGGCGCGGGTCTCACGCGCGAGCCGGTCGAACTCCACCCACTCACCGGCAGACCCGAATAGATCGAACACGCGCCGATCCCACAGGGCTTTCACTGTGGGAGCCAGAACAATTCCTGCGAGATGACCGAACACGACGGCGCGGACCTGTGTTTTTTCGTCCTCGCTGATGAATGCAGCCGTCATCGCTCCTGGCATGCGTGCAGCCTGTCCTGAGCCCGTCATCGCAGTACCCTAAGCCCTGCCCTCGAACAGATTCCGTCCCTCCACCAGCGCGCGCATCTTGCGATCCGCCACACTGCGCTGCAGCATCCAAAAGCCGCAATCGGGATGGACATAGCGCAAACGCTCCGCCCCCAATGTCTTCACCACTTGCTCGATGCGTGAGGCCACGAGTTCGGGCGTTTCCACTTCGTTGTCTTTGATGTCGATCAGGCCGATGCCGAGTGCGATCTTCGGATCCAGATCGGTGAAGACATCGAGTTCGTCATAGCCGCGCCGCGCGAATTCGAGCACGAGATGATCGGCATGCAAAGAATTGAGGAAGGGAACCAGATCGCGCCAGAAGCCGCGGAGGATCGGCTGTCCACCGTAATTGCCGAAGCAGATGTGAACGGCGCGCTCGTTGAGGATGCCGTCCAGAACATGGTTGATCGCTTCCGCGGCCCACGACGAATCCTGCGGATAGCCCGCGATGCAGGCCTCATCGAGTTGCACCACATCGGCTTCGATAGATTCGAGCTGGCGCCGCAACACGGCGGCCATGTCCATGGCTAGGTCGGCAATGTCGGGGTAGAAACAGTTTGTCATCATGCGCGACAGCATGTGCGGACCGGTGCAAGTGAACTTCAGCGGCATCTTTGTGAGCGGAGCCACGACCTCGTAGTCGCGCGGAAGATTCAACGTGCCTTCGCCGATTTTGCCGATCACCATGCCCGCCGTCAGCAATCGAGCCGACGCGGCGCGATCGGAACGGAAGCGATCGAAATCCGAAAGAGCAAAGTGACTGCGAATACCTTCCATCTGCGAGACAAAATAATCGACCATGCCGTTGGTCTCCGGATGGCTGGGGTCGAAACGCATGAGTTCACCGTCAGTCAAGAGGTCCAGACCAGCGAGCTCCTGAGTCTTCAACACCGCCATCACCGCATCGCGAAGAACAAGCCGCGAAGTATTACCCACCAGCCATGAGGGCACCGGATAACTTCCCACGACAGTAGCTTTGATATTCGGATTCATTGTCGACTCCAGCATCGCGAGGCAGCGCCGGTTGGAGCGTCATCATACTCCCCAGCAATGCCCCTTGGTAAAAGGCACTTCAAAGTAACCCAAGCAGGGCACAGAAAAGTAACCAAATATCGTGCAACATACCATATGGTGAGATCATAGTTCCCACTTGTAACTCCGGCGTGAACTGGATTAGAGTGATGCCGCTTCGTTGCTCTCGTGGACCACGACGAGAAGGTTGAGTCCGTCGAACCGGGTTGCTTTCGATGATGCGCAGTTCGTGGAGGCCGGCGTGTATCGTAGCGATGTAGTTGGAAGTCTCTTGCGTCCCGCGTATCTAAAAGAAGCCCGCGATCGCTTCGCGGCTGGAAACCTTACCGACGCGGCGTTCAAACAAGTGGAAGACCGGGCCGTCGACGAATGCATCGACCTGCAGATTCTCGCTGGCATGGAAGTGATCACCGACGGCGAGGTGCGCCGCTACGCTTTTTACGGACACTTGATTGACGCCGTCGAAGGCTTCGACAAATACGGCGGCTGGGCAATTCCATTCCGCGACGAAAAGGGCGAGCAGTTGGTTTTGCCTCGTCCCGTGGTCGTTTCCAAACTGCGCCGCAAGCGGCCCCTTTGCGCGGAAGAATTTACTTATGTGCGCGCGCGCACCAAGCACCCGGGCAAGACCACGATCATCAGCGCGCAGCAGGCTGCGGCTTATTACGACAGCAAAAAGTCAACCGGGGCATACGCGACGATCGACGCCTACCTCGCCGACTTAGTCGACATACTGCGCGATGAGGTGAGCGAGTTGATTCGCCTTGGTTGCACTTACATCCAGATTGACTCGCCGCAGTACACCGCGCTGCTCGATCCCGAATTGCGCGAGGGTTATCGGCAGCGCGGCAATGATCCGGACCGCCTGCTGGATTTGTCGATCGAAATGGATAATGCGGTGATCGGCGATCATCCCGGCATCGCCTTTGGCTTGCACCTCTGCCGCGGAAACAATCAGAGCAAGTTCTACGCCGCCGGCGACTATGGCCCAATCACAAAAATCTTCCGCAATACCAAGTTCCAAAGATTCCTGCTGGAGTATGACGACGAGCGCTCCGGCGGTTTCGAGCCGCTGCGGCAGGTGCCAGCAGATCGCACCGTTGTGCTCGGTCTGGTGAGTTCCAAGAAACCCAGCCTGGAGAGCAAGGACGAACTGAAGAGGCGAATTGAAGCCGCCTCCGCTTTTGTCGCCTTGGAGCGGCTGGCCCTCAGTCCGCAATGTGGTTTTGCTTCAACCATGGAAGGCAATGCCGTCACCGCTGCTGATCAGGAAGCGAAGCTGCGACTGGTGGCCGAGACGGCGCAGGAAGTGTGGGGCCGGTCTGTCCCGTTGACGCACGGAGGCTGAGGGGCGATGCCGGCTGTTTGAGTGTGAATCGAACGCACGTTCGCTCGAATGACAGGAGATCTCATGAAATCACGTCGGCTGTCTGTCTGCTTGTGTGGTCTGTTGGTGGCTTTGGCGTCGATTCAATGTGCCTCAGCCCAGGCCAGCTACGCCCTGTTGAATGGAACGGTGACGGATTCGGGGGGGCGCCCCGTCGCCAAGGCCGCGATTACGGTCCGCTCACTGGATACCAACCAGACCTTCACCGCCGCATCGAACGACACCGGTTATTACGCGGTGCCCAGCCTGCCGCCGGGGCGCTATGAGCTGACCGTCAGCTATGCGGGCTTCGGGAAATACACGCGCACCGGCATGGAGCTTTCGGTCGGTCAAACTGCCACCGTCGATGTGACTCTCAAGGTGGCGGCAGCCTCTGAGCTGGTCACCGTGACCACCGAAGCTCCTGTTGTCGAGACAACGCGGACCGAGATCAGCCAGGTGATACAGGCGCAACAGATTCAGGACTTGCCCATCAGCGGCCGCCTCTTTACCGACTTCGCTCTTCTAACGCCCAGTGTTGCCAAGAGCCGGACGGCTTTGGGTAGCACGTTTACGGAATTCGAAGTGACGCAAATCTCCTTTGGCGGCATGCGATCGTTCAGCAACGAGATCACGGTGGACGGCGCGGACTTCGTGAACTCGGTGAGCGGGGTGCAGCGCGCCACGCCGCCTCAGGATTCCGTGCAAGAGTTTCGCGTGGTCAACAACAGTTTTGGCGCCGAGTACGGCCGGGCGCTCGGTGGTATCGTTAACATCGTCACCAAGACCGGTGGGAACAACTTCCATGGCTCGGTTTACGACTACCTGCAGAACAGCGCCACCGACGCGCGCTCGCTTCTGCAACCGTCGCCCCTGCCCGATGCCCTGCGGCAAAACCAATTCGGCGGCACTCTCGGAGGCCCAGTCCGCAAGGACAAAACGTTTTTCTTCCTGAACTACGAGGGTAGGAGGAGCGGTCAGTCTCCCACCTACGCCCCCGACTTGGTCAACAATATTGCGAACATCGATCAATCGAAGGCCTACCTAGGACTCTCCCCCGAAGGCTGTAGTCTTCCTCCCGCGCAGTGCACCGGTTCGCCCTTCTCCTATCTCCAGTCGGTGCTGAAGACGGTCAATAACGACTACGGATTTGCCAAGCTCGATCATCAAATCAACACGAACAATCGCTTCGCGTTGCGCTATGTAGTGGAGGATGCCCGCGACCTGGGTGAATTGATCGGCAACACGGAGGATGGCGGCGGTATTGGCTCTCCGAGCGGAGCGCGTAATCTCTTC
Source organism: Acidobacteriaceae bacterium (assembly GCA_003140075.1). Lineage (GTDB taxonomy): Bacteria > Acidobacteriota > Terriglobia > Terriglobales > Acidobacteriaceae > Sulfotelmatobacter. The sequence continues at coordinate 9,281 of PLIO01000128.1, read as the reverse complement.
ATCCGCGATCAATCAGTGGTGGGAACGCTGGATTCGGTGCTGAAGCCCAACCTGGTCAACACCGTTCTCGGTCAATATTCAAGACGGCACTACAACTTTCCCGGGGCCACAGGAGAACCCGATCTGAGTGTGGTGAACGACCTGGAAATGGGACACAACTTCGGCACCTATGACGCAATCTATGAGAGCCGCGTACAAGGATCCGAATCACTTGCCTGGGTCAAGGGCAATCACGTCGCTAAGTTCGGATTCGATGGTAACTATGTCTGGAGCTATAACAACTATCCTGGTTTCACGCCGGAACGGATATTGCTCCCGGATCTCGATTGCATGTACGCATTTGCCGACACTGTAAACCTCCTGACGACGGGCTTGACAACCGGCAACGCTACCTATGGAACGGTTCCGGGGGCGGCGAATTGCCCGCTTTCGTCCCAAGCGGACGGGGTGAGCTTCCTTTATTGGGGAGTGGCGGTTCCCAGAACCGGCTTTGTGAACGGTTATGTTCCATCCCCAGCGACAGGCGGTGGTTTCGGCAGCGGCTGGCCGAATGCATTTCCGACGAATCAGTACTCCAATTACGCCTACGCTTTGAACCATGGATACTGGGGTTTTTTTGCGCAGGATCAGTGGCGGCTCACCCCACACTTCACTTTGAATTACGGCCTGCGGTGGGACGTCGAAACAGGTTTAGGAAACACCATCGACCCCGACCATCGCGCCTTCCAGCCACGGCTTGGGTTCGCCTGGTCTCCGGATTCCAAGACCGTTATCCGCGCCGGCTCTGGAATATTTTTTGATCGTAATAACCTGACGTTCTTCTTCACCACCGGAAATCAGAAAGCCCTCCCGGGATACTTCTGTAATCCTCCGAGTGCAGATCCCAGTTGCGCTGCAAACGGATTAGGCGCAGTGGTGGTTCCGATGATCCAAAACAAGGCGGCCAGCGGCGGCTGGCAATTGTCCGCAAACCCTGGCTACCCGGGTACACCTTCCCTCCCGTGTGCGTTTGTGCCACTGCCCGCCACGATTTGCGCGGGCCTTCCTGCCGGCGACCCACCGACCATAAGCGTCGCCGCGCTGACGGCCTTCGGCATTCTCGGCGATGGCGCGAACGGCTCTCCTGCCCCTTACCCCCCCGTGAGTTTAACCGGGGCTTGCACGGCGAACCCAATAACCGGAGCTCCGACCGGAGCCTGCGGCGTTGGTTCCGGCGGTATCCAGCGTACCGGTCGGCTCCCTTATGCCGAACAGGCCAGCTTCGAAATTGACCGCCAGGTTGGGGGAGGACTTAGTTTGCAACTCGGGTATCTCTTTGTGTCGGCGCACAAACTTGTCCGAGGCAATAACATTAACGTTCCCTGCCCTGCCGGCACCAGCAAGGCTGCCAATCCTTACTACGCCCAAGGTCTGCTCGATCCGAGCGGCAGCCTTACTCCTTGCCAGGGAACGCCAACCCTTGGGCCATTCGGCCTGGGGCCGTTCTTCGCCACGTTGGCCAATCCCTCCGGGCTCGAATTCGGAGTGCCGAGTAGAGTCGGGGCCCCAGCCACGATCAGCGGCGGCCTGCTTGATTACAACAACGACGTAGCCAACGCCGTCTACCATGGCCTGACGGTTACGGCGGTTGAACGGATGGGCAAGCTGTTCAACCTGACCGCCAATTACACCTACTCTCACACGATCGATAATGGCAATTTCACCACCTTCATCAATCTGCCGCCCAACCAGTTCGACTATGCTTCGGAGCGGGGCAACTCAAATCAGGACGTTCGCCATCACTTGGTTGCGAACTTCACTGCGGATGCGCCTCATGACAGCTTTGCCCGGAACTTCGAATTCAGCAGCATTATCACCCTGCAGTCCGGCCGGCCCTTCACCTTGTTTGCCGGGGAAAATGTTTTTGGAGACGTGGCTGGCCTGAGCACAGACCGAGTTGGAGGCCTGGGTGGTGTCTGCACCAACGTGTCGAATTGCAGCACCACAATCGGCCGGAACACCTACGTTGGCGATCCTTTGTATTCCTTTGATTTACGATTGTCGCGGTATTTTCAGATTCAGGAGCACATGCGGCTCGATTTCACCGTGGATGCATTCAACGTATTCAACCGGCCGAACGTAGACGAAGTGAACTATATCTATGGCTCGCCCGCATTCTGCGGAGCCGTGCCGCAGCATTACAAAGACGCGACGACGCGAGCCATTCAGAGCGGCGCGGCGTCAGTGTCTTGCGCCTCCGAGCAGACGACCGGAAACCCGGGCGCATGGATTGCTGACGGGCTGCTGCCGGTCTCAATTCCGAATGCTCCGAATGCTACTTTCGGCGAGCCGAGAACAATGCTCAATCCGCGGCAGATGCAGTTCTCCGTAAAGCTTTCGTTCTGAGGGGGCAGGCAGCGACGCCGGCGGTTCGATTTTCGAGTGGCTAGCGTCGCCTTCGCCTTACACTCCCATCAGGGAGGGGCGAGGAGGCCGTACGGAGCCCGGCTCGCGAACGCTTAGCCTTCCCATTTCCAATCTCGAAAGCGGCGCCTCAGCTCTGCCTTCAGCAGCTTCCCTGTAGACGTGTGGGGCAGTTCCCCCACAAACACGAATGCATCCGGCAACTGCCATTTTGCAAACTTTGGCGACAGGAACTCACGCAGCCCTTCCGCCGACAAACGCGATCCTTCGTCGGCCACGATCACGGCCACGGGCCGCTCCTGCCACTTGGGATGCGCAACTGCGATCACTGCTGCTTCGCGAATCTTTGGATGCGCGACCAGAGCGTTTTCCAAGTCGACAGAACTGATCCACTCCCCGCCCGACTTAATCAAGTCTTTTGTCCGGTCCACAATTCTCAGATAGCCTTCAGCATTAATTGTTCCCACATCGCTGGTGCGGAACCATCCGTCCTGCGTCCATTTGTCATTCTCCGCCGGCAGGTTGTAGTAGCTGGCGGCTACCCAGGGCCCGCGCAGTTGCACTTCTCCCATGGTCTGTCCGTCCCATGGAACCTCCCCGTCCTCGTTTACGACTCTTCTTTCCACGAACGGAACCGGGATCCCGGCCTGCGCCTTTATTTCGCATTGCTTTTCTTCGGACCAGTTCTTCATGTGCGCTTTGATTTGGCTCGTCGTGGCTTGCGGACTGCTCTCGGTGAGTCCCCAGCCTTGCACCATGCTCCATCCCTGCTGCCGCAGCTTTTGAATGAGCGAGAGAGACGGTGCTGCGCCGCCAATGAGAATTCGCATGGGCCGGGGATTCCACCTGCCGGGATTTTTCTCCAGGTACTCCAGAATGTTGTGCCAGACTGTCGGAACGCCTGCGGCAACCGTGACAGTCTCCCGTTCACAAAGTTCCAACAGGCTCTCCGCCTTGAGGTGCGGACCAGGCAGAACCTGTTTCGCTCCCACTAGTGTCGCAGCGTACGACAGCCCCCAGCCGTTGACGTGAAACATGGAAACAATCGGCAACACGGTGTCGGCGTTGCATATTCCGAAGTTGTCCACGGTGGTGAGCAGAAACGTATGCAGCATCACGGATCGGTGCGTATACACGACCCCTTTAGGAACCCCGGTCGTGCCCGACGTGTAACACATGCAGGCAGCTTCGTTCTCGTCGAGATCGGGATAACGGAAGTTGCCGGAAGCTGTACTCAGGAAATTCTCATAGTCTTCGAGCCCTGGTTCGAGTTTTGATTCGCCGCCGCTCGACGACCCAACTACGATGACGCGCTCAAACCGGACTGAATCCTTCAGCTTTTCATATAAAGGAAGAAGAACATCGTCAACGATCAGAAACCGGTCCTGCGCGTGGTTGGCAATGTAGGCAATCTCCGTCGGCGCCAGCCGCAGGTTCAGCGTGTGCAGCACGCCGCCCGCGATCGGAATGCCAAAGTAGGCTTCCAGGTGCGCGTGATGATTCCACATCAGGGTTGCCACGCGATCGCCGCGCTGCATGCCCGCTTTCTGCAGGGCTTCGGCCAGAGCGCGCGATCGCCGGTACAGTTCGGCATAGGTATAGCGGTGCAACGTATGATCTGGCCGCCGGGAGACGATTTCGGCATTCGGAAAGTATTTACCCGCGCGCTCCAAACTGTGAGAGAGCGTCAGGGGATAGTGCATCATCGTTCCGTGCATGCGGAGTCCTTATAACCCAGTTAGGGTATAGGGCGTCAAGGTCAGACTTCAGACACCACCAGAAATTAGGTTTCACCCTAACATGAGGACGCTGCCCGGGATCAAGCTTTGAGAGGAGAGTTAGGGTACCCCTGCTCCCCGGCCAACCTGAGGAGGCTCATTCCGCAACCGGTCGCGAAGCTGAGACACGGCGCCGATTTGTGCCAGGAATCGATAGCTGTCATGCACCGACCAAACTTCGATGCACCTGGCACCGGAGAAAAGATTGATTTGTATTCCGCCAGCCGAAACCGACTTTCCCGTGGCCGAAATTCCCAGGAACTCGCCCCGATGTGTTCCGTAAAAGGTGAACCGGTGAGCGACCTTTTCGTCTTCCGCAATGATGTCGTCGACTTCGACTCTTAAGTCAGGGAAGCCTTTTAGAAGGCTGGTGTAATGGTCCTTCAGCCCACGAACGCCCGGCCGGATTCGACTGGAATAGCCGTGGTGAATGACCGATTCGCGATACAGCGCGAGGTACCCATCGAGGTCCCTCACTCTCAAACGAGCCCAGGCCCGCTGCATGGCGGCGATGTTTTCGTGTGGCGGCACACTTCTCCTGCGCCAGCAGTCAGCAACAAATCCTTATGACTTGACGCGTTTCCACGTAAGTATATGGCGACCTATCATTGGCGTCGTCACCCGACGGGACGATAAGTTGATCGGCTGTTCCTCTTCCGGGAATGCGAACCGACTGCGGAATGGCGGTGACCCGTAGCAGACACTAGCTAACAGCTGAAGAGTTCTCGAGCAGCAAGGCGATGCCTTGTCCGCCTCCGATGCAGGCCGCGGCAACACCGTATCGCAGGTGCGAGCGCTTCAATTCCCGCGCAAGCGTAATTGCCAGTCGAACGCCAGTGGCTCCGAGGGGATGCCCGATGGCGATGGCGCCGCCGTTCACGTTGAGCTTGGCGCGGTCCAGGCCCAGCTCACGCTGGCAAGCGAGAACCTGTGCGGCGAAGGCCTCATTAATTTCGAAGCGATCGATTTGCGGCAGGTTCAGTCCAGCCGATTCCAGCAAAGCTTGAATCGCAGGGACCGGCCCAATGCCCATGATCTCCGGGCGAACGCCTACTACGGCTCCGGCTACTACTCTTGCTAACGAATCTCTATTGTGCTGTTTTAGATATTCGCGGGAAGCTATGATCGCCGCCGCCGCACCATCCACGATCCCGGAGCTGTTTCCCCCGGTCTGCACTCCGCCAAATGCCGGCTTGAGCTTGGACAGGACTTCCAAGGGCGAGGGCCGGATGTGCGCGTCCTTGCTTACCCCATCGACACCGCGCGACAGCTTAATTCCCCGCAGCGAATACCCGGGAAGTTCGAACACTTCACTTGTCAGCGGTACGATCTCGCCGCTCAGGAAGCAGCTTTCCTGCGCCGCCATTGCGCGCGCGAAGCTCTCGGCGGCAAATTGATCGGCGTCTCCGCGAGTGATCTCATATTGCTTCGCCAACTTCTCCGCCGTTCCACCCATGGTCTCATTCGGACAAGGATCGAGCAGCGCCTCCCACAGGAAATCCTTGAACTCCACTTCGCCCATGCGGAATCCGCCGCGGTGAGTGTAAGCGGCGATCGGGTTGCGCGACATTGACTCCGTTCCAACCACGAGCGCCAAGTCGGCTTTCGCCAGGCTGATATTGTCACCGGCCTGAAGAATGGCTTCGATTCCAGTGCCGCACACGCGTTGCACCAGATGTGCGGGCACTTCCACGGGCACACCCGAGTAAAGCGCGATGTGGCGCGGCAGGACATAAGCGTCGAAGGACGCCTGCGCCATATTGCCTGCAACTACGATGTCTACATCGGAGGGCGGCACACCGGTGCGCCGGAAAACCTCTCGAGCCACTTTGATGCCGAGGTCGGTGGGAGACACGAGTCCAAGAGCCGTGTTGTAGTCCACGAAAGGAGTGCGCACGCCATCGAGCAGGAAGACGTCGTCATAGCGTGAAAGCAGAGCTTTGTGACGGGAACTCATAACACTGCTTTGCCGTCCCGGATTTCCTGGCCCGCTACCACAGGACGCGACAAGGGCAAGGTCAATGCTGCGTCCGGCCCCGCCGCATCCACAGGATGGCCAGCCGTTTCGCGCTTCTGCGGGCGCACCGTGGTTAAGCCATATCGCGCCCGATGCCTGGTTCCCCACCCTGACATCAGCTTCAAAATCGGCTTCAGGCTCTCTCCATGGCGGGTGAGCGAGTACTCTACGCGCGGCGGCACCTCGGCATACACCTTCCGGTGAACAATTCCGTCGCGCTCCAATTCCCTCAAGTGCTGGGTGAGCATTTTCTTGGTCAACCCAGGAATGAGCCTTTGTAGTTCGCAGAAGCGCCGGGTTCGGCCCTCGAGATGGAACAAGAGCGACGGTTTCCACTTCCCGCCGATAATGGAAGCCGTCAGCTTCACCGGGCAATTGGAATGATCCATTTGGATAGCCCCTAAACAGGTATCAGGTTACCGAAACGTGCCTACTAGCCAAAAAGACACTTTTGCCTAGAATTAACCCTCGGTCCCCAGAGGATACCGAATTTGGCGTCGACTTGGAAGTGTTTGTATCATCGAGCTCCATTGGGGCGGTCACACCGCGAGGACAAAGCATGAGCGACAAAAGGCCTGTGGTGATCTACGGCGCCAACGGTTTTTCGGGCCGCTTGATAGCGGAATTTCTCCGGGACTACAACGTGCCCTTCATTGCCGCCGGCCGCAGCCGCGCCAGGCTCGAAGAAGTGATGAAGCACGTACCCGGCATCGAATCTGCCAACTACGAGATTGTCGAGACGAAGGGCTCGAGCGCAGAACTTACTCAGGTCTTCGCCGGCGCGAAGGTGGTCTGCAACACTGCCGGCCCTTTTATCTACAATGGCCCCGCTGTTATCGATGCGGCACTGAATGCGGGCTGCCATTATCTGGATATTGGCGGGGAACAAGCCTGGCTTCGCGAAGTAGCGGCCAAGTGGGGTTGCAAGTTCGCCGAGCGGGGTTTGCTCGCCGCTCCAGCCACTGCCTACATGTCGGCGGTAAGCGATGCCGCCATTCGGATGTGCCTGGAAGACCATCGCGGCGTGGACACGCTGGAGGTGCTTACCATGTTCAAAGGCAATCCAACCTTCGGCTCGACCCAGACAATTTTCGCCGTCATTCAAACCGACGCTTACTACCTTGAACAAAACACGTATAAACCATGGCCGCGCGCCACCCGCTATGACGTCGTCATCCCCGGCAGCATTCAGACGCAGCTTGCCCTGGCCTGGGGAGGGTTCCCGCATCCGGTCTGGTACAAGAATCATCCGCAGGTGGCGAACGTGCGGTCTTTTGGAGGGTTGCTCGATCGCCAAATCATGGAGGGCGTGGCCGCAACCGAGAAATTGTTCGAGGAGCAGATTCGTCCGCTGCCTGCGGCCGAACAGGAACGAAAGCTTGCCGAGATGGCGAATGCGGTGACCGGTGGTACGCCACCGCGAGAAAATCCGCGTGAGAACCGCACCATCGATGTAATCGCTGGCCGTGGAAGCACAGACTCGGTTCAGTGCGTGGTATTTGGCACGTGTTGCTATCGCCAGACCGCACTCGTTCAGGCTTTCGCGGCTCACAATCTGGTGCAAGCGCCTCCGCGCAAAGTCGGCTTCGCTTCCGCGGCGGAGGCCTTTGGCCATCGCGAAATCCTCGGCATTTTGGAAGGACATGGTCTTTCCAAGGCAAAGCTGTCGTCTTAGATAATTAGCGGTGCGTGCGGGCGGCAGGTTGCAGAGTGTTCTAAGTTAACCATGCGAGCTATCGACTATTTTGATAAGAGCGCGGATCTCCACGCCGACCGAGTCGCGATCCTCGACGGAGACGCTCGGTACTCCTACGGTGAAACCCGCACCTTCAGCGAGCGGATCGCCCGCGGGATGCGAGCCGGCGGCCTCGAGCGGGAGCAGCGGGCCGCAATTTACTCCCATAATCACGCAGCAGTTCTGTTCTGCATGTTGGGCATCCTGCGCGCCGGAGCCGCCTGGGTTCCGATCAACTTCCGCAATGCCGCCGACGCCAACGTGGAATTCCTGATCTACTCCGAAACGGCTTGGCTTTTCTATCACAGCCGCTTTCGCGAGCAAGTGGAAGAGATTCGCAAACGTGTTCCCTCGCTGCGGCATTTGATTTGTTTCGACGGTCCCGATGGCGAGCATCCCTCACTCGCAAGCTTCATGGACTCGGGAAACAGCGGCGCTGAGGTAGGCTGCGACTACTCCGACGCTCACGGCAACCTGGATCGGATCATGGGCCTCGTGCCCACCGGCGGGACGACCGGCCCGGCCCGCGGTGTCCGCGTTACCAACCTGGCCTGGGGCACGATGACAGAAATGGCCATTCACTATTGGAAGGGCGACACCGCCAATCCGGTCTGCCTCTGTACCGCTCCGCTCTCGCATGCCGCCGGGGTCGTTGCCTTTACCATGTTCGCTCTGGGCGGGACGAACGTCGTCTTGCCCGGGTTCGATGCAGCGCAGGTATTGCAGGCGATAGAAAAGTATCGCGTCACACATCTCTTCCTGCCTCCGACCGCATTCTACGCACTGCTCGCTCATCCGGATGTGAATAAGTTCGACTACTCCAGTCTGCGGGTCTTTCTGCTGGCGGGTTCTCCAGTCTCCCCCGACAAACTCAAGCAAGGCGTGGAAATCTTCGGCCCTTGCATGTGCCAGTCCTACGGGCAAACCGAAGCTCCCATGCTGCTCACCTGGCTGGACGCGCGCACGGTGGCCGCCGCCGCGGCGGGCGATCATCCCGAACGTCTGCGCAGTTGCGGCAGGCCAACAGCGTCGGTGCGCGTGGCAATCATGGACGAAGCCGGCCGCATTCTTCCGGCACAGGAAGTCGGAGAAATCGTAGCTCGCGGCACGCTCGTCACGGCAGGCTACCATAATCTGCCGCAAGCAACCGCCGAAATTCGAGGCCACGGCTGGCATCACACCGGCGACGTCGGGTATATCGATGAAGATGGATATGTGTATATCGTGGACCGCAAGAAAGACATGATTATCAGCGGCGGCTTTAACGTCTACTGCGCGGAGGTCGAGGCTGGCATCATGGCGCTTCCGCAAGTCCAGGAGTGCGCCGTCATCGGCGTGCCCGACGACA
>PLIO01000036.1:5739-16768 GCA_003140075.1 Acidobacteriaceae bacterium | reverse complement strand
GTCTCCGCGTTCTGTTTCTTGATTGTCGCAATCTCGGCGCGCAGACGTTCGAGTTCGGCATCCAGCGCGGCTTTACCCGTCAGTAGTTCGCTGAGCCTGGAGTCTTTCTCCGCCAGTTGCGCTTCCAGCGTCTGGAGTTGCGCCAACGTCTGCGGCGGGAGGGGCGAACTTTTCGGCAACAGCACCGGATTGAAAATCAGTCCGTCCGCCGGCTTTTCCGCCTTGGAATATGTTCGGGCCAGCCAGAAGCAGATATGAAACAACTCGCGCACGGCCGTCATCGAGTCCAGTTGCTGTAACGGCTTGTGACTGTGTGCGGCCAGATTGCCCAGGTCTTTAATCAGCTTGGCCTTGATGAAGATTTTCTGGCCCACTGTGGTTTTGAAAGTTGGCTCGTGGATCAGCGCGCTGAGATTGTCCTGATAGGGCAGCTTGAGCGCCGAGTCGCTTTTGTAGAGCCACGCCACAGCTAGCTCCAGCGCCCGCCGAGCATAGAAACAAGCGGTACGCGGGTCGGGGATGACCTGAGCTTCAGCTTTTTGCCCCTCAGCGAAGAGCTGCGGCCATTCGGATTGGAGGAAGACGAAGTTGCTCGTCTCTGTAGTAGGCATCACAGCTCACCTCGGAAACCTCGGAACTGAAGCGCTGCGACGAGCGTGTTCAACTCGGCAAGCGAGGCGCGGTGTGCGGTCTTCAGCTTCTCTACGCCCGCGACGCGGCGAGCGAAGTCGTGCTGCAAAGGTAGCGGTGGGACTGGAACTTGAAAACGACGTATTTGCTCGAAATTTAGTCCCGGTTTCGTCTGGCCGTACTGGGCCTTGGCAATCTGGCGCTGGCCGCCCGCCTCGAAACTCAAGAAGAACGACAAGAAAGTTGGCTCGATGCGTTTTGGGTCCACGCGCAAGATTGCAACATGCTGGCTGATGTACGCACCGCTCAAGTCCTCTGGCACCGGAGCTACGCGACCGATTCTAGAACCAGTGATAGTCAGCAACACATCACCACTCATCACACGTGTTCGCCGCGCTTCAGCATTTTCCGGTGGAAGCACGAACGCGGGGTCTTCATTTCCGATGTGATTCATTTGGACATCAAACGACCGAATGAACCTCCTCCCAGCAGGTGCGTAGAACTCTGCCCACCCTCGGCCTCCGCTAGTCACAAAAGTCAGGTGATCACCGAGCGACTCTATACGTAAGGCTTTCGGATTCGCGGCGGGGTAGCCGAAGAGGTCGAGGAAGATGGATTGGGTGAGGGTGTCGAGTTGGGCGAGGGCGGCGCGGCGCTTGGCCCGCAACGCCTCGGCCCGATCGAGGACCTCCGCAATCCGCCGCTGCTCCGCGAGAGTTGGCAAGAACAACTTTGTTGCTAAGAACTCACCACGGTTCACATGTTGCATCGTCGCGCCGTGAAGATGCCGCTGCATCTCAACGAGCGCGCCTTCTAGCGCGTGCCGAAGATAGTTCTTTGCTACCTTGTCCTTGTCGGGAACAACACGAAAAATATGCTGGTTCAGGACACCATCGTCCGGTCCCATCCACTCGAAAACGCCGAGCGTGGCCGACCAAGACACCAGCAAATCTCCAGGTCTGACACGAAGTTTGTCATCGACCGTCCTATCCGTTCTGTTGTACGGTTTGCTCGGATCCGTCAGGTTTTGAATGCGAATTATTCGGGCGCCAGAGCCATTCCAATCCTCGGGCTTGAAGGCAGCACCGTTGATAAACTCAGCAACCGAGCCCAATTGAACGAAATTGGTGCTCATCCCAGCATCCCCTCCAACTCTTTTATGCCCTGCTGAATCTCCGCTTCCAGCTTGGAAAGATCCCCAAGAATCTCTTTCGGCGGACGATGCCCCACGTCCTCATGCACAACCTCTTTATAGCGGTTGAGGCTAAGGTCGTAGCCCTGCGCCGCCAAGTCAGCCTTGGGCACGCAGAAGCTCTGCGCGGTACGCGGACGTTTGCGCTCGCTACCCTCACGTTGTTGCCACCGGCCGAGGATGTCGGGCAAGTTGTTCTTGGCGTGGTCGTCGGCGGCGAGCTTCGTCTTTGGCACCGCACCCTGTTTGTCTTCACTCAGTAGCGGTGTGCGCTTGTCGTCGAGCGACATGCCGTCTGCTTCCACGTCGTAAAACCACACCTGATCAGTTCCGCCAGAGTTGGTCTTGGCGAAGAGCAGGATGGCGGTGGAAACCCCGGCATAGGGCTTGAACACGCCGCCCGGCAGCGAGATAACCGCGTCGAGCTTCTGATCCTCGATGAGCATCTTGCGCAGGCTCTTGTGCGCGTTGCTTGATCCGAAGAGAACTCCATCCGGCACGATGACGGCAGCTCGGCCGCCGGGTTTGAGCAGCCGCAAGAACAGCGCCAGAAAAAGCAACTCGGTCTTCTTGGTCTTGACCACCTGCTGCAAGTCCTTGGCGCAGCTCTCATAGTCAAGAGACCCTGCGAACGGCGGATTCGCCATCACCAACGTATATTTTTCATCCTCGCCCGCGTGATCTTGGGAGAGCGAATCGCGATAAACCACGTCCGGGTTTTCTACGCCGTGCAGCAGCATGTTCATGCTGCCGATGCGCAGCATGGTGTTGTCAAAATCAAAGCCGTGGAACAGGTCCCGATGGAAATGCTGCCGGAGCTTGGCGTTGGTCATCACTTCGGGATGCCGCTCGCGCAGCGACTCGCCAACGGCCACCAGAAATCCGCAAGTCCCGCAGGCCGGATCACAGACGATGTCCGTAGGCTTGGGCTCAACCATCTCCACCATGAGCCGGATGATGTGACGCGGGGTGCGAAACTGTCCGTTCTGCCCGGCGCTGGCAATCTTGCCCAGCATGTATTCGTAGAGATCACCCTTTGTGTCCCGATCTTCCATCGGGACCTTGTCGATCATGTCCACAACTTTAGCCAGCAGCGCGGGCGTGGGAATGGTGAAGCGCGCCCCCTCCATATGCTTGGAGTAGGTCGTGCCATTGCCGCCCAGAGTGCGGAGCCAGGGGAAGACGTGCTCGCTGACCACCGCATACATGTCGCGCGGATCGGTGTTCTTGAAGCGGTTCCAGCGGTAATCCTGAAAAGAACGCTTCTTGCTGTCCTTACCTTCGGGGAAGAACCGCTTCTGCATCGGCTTCTTTTCGCGATTGGCCTTGAGTTCCTCGGCAATTTCCTGTTCGTCCAGCCGCTTGAGAAAGAGGAGGTAGGTGATTTGCTCAATCACTTCGAGCGGGTTCGATATGCCGCCCGACCAGAAGGCAGTCCAGATTTGATCGATTTGACTGCGAATGTCGCCGGTGAGCATAGGTCTATCGGGGGAACGACAATGCTACCTCATCTTGGGAATCGCCTGCACTAATGTTTGCGCCGACAATCTGCTCCATTAGTGGGTGAATTAGGTCTCTGTTTCAAGGTGTACCGCGCTTCGCGGCCTTTGCCGACTCGCATGCCTGTCCCAACAGACGCAGGCTCGGCTGTAATAGCCATTTAGCCGTTGTACGCTCAGATCAGAATCTGGCTGGTATCGCGAATGCCTGGTGTCGTTTCGGAAAGAGATCGGAGGAGCCGCAGGTTGCCCGGTCAGCAACGGGGCTATTACAGTTCCAAAGTGCAGGTCCGTTGCACATAGCCCTGGATGTAATCCGCCGAATAGCTCAGCATGTTGTGTGTTTTCTTATGTTTGTAACAGATATCTGAAATACTGATTAAGCCGCTCTCTATCATGTCGAAAAAATAGGCAGTTGCCGAACGCCAAGTTCCTCGACCGTTCCCTTCGGTCTTTGCCCAAATCCAGCATTTTTGCCGAGTCCACGCCACGTCCAGACCGCAGGCGACTGCAAATCGTGGCTTAGCTGCCCCACAATATGTGCATTTTGTGAGAGATTCTGTCAGATGAGAATCTGGCTGGCATCGCGAACGCCTGGTGTCGTTTCGGAAAGAGATCGGAGGAGCCGCAGGTTGCCCGGTCAGCGACAGCAGTATCTGTAGTGTCGATACTGTATATGCCAATGAATATAATCTCTAGTAGTCCATTGGTATATGATAAATGTTATTTAACTATAATGTTTTAAATAATTTGCAGTGACAGGTAGTCTATATGTTTATCCTATGACATATTGCCACTGTAAACAAGGCGAGCGCCCTGACGGTGGTTAGCCTCCGTCTGTCGGTTGAACTGTTCCATAATCTACGATCTTGGCCGAGTCCACGCCACGTCCAGACCGCAGGCGACTGCAAATCATGGCTTAGCTGCCCAACAATATGTGCATTTTATGAGAGATCCTGTCAGATGAGAATCTGGCTGGCATCGCGAACGCCTGGTGTCGTTTCGGAAAGAGATCGGAGGAGCCGCAGGTTGCCCAATCGGCGACCGCTATATCGGATGAGATGGTAAGACTTGACAATAGTGATATAATCATTAGGTAAGCTACAAGGCGATTCAGTTATTGGCGACGAGGAGGTCATGTGGACCAGACGTATATGAACTCAACCGATGAAAGACTGACGCGTTTGGAAGCGGCTGTTTTTGGTCGCAAAAGAGCGAGTACGAAAGTACGGCACACAGATGTTGGTCCGACTGGTGGTTTACGGACCCTCATTGCACAGGGATTTTTCAAGTCAAAACGGAACTTGGCGGACAGCAGAGCTGCGCTTGAGAAAAACGATTACCACTACAGCGCACAGGCAGTAGACATGGCTCTCAAGCGGTTATCGAAGCGCGATGGCCCTCTTGTCTCATTCAAACAAGGCGGAAAAAAGCTATATGCGAAAAGGAAATAGCAAGACTTCGGATGACATCGTGAGTGACCTGGAAACAATCAAGTCTCTCGCTGACCAGTGCATTTCACAGATTCGCCGGGAACCCAAGATATTTTCCGGAAAGGGATCATCCGATTCTCGCCCGGAAGCCCGAAGCGCCAAACTCGACTTTCGCGCCAACATTCGGGCGTTCGTAAAGAAACACGCTCGGGGGTTCAGTGGACCTCAGAAATTTGCTCTCCTCTTGGCGTACGTCAGTAAGGGGAAAGTTGGCACCGAAGTTCCGTTGAATGTCATAGAGCAGCACTGGAACAAGATGACGTCATCCTCCCTTTTGGATGGTCGCTTCAACAGGTTTTATAGCAACAGTGCCAAAGAAAATGGATGGGTAAACAGCCCCAAGAAGGGATTCTATGTTCTGCGTCCTTCATGGGCTGAGATCCTTAAGGAAAAATAACAAGTGGACTTCACTAAGAACGCCAAGGCGTTTCTACGCGACTTGCCTTTGCCTAAGATGACCGGTCATCAGAAATTTCTTGCGGTTGCTGCCCTGCTATCCAACGGCAAAACAAATGTTGAGGTACCCACGAGCCAGATCCAGGCGCACTGGCTTAAATCGGTTCTGGGTGCCGCGTACAACGCTGCGTTTTATGACCGAGCGCAGAGAGAAGGGTGGGTGAATTCGGTTGCGGACAAGAAAGGCACATTGTGTGTCACGGATGCCGGACTTGAAAACCTCGTCGCTTTAGTTCCCGACATAACTCCCGGAGACCTGAAAAAGTCGGGCTCTCTGATGATTGTGAATCGCAAGGCCACTCATACTTTCGACAAGTTCCTGCGTCAAACCCTCGCCGCAGCCAAGACTCAGGTCCTGATTGCGGATTCCTGGGTCGATGACACAATTTTCGACACCGTTCTGGATGTAATACCGCCAAGCAATACGATCAAATTGATCTTCGCCCAAGATCGAGGGACCTTTGACGCAAAAGCTAAGCGATTCGTCCAACAATATCCTAAATTTGCTGCGAAGAGATACAAGCATCTCCATGATCGATTCATGATTGTGGACGACGTGGGCTATGTCTTGGGACCATCAATAAAGGACGCTGCCTCCAATTCGCCCGCTCTCGTAATAGTTCTTGCCCAAAAAGAAAAAACCCTACTGCAGTCGTTTTTCAACGATTTGTGGACAGCCGCAAAGGATGCATAAACGTGAATAAAAATCCGACAAAGAACGCAGGGACCATGTCCGTGGAAATCGAAACTCTCATAGCTGCACGTAAAACTGCCGAATCTGCCGTCGCCGAAATGGATGAAGGGCCGTTGAAAGTCGCCGCCTTCGAGACGATCCTGCGGAAACTGCTCGATGCCCCGTCCCAGCCCGATCGGTTAACCGAACGAAGACCATCCCAGTCGTCAGGTGATAGGAGAACAGCGAAGAGTAGTGCTAGCGGCACGACATCGCGGATTACCGGTCTGGTGGAAGAAGGGTATTTTGGCCAGCAGCGATCCTTGGCAGAGATTCAGGGTGCTTTGGCGGAGCGCGGATGGCACTACGATCAAAATTTTCTCAGCACCCCTGTCACTCGTCTTGTGCGCAGGCGAGTCCTACGTCGAACGCAAGCGAGCGAAGGGACAAAAAAAGTGTGGAAGTACTCAGTCTATTAAGTCTCCGGGAGGTCTCAATGGCAGACGCGAAGATCACAACTAGCGACGGTATATCAGTCGAAGTGCATGGTACGCCAGAGGAGGTCGCAACTGTCGTTGAGCGGTTGCGCTCAGGTCCTAAGCACGAATCCAAAGCAAAACCTCGTCGGTCGAAACATGGCGAGGATCATGGTTCCGGGGGCATTCCCGATCTGGTGGAGACTCTCAAAGAAGAGAGCTTCTTTAAGAGTCCCAAAGGTCTTGGGGAGATTCGCAAGAAATTGGCGGACATGGGCCATCATTACCCCCTCACAACGCTCTCTGGTGCGATGCAAACGCAGGCAAAAAAGAGGAATTTGCGCAGGTTCAAGCAGGATGGGAAATACGTTTACGTTTCCGCGGGATAATGACACAAAAATGGGCCATGTATCACAGCGCCTCCATATAGGGGCGAATGACATTACCAACCCGGCAGACTTGGGCATATCGGTAGATTTGGTTGATGCTGGCCCTTTTCTGGCGAAGACAATCCTTTAGGGCTTCGATTGCGATATCGAGTCCGATTTTGTGCCTGAACTTAAAACAGTCGGCGACAGTTTTCGCAGCCGAATAGACGCGGACGGGGACGCCATCGACCTGATAGTTTTCAATTCCCGTAGTCAGCGATAGGCCGGAGAGTCGTACGATCCTGAGTAAAGGCGAAGCGAGGGCAGGCGTTCTTGCGCCTTTGGGGAGGGCGATCCAAACCGAAGCAGGGCTCTGAGTCGTGATTTCGTGAAAGGCAAGGGCTGAAAGCAGGCAGATAGCAGCTTTGGGCACACGCTTCGCAACTTCGGCATAAGCGTGGCGTTCGGTCACATCGGCGTCTGGAAGCGTATAGATTCCACGTGTAGGGCGATTGAGCTTGCCTTGGCGATGGAGGCGAACGAGATACTCCCGCGGAAGTCCGATAGCCTCGATGTCTCGGGGCCGAACGATACCGTGTTTGCCGACATACTGCGTAACCTTCTGAAGAGGTGCTGCCCGGTGTGGTCTCAATATGTCATTACTTAATCATAACTAATGACGTTTTGCAACACTCTCATTAGGACAACATTTTGCAGACACCGTCTGCAAGATTGCCTGGCACCGGCGGCTCTGCTGAGAGAGAGCGCGAATCTCCTGAGTATTGCTTGACCATAAAGTTTTAAGCCTATGTCGGTCAGAAAAGGCGCGCGGCGGGTACAATTCCGTGCCGAACCTTAGCTTTTGCCATAGCGACGCGCTCCAGTTTACGGGCCGGCCGGCATCCAGACTGTCAGGGCTGCACCACGACCCATCGAGAGCCTACCTTTCTCACGCGCAGAATTTCTTTGTTCGTCTTCAGGGTGTATTCCCCGTCTCGAATCTTATCGTCGCCGTGTTGCTTGACCACCAGCGAATAGTGCTTCACTACTTTGGGCGGGTCATATCTCTCGCTGGAGCCCGTCACCCGCGTATCAACGCTCAGTTTGTAGTCCACGGAGTATTCGTTTTGGTCAGCCTCCAGCGAAACCAATCGTCCGACACCGCTGTCATGCTCGGTCATGATCTCAATTCCCTGCCGGCAGGAACGCATTTTGTCCGAACACAATGTGATTGAGTTCCGTCTCCACAAGCGACTGGATGTCGGGCGAATTGACCTCGGCGTACACGTTGCGATGACCGAACCAAACCGCTTGACGGTTAACGGTATCCACGCCTCGCGGTTCTGCCACCCTTTGCCAATTCCGGTTGTGTGGCGATGCCACGAACAATTTTCCCGACGTGATAGGGACCAGCACAGCGGTGTTCTCCTTCCCGAATCCTGCACCCGGCAAGACGTTTCGCCCATCATGCCCATCAAGCTCCGAGGTCATGACCGGGCAATCGGAAATGAGAAAACTCTTCCCCGGTGGGGCATCTATCGTCCACCACCTCTTTTTCAGCAACGCATCCGCCAAGGATATGGTGTGGCGGGGCAGTCCCGACACATGATAGAAAGACGGGCTGTCGTCCATTGCTTTCCGAGTCCTCTCCAGGCTTTCCCTCAATTCGGCTGCGTTATGGAACTCTCCCTGCTGGAGTAATTCGTGCTGCATGTTGCGAACGAACTCCGGGTCCTGCGTCTGTTCTCCGAACTTGCGAATCATGGCCGCGGAAATCTGCATGCGGACCTTGCGCGTTCGCACAAAGAGGGAGGCCACGTATGTTGCCCAGATGACTGCCTCCGATTGGCGGAGGTTCGCCCGGTCCACGAGCCGCTGGAGAATTGCACTTGCGTCTCCCTCTACGCGGGCAAGCCAATCTTCGTACTGATTATTGGTTTTCCGGCCATTTAGTTCGTACTCGTAGAAGTCCCGCTCGACGCATTCATTCTCGGGGATGCTGGCACGGGCAGGCTTCCCCTTCGCGTAGACCCAAAGCACGCCGCTGGGGCCAGCAAAGTGGGCAAGGTGCAGACGCGGGACTATATGCTCCCTGCGCGTTCGTTTCTGCTTGGTCGTCGTAGTCGGAGCGATGATCAGTGTCATATGCTCACGCTGTTCACCGGTGGCTCGCATGGCTCCGGCGCCGGCTTGCGTGCAAATTGTTCTTGTCCAAGGTCAATACACAGATGATTGATTTCCTCCAGTTCCTCTGGCCCAATCGCTCCCGCGTCAATAAGGTGCCGGATGCCGTGGCGCGGATCATGCACCAAAAAGAATTTCTTCCCCATTGCGACGTGGGTGGAGATTAGATTCTTGGCTTCGAGTTTTCGGATGTATGGGGCGAGATTCTTCGTGCCCTCCAAACCCAATTCGTATGCGATCTCCTGCTGAGTCGGGTAGCAAATCCCGTACTTACTTACCCGCATGTAGAGGTAGGCCAGCACGCGGAACTCCGGCGCGGTCAGATGGCGCATAAGCTTCCGCAGGACGATGGGCAGCGGCACGAATCCCTTCCTTGTTGTATCGAACACCAAATGCTCGGCGTTTGGAAAATAGAGCCTCCGATAACGCAGATCCTTCGGTTCCTTGATTTGGTCGGCCATGTTGAACTCCTTCTCCAACGCGGTTAATCTATTTGGGCAGCGAACGCTGGAGGGTGTTGGACGTCCTCCAGCGCGTGCGACGCGGCCACGAGAGCTAACGCGGGAGGTTTGGAGCCTCCCGCAACTCTTGGCAAGATTCTAGGAGTCGGCCTATGTGCTGTCAACCCAACCTCATCCAGTCAAAAGCATCCATAAGGGCTGCATCCCTGAGCGCAATACGGTCAAGCCAAGTGCAATACATGTTCAAAGCCACGGTAAAGCTCAGGTTAATACAGTACAGACATGCCTGATGGCAATGCAAATCGTTATTACACAGCAGTTTACAAGCTAGTCTTAAGATTACAATCGGATGATTTCATCCCTATCGACGCACATCATAGAGATATTTCCAGGTCCAGGAGGATTATTTTTTTGCCCATAGGACGGGATGGCGAGATTGGCAGGATTGGTGTTGTGCGTGAACAAAGAGATTGGAGCTGCACGAAGTACAGCCGCCAGCGGCGGCACGTGCAAGGGAGATTTGCCGCTAAAAACGCCCCAGCGGGGCAGCGGCAAATCAGAACAATCTCAGCGAGGAGAATCCGGGCCGGACATTGGGACGATTACCTCCCTGCGCCAGCCTCCGCCAGCGGCTCCGGCAAAAGACGGCCCGGGGAGGTTCAGGTCAGCGCGGCTTGTTGCGCTGACCTCTTTTGGACTGATCGCGGGTCGCTGCCGCTTTTGACGCCTTGGCCTTGGTATCGTCCGGCTCCGGTCGCGGCAGTTCCCATCCAGCCATGCCCTGCAACACGCGGTCGGCGTGCTTGATCGTATTCACATGCCCGTAGTGCTGCTCAATCATGTGGACGGAAGTTCCCATCTGCTCGGCGAGGAAATACACGTCCACGCCTTCCTGCAATCGCAGCGTGGCATAGGTATGCCGGAAGCAATACGTCGAACGCGGAACGCCCTGCGCGCCTTCGCGCAAATTCGCCTCGTTCAGAAGGTCGGCAATCAGCGAGCTGTAAAGGGTTTTTGTAGGCTTGCCCGTGACGTTGGTAAATACTCTGTCGTTCGGTTCCGTCGCTCTGGAAATAACGCGGATACGCTGCAGATAATCTCCAACGCTCATGGGAGCCACCAGCTTGCGCGACTTGCCCTTGCCCTGCACGAACAGCACAACGATCTCACGCCCCTCGCGGTCTTTTGCGGGCATGATGTCGCGCCAGCGCAGATTCTTCATCTCCGCTGGCCTCATGCCTGTATTACACGCAATCAGGATCATGTTGTAGGTGATGGTGCGATACCAGACGCTGGAAGGTTTATCCGCCTCAGCAATCCACTTCCTTCCGACAGTGTGGAGTTTGCGGTATTCCTCCAGCGTGAACTCGTCGCGCCGCATGGACTTGAGCTTCGGACGCTCGTCAAAACGCTGGCTGGCGGGAACGTAGCGTTTCTTGATGGCGTAATTCATCACCGCACCATAGATGGACATCTCAAAGCGGATGGTGGAATCACTGATATAAGGAACCACCCGTTCTTCGGAAGGTTTGACTTCAATCGGTCTCAAAACCCTGATGCCGAGCGTCTGCTGAACCTTGGTGCGGCGCTCGGCTTC
>PLIO01000036.1:0-5728 GCA_003140075.1 Acidobacteriaceae bacterium | reverse complement strand
GGCCGCGCGGCGCTGATTTCTCCGCGCTTCGCCCGCGCCTCCTGGGTCAGCAGATACTCTTTCCCCACCTCGCGGAAGGGATGGTTGAACACAGGAACGTCATGTTTTAAGCGGAATCGGATGTCTGCGTCTTGATCGAAGGCGCGTTCCCGCGCCACATCCATGTCGGTTGTCTTGAGCGAAACCGTCTTGTAACGGTCGGCCTTGGGCATCTTCATGCGGCAATACCACATCCGATGCTCCACGTCGCCGCGCCGGAAGAGAATTAGGCCCGGCTTGAGTTCCGATTTGTCGGTGACGAATGCCATATTCGCCTCCATTCGTTTGACTCGTCCTGTGCAGATTCCGTGCAGATCTTTCTGGCAAGTCATTGACTCTGCGTATCTGTGCAGGACTCGTACAGATAATATCAAAACTATATATCTATTATTTACATATTGTTATGATATATCTGTCATCCTGAGTGAAGCATGATTGTCTGAAGGACGATCATGCGCAGTCGAAGGATCCCTTTCACGCCGATGTTGCGATGGGCCTCGCAAGGAGTTTCCATCACGCTTCAAGCCGTTCCGTTTTTCTCCGTGGCTCCGTGCCTCCGTGGTGGATGTTGGCTCTTCCTCACACCACAAAATACTTCGCTCCCGGATGATGCACCACCAGCGCCGATGTGCTTTGCTCCGGTTCCAGCAGAAATCCCGAAGTCAGCCGCACTCCCACATTCTCTTCCGGCTTGAGCAGCACAAACAGCTTCGTCTGGTCCTCCAGATTCGGGCACGCCGGATAGCCAAACGAATACCTCGACCCGCGATACTTCTGATGAAACAAATCCCGAATCGCCGCCGCATCTTCGCTCGCAATCCCCAACTCCTCGCGCATCGTTTTATGATGCAGTTCCGCCAGCGCCTCCGCCGTCTCCACGCTCAGCCCGTGCAGATACAAATATTTCGTATACTCGCCGCCCTCAAACAACTTCTGGGTCTCGACCGAAGCCTTAGCTCCAATCGTCACCAGGGAAAATCCAATCACATCCATCTTCCCGGAAGCCACACTCGCGAAAAAGTCAGAAATACAAAGCCTGCGCCCCTCCCGCTGCCGCGGAAAAGTGAACCTTAAAAGCTCCACTGCTTGCGTGGGGACAGCCGCCTGAGCCTGCCCTGAGCGAAGCCGAAGGGGCTGTCCGCCCGAGCGCAGCTCGGCAGCGCTTTCACTCGGTACTGGGTACTCGGTACTGGATACTTGATACACCACCACATCATTCCCATCACTCTGGCAAGGAAAATATCCGTATACAACTTTGGGCTCAAACAATCCCGATTCCGCCACTTCCTCTTCCAGCTTCCTCTTGATCGGACGGAACTTCTCCTCCACGAGCCGCACATAATCCGCCTGTGATGCCGTCTTCAACTGCCACTGATTCTTGAACAGCGCCGTCTCGTTAATGTAAGGAAACACGTCCCGCACATCGTAGTGCTTCACCCGCACGCCCCAGAACGGGGGCTCGGGAATATTCGGCGCATCCGTCACCACCGCGCTGCGCTCGGAAAACACGGGACCGGTCTCTTCATCCACCGCCGTGGCTTTGGCATACTCCTTCACCGTTCGCCCATCGAGCAGCCGCGTCTCCCGCGCTCCATCCTCGGTCACCAGGTCTTCCATCACGTGCAGCCCGGCAAACGCATCCTCCGCATAGAACACCGCGTTCGCATACTCCCGTCGCAAATCGTCTTCCACATATTTGCGCGTCAAAGCCGCGCCCCCGCAAATCACCGGAAACTCCAGCTTCTGCCGCTGCAAATCCTGGATCACATACTTCATCTCCAAAGTCGATTTCACCAGCAACCCGCTCAGCCCAATCGCGTCCGCGCCGTGCTCCTGCGCCGCGCTGATGATCTTGTCCCCCGGCTGTTTGATTCCCAGATTCACCACCTTGAATCCGTTGTTCGACAAAATAATGTCCACCAGATTCTTTCCAATATCGTGGACATCGCCCTTCACTGTCGCCAGCACGATCGTGCCCTTCTGCGATCCGCCTTCCTTTTTCTCCATCTTCGGCTCAAGATAAGCCACCGCCTGCTTCATCACGCCGGCCGAATCCAGCACCGAAGGCAGTTGCATTTTGCGCGCGCCAAACAAATCGCCCACGGTCTTCATGCCATCGAGCAGAACCGTATTAATCAACTCCAATGCTGAATACTGCAGCAAAGCCTCTTCCAGCAACTCCTCTAAGGATTTCTTATGCGCGCCTTCGCCGACTGATTTCTCGCCATTAATAATGGCAAACTTCAGCTTGTCTTCCACCGACAGCGTATCCACATGCGCGGTAGTCGAGGCCGCCGGCTTGCCCTTCAGACCCGCGAAGTGGTTCATGTACTTCTGTAGCGGATCGCCATCCGACTCATCGCGGAAAATCAGCTTCCGCGCCAGGTCCACTTCTTCCTGCGGAATCTTGTACAGCGGATAAATCTTGGTGTAATTCACGATGGCCATATCCAGCCCGTGGTCCACCGCCTCGTGCATGAACACCGAATTCAACACCCGCCGCGGATAAGCATCCAGCCCAAACGAAATATTGCTGACTCCCAGAATCGTCTTCACGTTGGGCAGTTCTTTCTTGATCCGCTCCACCGCCTTCAGCGTTTCAATCCCCGCGCTGCGGTACTCATCCTGCCCGGTAGAAATCGGCAAAGTGAGAGCATCGAAAATCAGATCCGTTCCGTCCAGCCCATACTTCTTGGTTGCCAGATCGAAAATCCTGTGAGCGATCGCCGCCTTCTTCTCCGCCGTCAGCGCCATCCCGTCTTCATCAATGGTCAGCGCAATCACCGCCGCTCCATACCGCTTCGCCATGGGCAGCACCAGCGACGTTCTCTTTTCTCCATCCTCCAGGTTGATCGAGTTGATAATCGCCCTTCCTGGAATCCGCTTCAGCGCCTCTTCCACCACATCCGCCTCGGTCGAATCCACCAGAATCGGCGCAGGAACTCGCGTTGCAATTCTTTCCAGAATCGAGGACACGTATCCCTTCTCATCCTCGCCCACAATCGCGCAACATAGGTCGAGCATGTGCGACCCTTCGTTCACCAGCTTCTTCGCCAGCGCCAGAATGTCGTCGTATTTCTTCCCCTGTACCAGCTTCCGGAAATGTTCGACTCGGGTAGTCGTATTCATTTCCTCGGCGACGATCAAGGGCTTCGGCTCCAGGTCAAGCGGAACGGAAGTGTACGCACTCGAAGCCGCGCCCACACGCTTCACCTCGCGCTTCGCCGGCTCCACGCCAGAAACCGCGTCCACCACCGCTTTCAAATGCGCCGGCGTAGTTCCGCAACATCCGCCCACAATTCGCACGCCGTAATCCACGACAAAGTGCTTGTGATACTCCGCCAATTCGTTCGGCGTCAGCTTATACACCGCGTGCCCGCCTTCGTTGAACGGCAGCCCGGCGTTGGGTAGAACCGAAACTTCCTTTGTTGAGTTCAACGCTAGATAGCGGACTGCGTCGTTCATCTCTTTCGGTCCGGTCGCGCAGTTTAGCCCGAGAATATCCACTTCAAACGGCTCGAGCGCCGTCAGCGCCGCGCCAATCTCAGTGCCCAGCAGCATCGTGCCGGATTCTTGCAGCGTCACTTGTACCGCCACCGGCAGACGCTTGCCCGCCTTGCGCATCGCCTCCAGCACGCCCACTGCGGCCACCTTCGCCTGCAACAGATCCTGGCAGGTCTCGATCAGCAGAACGTCCACGCCGCCTTCGATCAGTGCCGCTGCCTGCTCTTCGTACGCCGCCGCCATGGCGTCAAAGCTGATGTGTCCCAGCGACGGCAGCTTCGTCGTCGGCCCCATCGATCCCGCCACAAACCGCGGCCGGTCTTTAGTCGAGAACTGCTGCGCCACCTCCCGCGCCAACTGCGCCGCCTTCACGTTGATCTCGAACACGCGGTCGGGAAGCTCAAACTCAGACAGCACAATGCGCGACCCACCAAAGGTGTTGGTCTCGACAATGTCGCAGCCCACTTGGAAGAAGTCGGCGTGGATCTCACGAATAATGTCAGGCCGGCTCAGCACCAGCACTTCGCTGCAATTTTCCTTTCCCCAGTAATCGTCCAGGGTAGGATTGCGCGTCTGGATATTCGTCCCCATCGCGCCGTCGTAAACCACAACGCGCTCTTTCACGGTTTGTAAGAAATCACTCATGCCGAAACTCAGCCTTTAGCTCGTAGTCCCATCCGTGTACATCCGTAGCAAAGAATTGTTTTCACTCGGTACTGGGTACTGGGTACTCGGTACTCGGTACTAAGTACTAGCATGCACAAACGCCGGTCCGAGGACCGGCGTGATTTGCTCGAACTCGAAAGTCGTCTGGAACTCTAACTTCCCGCGACCATCTCCGTGGGCGCCCCACCGTCCACGTCCGCCTGATTGAATACCACATTCGCTCCCATATGCGCTGGCCGGGGGGCCAGCATCTGCTCTTTGCGGTAGATCAGATTGCTGGCGTTAAACGTGGCCAGCTCAAACCCATGCCCATGCGTAATCGCGTCCGTCGGACAAGCCTCCACGCAATACCCGCAAAAAATACACCGGTTGTAGTCGATATTGTAGACCTTGGCGTAGCGTTCGGCGCCGCTTACGCGGTGTTCGGCGGTATTGTCGGCGGCTTCGATGTAGATGCAATTCGAAGGACAGTTGGCGGCGCATAGGAAGCAGGCCACGCACTTTTCCAGGCCGTTTTCGTCGCGTTGTAGAACGTGGACGCCGCGGAAGCGGGCTTCGATGCGTGCGCCGCGCAGCGGACCCTTGCCGTCGGGATAATTCTCCACGGTCGTGGGCTGGAACATCTCCATGAAGGTGATGCTCATGCCCTTGGCGATAGCGACGATGTTTTTTAGGACCGGCATACCTTACTAGTATACCGAAAGCAGGGAGATTAATGTGTTGCAGTCTCAGTGGGGGAACTGCCGACGAAAGCGAGGGAACGTGAACCAGACTCATCCATGAAACGCTTTTGGCTGCGAGAACACTATCTCAAAGACGGCTTACACGGCTCCCGTGAAGCGGGCCGAAGGCGACGGTTTGGCCGGAGGAGATATGCGATTCTTGAGTCCGAGAGCGTCCCTTTCAAGCGCGCCAATGCTGCGCGTAGATAGGCTGATCCGATGCGGGTTGCAAATGGCCGGTGTGATCGGCCTGGCCGTATCCCTGACGGGATGCCCGAAGAGCCCGTCGATCGCGGCAACGATTACGTCGAACTCATGCTTCGGCGGGGTTCTGAACGTTTCCGGAAGCGGGTTTACAAAGAACGGAAAAGTGCAGATTTCCGCGGCGAATACACCGGGATCGCCGACGCTTGAAAAGATTTTCAGCGGGACGGCCGACAAGAATGGCAACATCAATTTTAATATCCAGTATTGGAGCCCAGAGATAAATGCGGGCAAGCTGCCGGGGTGCAATCCCAACTCTGGCGCGACGGTACCCGTTACGATTCTCGCAGTTGACGAGGCCTCCGGATCTCTGACACCAGTGACGCTCCTGTCGACGGTCAATCTAAGGAACTGCGCCATAGCCTGGGGACAGGAGTGCCCGCAGTAAGGCGAACAGGGTGCCGGACCTGAGAAGCAAATCTGGTCAGGGTCCTTCACGGGGCAGTAGGTGGTTCTCCTGTGCAGATGGTTAGCCACTCAGCGGTACTGGCTCAGTTTGAAAGGGCGGCTGTGTAGGCACGGGAGATCCCTCG
>PLIO01000117.1 GCA_003140075.1 Acidobacteriaceae bacterium | reverse complement strand
GCCGCCTGCACGAATGCAAAATCCACATCTGCAATATGGTTACAAACCACCAGCAGCGGTCCGCTGACTCCGCGCAAATTTTCGCGCCCTTCAATCCGCGGCCAACCCAGCGCAATCATGGCCGGCCTCATCAACAAGTAATGTGCCAGCCATCGCAGCCACGTCACCGGCCACCCCAACACCCATCGCGGATAGTGATACTCGGCGTGCTGCCGCACCTCACCGCGCAACATGCTTTCTATATCGCCAACGGTCCGCGCTGCGCTAAATCGCGTCTCGCTCATATCCACTTGATATCGATCCTCCAGCGCCCCAATCAGTTCCACCCGGTCAAGTGAACTCAGTCCCAGATCTTTGGAAAGATCGGAGGAAAGATCGGCATCAAGCGCCGATCCCGCATTCCGCCCACTCGCGCTTCGCCCCGTGATGCGCCCTATCAACTCCATCACCGGACTCTCGCTCGCAACATCTTTCCCGCTCTTCTGAAGAATCTGCCGTGTCGCGAACTCCGCAATCACGTTCCGTCGGGGCTTCTGCGTGTTGGTGCGTGGAAAATCCTCCTGCGGCCACTGCACCCACATCCGCATCCGCTGAAATTCCGCCAGCGCTTGGTTCGCCCTTTCCACCACCCCCGCGACTCTTGTATCGTCCCGCAAATCGCTGCGCAAAATCACTACCGCGCAAGGTTCCGCATTTCCTCCGCGCTCAATCCCCACAACCACGCAATCTTTCACCTCCGGCTGCCTCCGTAAGGCTGCCTCTAAATCCTCGGGATAAATATTCAGCCCAGCCGGCGTCACAATCACTTCTTTCTTCCGCCCCTTGAAATAAAGATTCCCGGCCTCATCCAGAGCGCCCACGTCTCCGGTGCGGTACCACCCGTCTTTATCTGTAACCTCGCCAGCATTCGCAACCTTGCCAGCATCCGTAACCTCGCCAGCCGCTCGCCCCTTCCCACCCTGATCCCAATACCCCGCCGCCACTCCGCCGCCACGAATCAAAATCTCGCCATCCTCCGCCAGCTTCACTTCCCGCCCCGGCAGCACTTTCCCAATCGATCCCTTCCCCAGCTTGAACGGATGATTCACGCTGATCAGTGACGTCGTCTCGGTCAGCCCATATCCCTGAATCGCCGCGTAACCCAGCCGTTGCCAGAAGTCTTCCGCCTCGGCATCGAGTACAGCGCCTCCACAAATAAACGCCCAGAACTTCCATCCAAACTGACGGCGAATTGCGCGAAAAATCCACCATCGGTGCAGGAAGCGTTTGCCCTCCGATTCGCGAAAGCGCCGCCGGAAGCTTTCGGTTTTTCCATCGTCTTCCAGATCGCGCTCGATCTTCTGCTTCAAAGACTGCAACACTCTCGGTACGCTCACCAGCACCGACACGCGCTCCCGCCGAATCGTGCGCACAATCTCCGCAGGTCTCAGCTCTTCCTGAAAGATCACCGTCCCGCCCAGCAGCGGAGGCAAAAACATCCCGAGGAACTGCCCGAACACGTGGCTTAGTGGCAGCAAATTCAAAAACCGCACCGGATGCACCCACCGCTCATATTTCAAATACCCCTGCATCTCCCGCTCCAGCGGAGCGATGTTAGCCAGCACATTCCCATGCGTAATCACCACACCCTTAGGCACAGCCGTAGTCCCCGAAGTAAACACAATCTGCAGGATGTCATCGCGCCCGATCGCCACTTTCAAATCGGACCGTAGCGCCGGCGTCCCGCCGGCAATCTGCGACAAAACTTCCAGCACCACGTAAGGCACCGCACCGGCCCGGCCCGCGTCCAGTGCATGTTTCCGCGAACAAACCCAAAACCTCGCCTCGACCTGCCCCGCAACCCGCCCAGCAAACTCCCCAGACGCCCCGTCATCCATCGGAACCACAACCACTCCCCGCAAAGCGCATCCAAAAAACGTCGCAACCCACTCCGCGCAATTCTCCCCCCACAGCATTACCCGGTCGCCCTTGCCGATCCCTCTCGTCTCCAGCTCCTGGTGAACCCGCACTGCCATCTCCAAAACCTGCCCGTAAGTGAACCACTCCATCCGGTAGCCACACCGCTGCCCATAAGCGCGCTCATTGCGATGCGCCTGAAAGTTCGCCAGAAAAAACTCTGCTAAAGACTCAGCCATGGAGTGAGAGTGGTGGCAGAGAAGTAAACTGCAGCCCTGCCTCTCAGGCAAGTTTAGTAGCAGAAGGGAACAATCGCACAATTGCTTGGACGCAGATTTAGCCGTAACATGAAGCCGAAATGAGACGACGCTCGTTACTGTGCCTCAGCTCTTTTGTCTTGCTGCGCTGTGTTTCGATTGGCCAGATGTCGACGCTGCCGGCAGGCCAAGCCATCGCGGACCTACCGGGCCCTCCGAAAAACCCGCCGATCTTCTCGCAGATGACAGCGATCTGGCAGGGCACTCTCCAGTATCGGAACACTGTAGACGTGAAAGGCCCGGTCGTCAGCGTGGAACGCGAGGAAACTCAGTCACCGAACCAAAACCCTAACCCATATCACACCACGACTGCCATGAAGTTCGACGACGATGGTCACTTAATCAAGTCCACGTATGAGGATTCCCTACGCGTATCGACGACGATCAATGTCTGGGAGAACGGAAAGCTGCAAAGCCAAAACGTTACCCATCATCCAAAAGACGGGAAATCATCTGACTGGAATGAGTGGCAACGTTGGACCTACGACAAGGATGGCCGCCTTTCTGAGTTTAAGGTCGGTCGCGACGGGCAACCAACGAATGATTACGTAAACTTCAAGTATGACTCAAAAGGCAGGCCTCTTGGATACGAGTTTTATGCGCAAACCTTGACGGGAATCTCCTACGCAGGAAATAAGATTACTTTGAGCAGGTTGCGAAAATATAAGCGGCAGAGGGTCTTCGAACAGATTCAGACCGTTGATGACAAAGGGCGAGTGGTCGATTTGAGGGTCTCCGACGGGAATCCGCTGAAGCTTTGGTACCATGTGACTTTCAAGTATGACGATAAGGGCCGCGTGGTTGAGCAGTCCACCGACCCGTTTAAGCTGGGATCTGGCGACGACGATTCCCCGATTCCGGGCAAGCTGGTTGCCCGCTACGATGACGAAAAACACTCCGGGGAGCAAAGGTTCTACGATATCGACGGGAAATTGGTTCTTCACACAACCTTCGAGTTCGACCGCGACGGAATCCTCACCAACCTCCGCGGACTTGACGTATCGGATAAGGAGCAAACCGGGTCAGAAATTTTCGTTGATTCTCAGCACAAATCGAGCATACGAGCGGGAAACGTGGAGTGGGAGATCACCTACGACGATCACGGCAATTGGACGGAAAGAAGGCGCTGGTTCACGCCCGCCGACGGAACCCCTCGAATCATGACCCGGCTGGTCCGTCAAACAATCATTTACCGATAGCGCCGCCTCACTCCCTACTCACTCTCTCNNCCACCCCCAGCGCATCCGCCACCCGATTAATGTAATTAAACCAGGAAGCAATCAAAGTAATCTGCAAGATCCCGCGATCGTCAAACCCCGCCACCCGCAACCCCTCAATATCATCTTTCCAACACTTGGTCGCGTCCTTGGTCAGCTTGACAACATAATCCACCATCACCCGCTCCTGCGGCGTGATGGGCGCGGTCGTATAGTCTTTTTCCAGCGCCTCCACCAGCTCTTGATCCAGCGTCACCCTACGCAGAAACTCTGCGTGCGACTCGATTCAATACTTGCACCGGTTGGTCACCGAGACCATGGTGGTGATCATTTCATGCTGCCGCCGGCTCAGCGGCAAATCCGGCGACATCAGCGCGCCGAACGTGGCGAACGAGTGAAACAGAGCGTCCGGAATCAGCGTATGCGACCCCACAATCGTCGACCCGCCCGATTCATCCGGGTGCACCGGCGTGGCATACTCCACGGGATACAGTGCCCGCTGTGCCTCGATCGCCTTGCGCAGCTTTTCATCGGCCTTCGCCATCGGTATGGTTTTGATCCAAGTCATGGTTGACTTTCCTCCATCGATTCCAACTCGAGGTTTGAAAGGCGCGACAGAAGTCACGCCCTTTCAAAGCGCAGCCGGAAGATTACACTCAGTCGCCACCGTCACCACATAGCGCTTTTGTACTAAAAGAGGTCGTAACTCCACGTTCCGCCCCTTGATTCCCTTGGTAACCCATTCGTACACTCCCTTTCGGTAACCCTTGGTAACCACACGATTACCCCCTTCCAGCCGTACAATTGCCCTTGTCCAACCGGTCATGTCTCCAATAGGAGTTTGGCCACGTGACGTTCCCCCGGGCAAAACTCCCAGGAGCCGTCACGAGTTTCTCGGCGAAGACCAGCGGCTGGAGTTCGTACTCTTATGGCGTTCGGTTTCGGGTTCAACAAGCAAAAGGTCCTCAGCGCTGCGGAGAAGTATGTCCAGCAGGGCAAGATGCAAAATGCCATCGCTGAGTACGAAAAGGTCCTCAAGGCAGACCCCAAGGACCTTACCGTCACCAACACTGTTGGCGACCTCTACTCCCGCCTCGGTGAAGTCGACAAAGCCACCGATGCTTTCAAGATTGTAGGCGATGCCTATGCCTCTCAGGGTTTCACGGTCAAGGCCATCGCCATGTACAAGAAGATCAGCAAGCTCAAGCCTTCGCTCGAGAGCGTGCTGAAGCTGGCCGAGCTCTA
>PLIO01000015.1 GCA_003140075.1 Acidobacteriaceae bacterium | reverse complement strand
CAATTCCTTGGACATGGTGGAGATCGTTGGGACCTACAAGCCGGCCCTCTGGGTGTATGGCCACACGCATGAATGCGACGATCAGATGATCCGCCGGACCCGGATCATTTCAAATCAACTCGGATATGGACAGTGAACAAACTTCCGTTCGCGCAGCGGGACAAGCCGGACACCGCCAAGTTGTGAAGTAGAAATCGAGAAAAGTGCTTCCCGGGTATATTCCTGCGGGTCGTGATCAAGCTGGCCAACGCTATACCTCCGTAACTTGGGAGTGGAATGCTCGCCTCCTACGATCCGAACATGGGGATTCTTCTCGGCTTGCGCTGTCGCCATTTCTGGGAGTGCGCGCTTTTGCTGGGAACGGTATTTTTCGGTGTGCTGCCCCCTTCAGGGCCAATGCCTGCGCTCGGGCAAACTTCGCTTTCAGCATCGAGCCACGCGGGCGATTCCGATCGGCTTCCTATTTCTACGAGTTCGCCGGAAGCCGCCAAATTGTTCGAGGAAGGGCTTCGCTTCCTCTACGACGCTCACTATGAGCAGGCTTTGGCCGAGTTTCGGAAAGCCACCAAGAAGGACCCGAAATTCGCGCAGGCGTGGGCTCGCATCATGTGGACGTCACCGGATCCCGTGGAAGCTAGGCAGGCGGCGGAGGCGGCACAACAGACCTCCCAGCACGTGACACCCGGGGAAAAGCTTCTGATGAAGTGGTGGATATCGACATACAAGGGAAATCTTGTCGATGCCATCGCAGCGATGAATGATTTGCTGGCGATGTATTCTCGCGATGCCCAACTGAACCTCGAAGCCGGGGTCTGGTTGTCTTACCAGGGTGAACACGAAGCAGCTGCCAAGTTCCTCACGCGCGCTCTGGAGGTTGACCCCAAGTTCGCGGTAGCTTTGAACATCAACGGCTATAACCTCGCCGCCATGCATCGGTACGCCGAGGCAATCCCTTACATGAAACGCTACGCCGAGGAGGAACCCAACGATCACAATCCCCGCGATTCCCTGGCCGAGATCCTGCAGGAGGGAGGGCGGCTGGAAGAATCCCTAGCGGAGTATCGGGAAGCTCTGAAACTGGATCCTAAGTTCTATTTTTCGCAGTGGGGCCTCGGCGACGTTTACGCGCTGCTAGGTCAGCAGGATCGGGCCCGCGAGGAGTACGCCAAAGCGCTTCCGATGATGGCGTATGCACCGAAGAACAGGCTCAAGTGTCAGATTCTATCAGCCATCACGTACGCCCGTGAAGGCAATGTGAAGCAAGCCCGCGTGCAGCTGGCGGTGGTGCTGAAGGAGGCGACGAAGCTGCAACTGAACGACTACCAAAGTCTCATCCATCAGGATCTGGCGCTGCTGGAAGAATCCCCCGCTGCCGCCTTCCGACACCTGGATCAAGCGGAAGCGGTTCTGCAGATGGCCGGAGCCATGTCGGAGGGGGAGGGGATTCAAAAACGGAGCGCTTCGGATCCTAACAAAGACAGTGCTGGCGTTCGTATATATTTTGGTGTGCACCGAGATCGCGGCTGCACATGATATCGTTCTGGTGACTAGCAAGAACAGTCAGGTCAGAGTGATGCCAGCCGCCGATCTGGCGAGAATAATCAAAACCACGCACAAATGGCCCGGTGGGCATGAGCTGATCGTTGTACTCACCGACCCATCTTCCCTAGAGATGCGCATTGTTGCTCAGAAACTACTGTCGCTGACGCGCGACGAGTTCAAGAACTTGATCGATGCGACAAACAAGACCAAGATGACGTTTTGGGTGGTTTCGAGCGATGATGAGGTCCTAAAGATTGTGCAATCAAATACATCTGCGATCGGCCTGGTGAATGTTTACTCCATCAACAGCAACGTCGAGGTATTGAGGATTGACGACAAGCTTCCCCTCGAATCCGGGTACGTTCTGCACAGCCAATAGCCGGGAAGCTAAGAAATACGAATTGCACTATCGACTCGCGAGCTAGGGTCCTCGGGCTGAGTCTTCGCGACTTGATGGCAGCTTTTGTACCCTTCCTGATTCGCTAGCAGTGTGCTTTCTTGGCTGGTCATATTGCCAAACTCAACGGCACCAGCCGCAAGAGTTGATGCTGGCCCAAACGGAGGTACTGCCCTGGGCGTAAATCACCGGGAGGAGCGTAGCTGGGTTTGCCAACGTGCGACCCGATCCTTTACGCCACCGCCCGCGATTAGCCTCGCACGTGCCAGCACCGCGCTGCTTCAGCTATTTGTGACTTCTGGCTGCACTCTCGGCTAAGCCTTGCTCTCGCTTGGAGTTCTGGATCCATTGATCAGTTTCAATCTGGATCTTTACTGGGTCCAGTATGTCTGCCTATGCTGAAAATGCCGAATGAGAGGAGCGTTATGGCTCCTATTCAGCCTTTTCGGTTGCCGAATTGCTGGCTCAATCCGACAACGCTGGGCTCCTTCCACTTAGCATAAGGAAGTTACTAAGTATCTGCTTTTCATCCATTTAGCAGATGAAATGGATTTGAAACAGAGGTGATTTCGAAAAATAGATGGCTTGACATTGAGTGAGGCTGCAAGAAGATTTCCGTAGGAGAACCGATGAGGTCCATCGCAGTTGGGTTCAGACTCTTGATTTTGATCGGAATGCCGACCGCATTCGCGTTTGGAGCGTGCGGAAGGCTGGCGGCTCTGTCTGCAACCCGACGGCAATGAGTTTGACTTAGAGTCCCTGGTCAACGCTCCTCTTGTTGGCCAAGCGAATGAATTCGGTGGGTTTGATCCTAGGGCCGTGGCGGCAATGGCGTCGACCTGGTGGTGGGGAGCTGCAATGGGTGCGCGTGTTCTGAATCCTGAGTTTACTTATGGCTGGTTCCCCAGGCCATCCCATTATGTTCAGCGCGACAACTCGAACTGCGCCGCCGATTTCG
>PLIO01000044.1 GCA_003140075.1 Acidobacteriaceae bacterium | reverse complement strand
CCGAGAGTGGTTGAGCCGGCCGTCGACGGCGACGTGGCCGCTAGCCTTCCTCTTTTGGGAGAACTGGAAAAAACGCTTTCGTTGATTCACAATGTATTCACCAGTGCTGAATCGCCGGATCTTTACACGACATCGCCATCCTCTGATCACCGGCGAGCTACGACGCTCGTGCGAGGCACGCTATCCGATCCGGAGCATATTAAATTTGCGTTGCGAGGGTGCTTGGCCGCCGGCCTCTGTTACGTCACCTATAACGCGCTGTTTTGGCCGGGTATTGCGACGGCGATGACCACTTGTTACTTGACCGCGCTCACCACGATTGGCGCGTCCCATCAAAAGCAGTTCTTACGCTTCGCGGGCGCCCTCATTGGAGGCTTTGTGATCGGCATTGGAGCGCAGGTGTTTATTCTGCCAGGCATCGATTCGATTGGTGGATTTGCCGTGCTTTTCACCGCGGTTGCCGGCCTGTCAGCTTGGATCGCAACCTCCAGTCCCCGGCTTTCGTATCTCGGACTGCAGATCGCGGCTGCCTTCTGCCTGATGAATTTAGAAGAATTTAAGTTCCAGGCATCACTGGCCGTGGCGCGAGATCGCGTCGTCGGCATCCTGTTGGCGCTATTTATGATGTGGCTGGCGTTTGACTGGCTCTGGAGCGCCCCGGCCGGCATCGAGATGAAAAGAGCGTTCGTCTCAGCGATACGGTCGCTCGCTCAACTGGCGCGAGAGCCCGTTTCCAGCGAACGCCCAATTGCAATCGAACGGAGCTACACGCTTCGCGAAACGATCGATGCGCAATTCGACAAAGTGAGATCTCTCGCCGACGGCGTCCTTTTTGAATTTGGGCGTTCGCGTCAACAGGACCTCGCGCTGCGCGAGCGCATCCGGGAGTGGCAACCGCAATTGAGGACGCTCTTTCTGATGAGAATCGCATCCCTGAAATATCGCCTCCAGTTGCCCGGCTTCGAACTGCCCGAGCAGGTCCTCATCTCCCTGCACGAGTATGACAGTCGCTCGGCCGCGTTGCTGGATGATGTGGCTGACTGGATTGAGGGTACAGCACGTCCTGGACAGATCCCGAGAGATTCGTTGAAAGAGATGGAACAGAGCTTACCGTCACACGCCGTGGGCCAGCCTCTGGCCCACGGTCCGTCGTTCGTTACTTTGCTCCGCAGAATCGATAGCATCACCAATTCTGTGGCCGAAGAAATCGCAAGGAACTTGCCGGCGCCGCGTGGCTGAGCACCGTAGCCCTTGCAGAGTGACGCTACGACAGTACATCAGGCTGAACTCGCGCTGACAGGCATGTTTGCAACTGGGGTTATGTAAAGAGCGATTTGTACAGAACTTCGCCAATGGCGAGGCGGTCGCCATTTTAGAACTATTAAGTCACTGTTAAATCAGCAGCTTGCCGTTGGTGCTCGGATTGCATTTCTAATGGCAAATGGTGAGAATCAACTCCTTGATCCAACGCCGAGCGGAAGTTGGGCCGAGGCATCTGGAGAACAAGATCCACCACCTCGCGCAGTTCGATTCGGCATAGGCGGCTTCGATGGTAGGGATCAGGCGATAAAATGCTGAGAATTCGTAGAACGGCGAACGGGCAAGTGGTCTATACGTTAAGCGGCCGGATCGACAGAGAGCACATAACCGAATTGGAGACATTAATTCGGGCGGAAGCAAACGGATGCCGCATAGTGCTGGACCTAAAGGATGTAACTCTGGTAGATCAAGACGCGGTCACTTTTCTCGAGGGCTGCGAAGTGAACAGCATCACGCTGAAGAATTGCCCTGCATACATCCGCGAGTGGATCACGCAACAGCGGAGCGGCAGTTAGCGAAACGATGGTTTGGTCAGAGAAACAAGTGAACAACTGGTAACAAATAAACGAATTGGTGAGGAATAAAACTATGGCCATTACAGGTTTGATTGGATCCAGTCCGAAATTCCAAGCTGTCCTCGACGAGATAAATACAGTTGCGCCATCCGACTGCGCTGTGTTGATTCAAGGTGAAACGGGCACTGGCAAAGAGGTAATCGCGCAAGCNNACGGGTACCGGCAAGGAGGTGATCGCACAAGCGATTCATGAGGCGAGCCCTCGCCGCCAGAGCCGTTTCGTGGCACTCAACTGCGCGGCTATCCCGAGCGCTTTGCTGGAAAGCGAACTCTTCGGTCATGAGCGAGGCGCTTTCACCGGTGCGGTAACTCAAACTATAGGACGCTTTCAGGCGGCTGACCGCGGAACATTGTTTCTGGATGAAATTGGAGATCTTCCTCTCGAGTTGCAACCAAAGCTTCTCCGCGTGCTTCAGGAAAAGCAGGTCGAGCGCCTGGGCGGAGACCGCACGTTTCAAGTGGACGTGCGGGTCATCGCGGCTACGAATCAGGGCCTCTGGCGCATGGTGCAGGAGCGCAAGTTTCGCGCTGATCTTTACTACCGTCTGAATGTCTTTCCGATAACTCTTCCCCCGCTTCGCGAAAGACGCGGAGATATTCGTTTGCTTCTAGCGCATTTTCTTCGAAGATTCGCCCAGCGTCAGGGCAAATCGGTCGACTACGTCTCAGATCAAGTGATGACGGCGATCGAGAAATACAGCTGGCCGGGAAATATCAGGGAACTGCAAAACTTCATCGAGCGCTCAGTGATCCTTACGAGGGGCGCAGAACTGCGAGCGCCGATTGCCGAGCTCACAAAGTCAGAACCTCAGGTCGACGATATCCGTACGCTGGAGGATGCGAATCGAGCTCACATCAAGGCCATGCTTGGCGAAACCAACTGGGTCGTCGGTGGACCGAATGGCGCTGCTGCCAGGCTCGGGATGCACCGGACCACGCTGATTGCCAGAATGCAAAAGCTCGGAATCTCGCGAGAGACAACTGAACGGAGTACAGCGCTCCCGGAGTCGTATACGAACGTACCGCAGAGTCTGCCGATGCGTGCCTGAGATGAAGGCGGCATGAAATCCCTATCTACTTTGACGTATCCGATGAATGTATTGGATGATCGTGTCCTTGTGGGCTCGGTGACGGGTACCGGCAAGGAGGTGATCGCGCAGCCGATTCATTGAGGCAAGCCCTCGCCTCCAAAACCGTTTCGCGGCTCCCAATTGCGCGGCGATTCCGAACGCTTTGCTGGAGAGCGGGCACTTCGGTCATGAGCGGGGCGCCTTCACTGGTACGGTGGCGCAGACTGTGGGACGCTTTCAGGCGGCTCTACGGCCTTCCGTTCTGGCTGGTATCCAGTGATTCGATTCTTGGCATTTGCAATTCCCTGCGCTTTATCAAGATTGCAAGTCAGACACCAATCATAAGTTGCTGATCTGAAAGATTTAGTGGTTCTTAGAATGGCGACTGGCTTGCCATTGGCGAAGTTCTGTACAAATCGCCTCTTGGACCTACCCCAGAAGAGGTATCAGAGCCTTGTTCTTATGAGGGATATGAACTCTTGAAGCGCTTCTTATCGATCTTCAGCGATTTGATTTTTGATTCCAGGGTGGATCGGCCACTACCCAGCCTGGCCGCCGCGCCTGATGGTCCGTCCACCCGCCCTCCGCTTTCACGCAAAACAGCCTCAATCATCTCTTTTTCCTGAGCGGCAAGCTTTTGGGAAAGCTCAATCTGGCTCTTCGGTCCAGTTGCTCGGGACCGTCGAGAAAGCCAACTCTCATCGACCGAGAAATTCTCTGTTTCACACGCAATGACGGATCGCTCGATCACATTCTGCAATTCACGAATGTTACCCGGCCAGGGGTACGACTGAAGCAGATCAAGGCTCTTTTTGTTCACCGACCGAAAACTTTTCCCTGCTTTCCTTGCGTAACGGTCAATGAAGTACTCGACCAGCAACGGAATATCTTCTCTGCGTTTCCGCAGAGGAGGCATCTCAATCGGAAATACGTTGAACCGAAAGAACAGGTCGCTGCGAAACTTGCCCTCCGCGATGGCAGCCTCCAAATCGCGGTTAGTAGCCGCAATGACCCGAACATCGGTTGGGATGGAGCCAGTTCCGCCCACACGCTCAAATTCTTTTTCCTGCAGAACACGCAACAGAGCGATCTGGGTTTCGGCAGGAAGCTCTCCAATTTCGTCAAGGAAGATCGTGCCTCTGTCGGCCAGTTCGAAGCGTCCTAAACGCCGCTGCGTTGCCCCAGTGAAGGAGCCTTTCTCATGGCCGAACAATTCCGAGGCGATCAGGTCGCGGGGGATAGCTGCGCAATTCACACTCACAAATGCGTATGAGGAACGCGCGGAGCGCCGGTGTATCGCGCGGGCAACTAGTTCCTTGCCTGTGCCTGTTTCGCCGGTGATCAGAACGGTGGA
>PLIO01000121.1 GCA_003140075.1 Acidobacteriaceae bacterium | reverse complement strand
AGCTCGCGGAACTTGGTGAGCGTTAAAGCGGTGGTCGCGATCTGTTGGCGCAAGCTCGCCATGTAGGATTATAGCCCGCGGGTAGAACCAACTTGGGCGGAGGGCAACCGGACGCCTGTCTCGATTATACGTTTCCGGAGGACGGTGGCGCGCGAGGCGGTGGGTATTCCTGCCTCAGCACATGCTCTGTTGTCCCAAGGAGATTCAAATGTTGGTATATTTGCCCGATCATGCATCACCCCGCTGCAGCCCGCCGAAGGCGTTTGGCTTCTCTGCTGAAAGTCGCTTTGATTCTTTTCTGGCTGGTCGGGCCGACCTGGCTGAGTTCACAAGCGACTTCCGGAACAATCATTTCCGGGACAATCAAGGATCCATCGGGCGCCGTGATTGCTGATGCGCGCATCGAGATCAGCGGAGGGGAGCTGACCCAGCCGATTGTGCTTTCGTCCGATGGACTGGGCAACTTTGCGTCCCCGAACCTGAAACCTGGGACGTATTCGCTGCAGGTGACACGCGAGGGTTTCGAAGCCCTGGTGAAGACTGTGGACTTGGAGGAAGCAGTCCAACTTCAGCTGACACTTGCCATTGCCCAGCAGCGGGTGAGCGTCTCCGTTCCAGGGAAAGGCTCTGCGTTCGCCAACTCCGATCCGGTCTACCGGCAACTCCGCGAGATTGCGCTGGGGCAAACGTTTCGCTTCGACCATTACAGCTTGGACTGGGACACCGCCAACTTCCAGTTCCAGACAGGCACACTGACAATGTTGAGTCCGGTGAATGGCGTTGTAACGGGCGCGATCTTCATCGGGGAAGGACACTTCAATCTCAAACCCGTAACTACTCTCGATGCCCGCGAGCTCAGCCGGCGCACCGGGGCGGCCGAGGTGAACGAGGACTTCACGGAGGTGGTTTTTCGATTCACCCGAGAAGTGCGATTGAAACTTCTTCCCGGACTGGGAGACAAAACGGAGACCCCGGCCGAGGCAGCCGTCGTGTTCAGTCGCTGGCGAGAGAGGATGCGACAGCGCCAGGAGCGCGCTCTGGGCCTTACCCAGTTTCTGTTGGAGGGCGAAACCATGGACAACGTGGATGCGGACCTTTTGTCCGCAATCTACAATCCGGCGCATCCGGAATTTTTCAATGCATACCTCCACGGCAAGAAGCACAAAGATCTCCGTTTCTTTGTGAGGACTCGGGTCGGCGCGCTGCCCCAGCTCGACTCGCCGGAAGAGGTCGCACTCATCAACTTCGATCCAGAAGGAATGGACGATGGCGTCTGGTATCTGGCTCACCTGAAGTCTGAATACTTGAGCCGCATGGCAAATTCCCGTGAGGATCGCCGCTTATTTGCCACCCGGAGCTACAAGATCGAGACCGTCATCGCGAAGAACGGGCATCTGTTCGGCACCGCCGCGATCAGCTTTGCGCCGCTGGTCGCCGGAGAGAGAGTGCTGAAGTTTGGTTTGCTGCCGAATCTGCGAGTCACGCGAGTTACTGATGAGCAGGGCCAGGATCTTTATTTCATTCAGGAGAGCCGCAAAGAGGACGGTTCGTTTTACGCCATACTTCCCCAGGCGCCGGCCCTTGGCAAAGAACAATCGATCAGTGTCGAGTACGCGGGCGAGAAGGTCTTGGAAGAAGCGGGCGAAGGGAGTTTCTACGTCAGCGCGCGCACCTCGTGGTATCCCAACTTGAACGGATTTGGCGAGAAAGCTCTTTACGATCTTACCTTCAAAGTGCCGCGAAAATACAAAGTCATCAGCGTGGGGCACCTTAAAGGAGAGTCGATTGAGCAGGACCTGGCCGTCAGCCACTGGGTCACGCCGATCCCCGTGGCAGTCGCGGGATTCAACTACGGCGAGTATCAAAGGCTCGATCTGCCGGATGAACTCACGGGCTACAAGATTTCGGGCTACTACTTGAGTGAGCTGCCCGACAATCTGCGCCGGAATCGGGCGTTGCAGTCCCTGGCGCCCCGCAGCATGACGAAATATGCTCTGGAACAGGCGCGCGCGCAGTTGCAGATTTGTACCCTGTATTTCGGCAAGAGTCCTTATGAAGAGATCTACATCACGGAGCAGCCGAATTTTAATTTTGGGCAATCCTGGCCGAACCTGGTTTATCTCCCGATCTCCGCCTACACCGATTCGACACAAAGATGGGTGCTTTTCGGCTCGATCAACAGCAAATTCACCGGCTTCGTGCAGGAGGTAACGCCTCACGAAGTCTCCCATCAATGGTGGGGCCACGCTGTGGGCTGGGCTTCCTACCACGACCAGTGGCTATCGGAGGGTTTTGCGGAGTTCTCCGCAGGGCTGTTTCTGCAACAGGGCGTGACCGGAGACTGGCGGAAGGACTACCTCGAATTTTGGGATCGACTGCGCCTGCGCATTTTGGAGAAGAACAGTTACGGCATCGCTCCCAACGACGCCGGCCCTCTCTGGATGGGGGAGCGTTTGATCTCACCACGCACCGAAAGCGCCTACCAAAATGTGATTTATCCCAAGGGTGCTTACGTGCTGCAAATGCTGCGTTCGATGATGTACGACTCTGAGGATAAGGACAAGGCATTCATCGCCATGATGCATGACTTTGTGGAAAGCCATCGCGAGCAACCGGCGACCACTGAGTCGTTCAAGGCCATTGCAGAGAAGCATATGACCAAGCTGATGGACATTGGGAAGAATGGCCGCCTGGACTGGTTTTTCGACGAGTGGGTATACGGTACTCAAGTGCCGCGATACCACTTCGAGTACCAACTCACTCCGGGGGACGGCGGCAAAGTGAAGTTGCACATGACCATTACTCAGAGCGAGGTTGACGAGCACTTTGCCATGCTACTGCCGGTGTTCGTCGACTTTGGCAAGGGTATGGCGCGTTTTGGCCAACTCGGAATGGTCGGCAACAACACTCGCAGCGTCGACGTGACTCTGCCCGCCCAACCCAAAAAAGTCGCGCTGAATGCGTACAAGGAAGTATTGGAACGGTGAGCTTCACACACCTCCCTACTGACTGGAGCAATCATGAACGATTTGCACTCGACGGTTTCTTCAGTTCTTGCGCAACGCTACACTGCCAATGCCGCCCGCGTTCGCGAATTGGCCGCGCCCCTCACCAACGCCCAGTTCTGGCACAAGCCTTTTCCCTTTGGCAACAGCTTCGGCCACCTGGTTCTGCATTTGACCGGAAACTTGAATTACTA
Organism: Acidobacteriaceae bacterium; assembly: GCA_003140075.1. GTDB lineage: Bacteria > Acidobacteriota > Terriglobia > Terriglobales > Acidobacteriaceae > Sulfotelmatobacter. The sequence goes on along the minus strand of PLIO01000121.1, from coordinate 2,570 downwards.
CATCGGAGCTCAGATTGCGCAGACTGGCTACGTCCGCGACCGTCCGCGCGAATTCAACGATCCGCATCCTCCATCGAAACACGAAGCGCTCACACGCTTCGATGCAGCCGTGGATATGGTTCTGAAAACCATCCGTGCTCAATCGCCGGAAGACTGGTCTGCAGAATATTCGGGCGCTGGCACGGATGCCAGGAACCGCCTGGAAATGGCGGTGCAGTGCGCCGCCCACATCCAGCACCACATCGGCCAGATGATTTATCTGGGTTATGAGTTAGCCCAGCAAAAAGACGGGAGTTCAAGGTGAGGCACATCAGTTCGTATTTTGTTTTCTCTGTGCCGAAGGGTGTCTCTGTGGTGAAATGGTTCGGTGCAACTGAAACAAGCTCTCGCCTCAGCCATCGCCCACCTCACAGCGGACAATGTTCCCTCCCCGCGCATGAACGCCGAGTTGCTGCTCATGTTCACGCTGGGCTGCGACCGCGCCTATCTCTATGCACATCCCGAGCGCGAACACACCGCCGCGGAACAGAAACAATACGAAGCTGCCCTCGCCGAGCGCGCCCGCGGCGTTCCCGCGCAGTACATCACGGGCCACCAGGAGTTCTGGGGCATGGATCTCATCGTGTCGCCCGCAGTCCTGATTCCGCGCCCCGAAACTGAGCACGTAGTTGAAACCCTGTTAGAACTCGCCGCCCCGCCAGCCGCGGAGCGGCGCAAGAGTGCAGCCCACGGCGTAAGCCGTGGGGTTATTGCGGAAAAAGGGGAAGCTCCGGAGGAGCGAAAGAAGACGGCTCTTCGCATCGCCGATGTAGGCACCGGCTCTGGCTGCATAGCGCTAGCCCTGGCCAAAGAACTCCCGCACGCCGAAATCCACGCCATCGACATTTCCCCGGCCGCGCTCGAAGTCGCCCGCGCCAACGCCGCCCGCCATGAACTGGATTCCCGCGTCCGGTTCCACGAAGCCGACCTGCTTGCCGGATTCGAGAACAACTCTTTCGACTTCATCGTCTCCAATCCACCCTACGTCGGCGAGTCGGAAAAAGATCAAGTCCAACTCGAAGTCCGCAAGTGTGAGCCGCGCAACGCCGTGTTTGCCGGACCCACTGGAACAGAAGTGATTGCGCGTCTGATTCCGCAGGCACACGCTGCCCTCAAACCGGGAGGCTGGCTGGTCATGGAAATCAGCGGCACGATTGCGGAAGAAGTAACTGCATTACTGCGGGATTGGAACGACGTGCAGGTCCGGCCCGATCTGCAATCGATTCCGCGCGTAGCGCAAGCGCGGAAGTAATGAGGTTTTGTTCTTCTTAGCGCCCTTCGCGAGACCTTGGCGCACTTTGCGGCTAGCTTTTGTTCTTTGCTCGGCGACCCTACCGCGGAACCGACGCCGGCAAAATCTCTTCCACGTCGACAATACTCGTCGGATATGTGCCGGTATAGCAAGCCGAACAGTAGGAGGTTTTCTCTCCGTCGCCACAAGCTTTCTTGAGTCCCTCCAGCGAGAGATAGGCCAGCGAGTCGGCGCGAATGTACTCGCGAATCTCGTCGACCGATTTGTTGGCCCCGATCAGTTGATTTTTCGAAGGTGTGTCCACGCCGTAATAGCACGGCGAAATCGTCGGCGGACAGGAGATGCGCATGTGCACTTCCTTAGCCCCGGCACTCCGAATCATGCGAACAATTTTGCGGCTAGTCGTGCCGCGCACAATCGAATCGTCAATCAGCACTACCCGCTTGCCTTCCAGCAGCGAACGCACCGGATTCAGCTTCAGCTTCACCCCAAAGTCGCGCACGCTCTGGCTGGGCTCGATGAACGTACGTCCCACGTAGTGATTGCGGATCAAACCGAAGCGGAACGGAAGACCGCTCTCAGCCGCGTAACCCACCGCAGCGGTTACGCCCGAATCCGGTACGGGAACCACCAGATCGGCCTCCACCGGCGCTTCGCGCGCCAACTGTCGTCCCAGCTCTTCACGGCTGGTCTGCACGGCTCGGCCAAACACCACGCTGTCAGGCCGCGAAAAGTAAACGTGCTCGAAAATGCAGCTCGACTGCGGAGCAGTCGCGGCATAAAACCGTGAACTAATGCCTTCCGGCCCCACCACAATCAACTCTCCCGGCTTCACGTCGCGCTCGTAGGTCGCCCCAATCAGATCGAAGGCGCAAGTCTCCGAGGCGAAGACGATGGTGTCGCGCTTCTGCCCCTCCAGCGCCGGAATGCGGCCCATGGCCAGCGGCCGAAAGCCGCGCGGATCGCGCGCCGCGATGATCCGGTCCGGGCTCATCAACACCAGTGAAAACGCGCCTTCCACTTGCTGCAGCGCGTCCGCGATCGCCTCGGGCAGCGTTTGTTCCCGCGACAGCGCGATCAGGTGGACGATCACTTCTGTATCGCTGTTGGTCTGAAAGATCGATCCCTGGCGCTCCAGCCGGCTGCGAACCTCCGCCGCATTCGTCAGGTTGCCGTTGTGCGCCACCCCTATCGAACCCTTATTCGATTGCACCAGTATGGGCTGTGCATTGAGCAGCGCCGAATCGCCCGCAGTCGAGTAGCGCGTGTGCCCGATGGC
>PLIO01000017.1 GCA_003140075.1 Acidobacteriaceae bacterium | reverse complement strand
CCACTCTGGTTGCGCACCTATCAGCTATCGCTGTTGGGGCTCCCTCTGGTGGTTGCGGCGTATTTCGCCGGTTTAATCAGTCTGAGTGCCTCTGACTTGACTGTGTTGCTCTGGGGGCTACCCTATGCCTTTGTAATTCCTGTTCTCCTGTTTTGGCGGTATATTCGCGGACTTAAAGAAGCCGGATTCCTTGTTATTCCTCTCCTTCTCGTTAATCTGAACGGAATCTTGAATAGTCTGGCGTGGCTGCTTTATGAACTCAGGCTACGGGACACCGACGCGGATTTCGTTCCTACTTTCCAATTAGGTCCAATTCCCGTCAATATTGGCCAAATTGATGGCCTGCTGTTCGTTCTGAGCATCGCCGCTGTGCTCTTGCATCGCTTCCACAAAACCAGCCGTGAGCAGGAGCGGGCTCAAGCGGAGTTGGAGGCCGCCCGCAACATGCAAGAGGTGATGCTGCCCCAACAAATCGGTTCGACACCTGGCTTCGCAATTGAGGCTTTTTACATACCGGCACGGGAAGTTGGCGGCGATTTCTTCCGGCTGTTCCCGGGCGCGGATGAATCTCTTCTCGTCGTCATCGGTGACGTCAGTGGCAAGGGCGTCAAGGCCGCTATGCTCGTAAGCTTCATCGTCGGGCTGCTGCAGAAGATCGTTGAGATCACGCGCGAGCCTAGCGGCATCCTTAGCGACTTGAACACTTCGCTCTCTGGGCACACAGGTGGCTCGTTTGCGACATGTTGCTGCGCCTTGATAAGGCCAGACGGTCATTTGCGGATCGCGAATGCGGGCCATCTTTCTCCGTACTGCCATGGACGCGAACTGGAGACCCCGGGTGCATTACCCTTGGGTATAGCTCCCGACACCACCTACGACCAGGTTGACTTTAGTCTCGGGCCTGGTGATCGCGTGATATTCCTCTCGGACGGTGTCGTCGAAGCGCGTAGCAAGTCCGGCGAACTCTATGGTTTCAAGCGCTTTGGCGCCATCAGCATAGAACCGGCCGACCTGATTGCTATGGCGGCGCAACGCTTCGGCCAGGAAGACGACATTACTGTGCTAAGCGTGGAATTACAACCGCTGCCGACTTTGATTTAGAAAGTAGGCATTGGGTGCGGTCTCGCTGGATTGTCCGCTACCCTGCAGCAGCACGGATTTCCTCGATCGATTTGCAGTGAAAGTCATGAACGTTAACGAGACGCTTGATCTTCAACAGAAAGTCGCACGCCTGCAAGCACTTCTCGAAGTGAGCCGGCGCATCCACGCAACCATACAACTGGACGAGGTGTTGCGTGTTGCTCTGGAGATCGTGGTGCGTGAACTGGAGATGGAGGGCGCATATTTCACCTCCTTTCCGTTTTCTGAAGGCCGTATTCCGCCGCATAGTCTCCTGAATCCGAACGGGTCCGAACTGGGCGGCGGAAGTTTTCGTTTTGCACTTCGGGGCAAAGCCGGCGAGCTGTTAACGGAGCTCGTCGTAATCCCGCGCGAAGGTACGCCACTGACGCTTGAAGAGTCAGATTTCCTTGAGCAGCTCGCTTTGCAAATCGCAATTGCCATTGAGAATGCTCGAAATCATGAGCGGATCATACATTTGCAACGGGTTGAGCAGGACTTGGCCAGTGCAAGAGCCATTCAACGTAGTCTGCTGCCTTCGTCGGTGCATGCAGTAGCCGGCTATAAGACTGCGATCCGTTCGATTTCATCCTACGAGGTCGGTGGAGATTATCTTGATTCGTTGCGGGCTCCGTCAGGTGACCAGATTATGATTGTGGCCGATGTGGCTGGCAAAGGGCTGACGTCCGCGATGATTGCGAGTTCATTCCGGGCGGCCTTTCGCGCAATGATTATGGCAGGTGTACCGCTCGTCGAAGTCGCCCAGCAATTGAACGCGTTGTCTTATGCGGAAGGACCGGAAGCACGGAGCCGGTATGTGACGGCGATACTTTTTCGTCTGGATCCAGAAGCCAACTCACTGGAAGTTGTGAATGCTGGTCACAATCCAGCCTTGCTATGGACTACACCGGCGCACGGTCCGGCATTGCTAGGAGCCAGCGGGACTCCAATCGGTGTGCAGCCTTCGGCTCAGTATGCGAGCGAAAAGTATGAACTAGAAGAGGGAGCCCGGCTCCTTGCCTACACAGACGGGCTGACGGAGGTGTTCAGGGGTGACGAGGAGTTTGGTTTAGACCGCTTGATCGATACATTTCGTACTGGTCCGTTGGATGCAGAAGCCGCACTCGACCACATCTGGACTACACTTGAAGCATTCACGACAGAGCCCGAGGAGAGAGACGATATGACTGCGCTGGTGCTTCTGCGGAATGGATGAGACGAACATATGGACAAGGACGTGCTTGAGGTTTTCGTGTTGAGCCTGCCGTCGAAGCTCGGTCACGAAAGGGTGGCTATGAGCACGGCAGCGAGCGTAGCTAAGCTAATGGGATTCTCTGAGGACCGCATTGAGGATCTGAAGACCGCCGTCGCGGAAGCCTGCATTAACTCGATAGAGCACGGTAACCGGATGGATGAGTCTCTGAAAGTGGGAATAATCCTTTCGATGACTGCGACGACGCTTGAAATCAGGGTCTGCGATCAGGGGAGCGGTCTAGGTGCGAAGACTCCGCCCCCGGACATTGATTCAAAGATGGGTGGTGAGGAGAATCCTCGCGGCATGGGAAAGTTTCTGATCCAGGCGTTGATGGATGAAGTGGAGTGGATCAACTCTCAGCCGACCGGCGGTTGCGCGCGCTTGGTGATCCATTTGAAGAAGCCGGACGGAGAGTAAATGCAGAATAGGACAACCAGCGTCAGAGTGAGCGAGACAGCAGGACCTTCCGGCAAGCCCATAACGGTTTTGCGCTTCTCAGGAGATATTACCAGCACGTCGAAAGAGACAGTACTTGGCACCTATCGGGGTCTGCCACCCGAGGTGAAGCGTATCCTGTTGGATCTCTCGAAGGTGGAGTACATTAATTCGAGTGGGATCGCGCTGATCATTCAGGTGCTGATGCAGGCACGCAACACCGGGCAGTCGGTTCAAACTTTCGGTCTATCCGATCATTTTAGGAAGGTTTTTACCATGGTCGGCATGACGAAATATACAGATCTTCACGCTGACGAGTTATCGGCATGCGCTGCATTCACGGAATAGTTTGTGAGGCAAACGGCACCCCCGCAGCTGACCGTTTCTTCATATTGCAAGACCCAATAGTGAGCGTTTGGTCTGGTTGAAGGAGTGGCTATACCCTTGATCTCCGGGTTTCGGCGAACCAACGTCTGTTTCTCTGACAGCCCGGGTTGACCAGATGCCATGGAGAGCTCGAAGTGCTGCTGAAAAATGGCTGCGATCCCGCGTGAGCAGGAGCTATCGCGCATCGCCATAAGTGATTTCCAAACTCTTGCGTGCTCACCATCTATGGTGAAGGTTCTTCAGTAGTTGTTCCACTGCTGCTTCACGTTCACGACTTCCCCGGCATAGTGCGGCTTGTGGCCATTGTTCCCCTCTTTCTCTGACAGTTGTTGATCACTCTCCGTCAGTTCCCAGTGCACTACTTCGAAGAGAACTGCAGACTAAATTACGTTTGTGGCGCACACGTGAAGAACCCAGCAGTCGGGCTGCGCGAGAGTCCATGTAACTTTCCTTTGTGCCTTAGTGTCTGATGGGAAGACACGGTTCCCGACGTTTTTCGGGAAAGAAAAGGAAACAAATTAATGAAGCTATCGATCACCTCCAAGACCCTGCTGCCCGCGCTGGCGCTGTTGCTGGCCAGTAGCGCTTTCGCAGCAAACAAAGGAAACCCTTCGACCTGCTCGCGCTGATCGGCGTTTCCCATGTAGCCTCCGGTGCAGGCTGGCAACAAAGCACGAGGAGACTGGTGGACATCCTCATCACAGGCTCACGGCCCGGGCATGCGACCGGCATGATCGGAGGAGTAAATGACCAAAAAAAGGCAAGAGAAGATGTGACACGTTGCCGGTCCTGTTTCCGGACGCCGCCGAAATCGTCAAAGTCCAAGGCTGGTCAGGAATAGATCGAGCTGTCGTTCGAATTGAGCCCGGTCGTAGGACACCAGGGCCATTCGCCACAGGCCCTGCAAGTAGGTGACGATGACGGGCACAACGAGCTGGGGGTCAAACTCCGCCGGCAGGAGTCCCGCTTCCTTGTCCGCGCTCAGGCGTCCGGCCATTCGTTCGGCCAACATTGTCATCTGCTCCTGCACGTACTTGCGCAGAACGGGTTCAGCCAATACCTCGCCATCGACGCTGCCTGCCATCAGGCAAAGTCGCGAGGGGGTGTGAGGGTCGTCCAGACAGTCGAGCACAGTCTTAAACAGCGCCCGCACCCCCAACGCAGCGGTAGGCGCTGCAAAAAACGCCTCTCCACGATGACGATTGACGGTCGCGTTGTAGTGCTTCAAACATTCCAGGTAGGCGTTTTTCTTGCTCTTGAGCGTGTTGTAGAAGGAGCCTTCGCCTATCCGCATCTTCTTGAGCAGGTCGCGCAGGGAGGTGCTGGCGTAGCCGCTCTTCCAGAAGACACGGGTTCCTCGTTCGAGAGCCGTCGTGTAGTCGAATTCCAGAGTCCGCGCCATGACCCCACAATAACATATTTGTAGCGATCGTTAAATATTGTTCTTGACATGGATGAAAGGCTGCAATAGATTTTGTAGCATATGATACAGAATATCGACAGGAGACCTGCATGAACGCTCTGAAGGACAAAATTGCACTGATTACAGGTGGAACGAGCGGCATGGGAGCCGCAACCGCCAAACGCTTCCATGAAGAGGGAGCGACCGTCATTGTGACAGGCTCAAGCAAAGCCAGCGTTGAGGCCGCGCGAAAGGCGATGCCCTACGTCGAGGCCATCGCGTCGGATGCCGGTGACTCGAAGGCCGCCAAGACATTGGTCGATCACATAAAGGAAAAGTACGGCCACCTCAACATCCTGTTCGTCAACGCCGGGATCGCCAAAGTTGCCCCGCTCTCCGCCGCTGATGAAGCGCACTTCGATGAACTCTTTCGTGTCAATGTTCGCGGCCCCTACTTCCTGCTCAAATATGCGGTGCCGGCAATGACGGATGGCGGGTCAATTATTCTCACTTCTTCCATGGGCGCACTTAAGGGCATGCCGGGACTGAGCGTCTACAGCGCGACGAAAGCTGCTCTCCGCTCTTTCGGGCTCACCTTGGCCGCGGAACTGGCTTCACGGCGCATCCGTGTCAATACGATCACTCCTGGCCCAATCAACACACCTATTGCCGGCAAAATGGGATTAAGTCCGGAACAGATCGCGGGCTTCGGGCAGATGGTGGCCAATGGGCCCCTCGGCCGACCGGGAGAACCGGAAGAAATCGCGGCGGCCGCCCTGTATTACGCCTCGGACGAGTCGAAATTTACGACCGGAACAGAGCTGCGTGTCGACGGCGGCATCTCGGCGGTTTGACTTAGGGCATGAAGAGCTTTCTGCATTTGGGGGAACAGCCAAGGAATTGTCCGAGGTGCTATTACATCTGACGGTTTACTGCGGTTTCCCCGCTGTGCTCTCCGGCTTCCGTGTTCTCCAGGCAATTAAAGCCGAGATCAGTTCCGTGAAATAGCAAGGCAAGCAATCAACCTAATACAAGTTATAACGAGAAACTCTGATGAGCATGAAGGAAGCATTGGCGGAGCAAAAAGCAAAGGTTCAGGCGAGGCTGGGAGAGAAGTTCGATGTCATCGCCGGGGAAGTGGAGCGCATCCGGGGGTTGGGTCTGCCCGACCACTCACTAAAGGGCGGTCAGAGCGCTCCCGGCTTTGCCCTCCCAGATGCCTATGGCAGGGAGGTCTCGCTCAAAAAGCTGCTGGCCCAGGGTCCGGTGGTGGTCAGTTTCTACCGCGGCGAATGGTGCCCGTACTGCAACATCCAGCTGCATAGCTTGCAGGAAGCGCTGCCGAAGATGCAGGAGCTTGGTGCGACCCTGGTCGCAATCTCACCAGAAAAGCCCGATCATGGCGTCGTTGCGACCGAGAAGCACAAGCTGACCTTTCCGGTGCTGAGCGATTTTGGCAACAAGCTGGCTCGACGGTTCGGAATCGTGTTCCATGTCAGCGAGCAGCAGAAAGAGTTTTCGAAGAACGTCTTCAAGAACGACATCGCGCTGCGTAACGGTGAGGACTCATACGCGCTTCCGGTTCCGGCGACCTTTGTCATCGATGGGAAGGGTATCATTCGCTTCACGCATGTCGATGCGGACTACATGACGGGTCGCGCGGAACCCGAAGCGGTCGTCGCCGCGCTGGAGGCGATTGTGCGTCCGGTCGCTCAGTAAGAGTTTTCCACGTGTGCGGGCGGTCCGCTTCCCCAGATCAGCCTGTCCGCTAGCTTCGGCCAGCGGATGGCGAACTGCTCGCAGGAAGGGGCCTTGGGTCAGAGAGACAAAGGCCCCTTCTTCCCGCATCGGCGGCTGGATCTGGGGGCTTTTCGCACACGCGCTGCGATTTTGGGAGAGTGTTAGTGATCAGCGACTCAAGACGTCCGGTCCGTATTCGGTTACTTGCGGCGAATACTCTCAAACATCCGATCATGCTCCTAAACGTTTCAGGCACCACAAAGATCGCTCTATTTCGCGAGGGTTGCCTGCCCCATATGGAATGAGGCGTGATTCGTCCGGCTCATCACCACAGCGAGCCGATTGCGCGTAGGGTCTTTCGCAAAATCTTCATCGGAGACCGCAGTATGCTTCTCCAGCCACTCTTCCGGCGTAAAAGCCTCGAAAGCCGAAGTGAGTTTGTGGTTGACCTCGCCCCATGCCTTCTTGAGGGCTGTGACGGAAATAGGATCAGGGAGCGCTCTATCGGGACTTGTGATGTAGGCTTCATCCAGCTCTGGATGTAAACGTTCACCAAGGCCTAGAAGCGGTAACATACGATCATGGATCGCAGTCAGGTGCCCAACGAGGTATCGTACGCGATTCCTGCCTGCAGCGACCTGTCGCTCCAGTTGTTCGTCGCTGAGCGGCGTGATGGCTTGGCTGAAGCGATCGATAACGAGCTTCCAAGAATTGAGCGCGGTGCGGGAAAGTATTTCCTCGGTCGGCATTACTCTGCTCCGGAGTCGATGGTTTAATGACCATGTAATTGATGAGCGAGAATCCCGCTGGATTCGGAGAATTAGCCACCGAGGACTTAAGCACGACTGAGACGAATACTACTTCGCGATCAACGTACTGCCACTCTTTTGTCTCTCTTAGGCGGCTCACAAGTTCCTCGAAATCCTTGGTGTGCTTCGACGCATACTCGAACCATGTAAGGAAGTCGAAGGGCTCGCCAGTTCACGGCTGTGATGCAGGCGTCTGGCGACGGCGGGGAGATATTCAATGCCAGTCGCAATATCGTGGGACTGCTCTTCAAAGATCGCTCGACGTTCATCCTGGCTCAGGGCCCACCAGGCGTTATTCTTGCGGATAGGTATCAGTGCGGCGCGCGTGGCTTCCGGCCGTCCAAGACCTGCTGGCGCCTTTTTGGTTCATCGACTTCATGATGGTTGCTATAGCGAACGTTGCTGGTCAGACCACGAAGAATCCAATTCGAGTTCCCGTTCGGTTGAGCTTCCTTCCCTTCGAGCATTGCTAAACGCGCCGCTACAGGCAGAGTGTCCCCGATGACTGTACTTAAGCGATCGATCTTCCATATTCCAGAATCGCCGGCGGCAAAGGAAACCAGGAGACGGCCTCGCGATTCATACCTCAACCGATGTTCAATCGAATTCATTGCCTCCTCCGTCTGCGTGGCGGTCGTTGCCCCGGTTGCAACGGCCATCAACTCTGAACCACTTTCGAGAACTCTCCCTCGGTCTAGCTTTGCGCCCGACAACATCGGCAGAGACGCATCTCACGAAAACCGTGATCGACGACGAGTCGACACGCCCTTGCGTTCGCGGAGCGCGGCTGTGCGTTCCAGTCCCGGTTTAGTTGCTGTCGGCCACGCCGCGAGGACGACCGCTACCGCACGACGGAGATCCTTGCGCTTAGCACCTGATTGAGCCTCGATAGCCATTCCCCATACCATCATGACCACCAGGCGTACGAGGGTGTCGGGATCAGCGTCTACGGGAAATTCGCTGCTGTTGGCTTGTGCGAATCGCTTGCGTAGTTTGACTGTCAACTCTCCTCGCAAAGTGGCAAGCCAAACGCGAATCGTGTCGCCTTCCGCGCAAGGAAGAGCACTGTTGAGAGCCAGGCAACCGGGCGCGTGAGATGGGCCGGTGAGGACGTCGGCACAGCCATAGAGAAATCTCTCCGCCACACCTCGCACGGTCAGCTCCCGAAGCGCACTCTCGAGAAGTTCTATCTGACTTTCGTAATACTGCTCGATGACTCTCCGGAAGAGCTTTTCCTTATTTCCAAAGGCAAAATAGAAACTCGGCGCCGTGATACGCATAGCATCGGTGAGATCACTGAGCGATGTGCCTTCGTAGCCCTTTCGCCAGAAAAGTTCGGTCGCCGTTTTGATGGCCGTGTTGATGTCGAACTCGCGTGGACGCCCCATAGTTACTCCGCACTATTCTATACGACGCACTACATAACATTGACACCTCCTGTCCGGATACTATAACGTTCGATATAGAACTGCTGGCGCAGATGACGTACCTATCTCGGTGCGATCGCGCGAGCACACACAGTTTTTCGGAGGTCGGAAGTGCTCCCAATGAACGTTCTTGTTCTGGTGGTTGATGGCGTGGTAAAGCTTCCTCCAGAAGCAAACTCGCCGAATCGGGCATTACGGTCAACTCCTTTTCGCCAGGTCCTACGGAAACAGAACTGTTCCGTAAGGTCACGCCAGTTGGCAGCGAAGCTGAACGCATCTTCCTCACGCAAATTCCAATGCGGCGATTAGCCCAGCCAGATGAGATCGCCGGAGCCGTTGCCTTCTTGATGTCAGAAGGTGCGAGCTATATGGCCGGCCAGACGCTCTACGTCGATGGCGGTGGTTCCATCGGCATGGCATCGAACTAGATTCACCTCTTACCATCGGCACCGTGTGCGGGTCACCGCTCGCTACGGTCTCGATGATGCGCGAACGCGCGCGACTTGCAAGGAGAGAAATGCCAGATACCACCTATGAAATTTTTCCCAGCACGGGCTTCACCGTGACGCACTTTCTCGTTTCGGCGGACATAAAGAAGTCGTTGGACTTCTACTCGCGGATCCTCGGCGGGAAAGTCGTCATGGACGGCGAGAACGGCGCGCCGGGCATCGTCCAGCTCGAGAACACCTGGGTCATCATCAATGTCGGCGGCGGGCCGACCGACGACAAGCCGGCCCTCTACCTCGCGCCTCCGAAGGATGGCGAGGCTGTCAGCAGCTTCATGAACATCCGCGTCGCGAACATCGCAGAATGCTACGAACGTTGGAAAGGTCTGGGTGCGGAGTTCCTCACCGAACCGAAGGTTCACGAGGCCGAGACGCGGTGCTACATGCGCGATCCCGACGGCCACCTCATCGAGGTCGGCGAGGCGAAAAAGTAGCGGCGAGTCGCGAGATCGAGCCGGCGGCGGTCACGGCCTGGAGTTGTCTGCGAACGACGGTCCGTCATCCGCCCCTGCGGATCGACGTTCAGAAGTGCGTCCGGATACTATAACGTTCGATATAGAACTGCTGGCGCAGATGACGTACCTATCTCGGTGCGATCGCACGAGCACACACAGTTTTTCGGAGGTCGGAAGTGCTCCCGATGAACGTTCTTGTTCTGGTGGTTGATGGCGTGGTAAAGCTTCCTCCAGAAGCAAACGGTGCCATCGTTGTTGGCAGTTCGAATGCCACGGTCTACGCGGCGTATTTCTCGGCCAAAGCTGGCGCTCGCGCTGCCATACATCATGACTGCGGCATCGGTCGAGATGAGGCGGGGGGCAGAGGTCTGGCTTGGGCGGAACAACATGGCATGGCTATGGCGGCCGTCGCGACTGACAGCGCCCGCGTCGGCGACGCCGTAGACATGCTCCAACGCGGGATCATCAGTCGTGTCAACAGACTTGCGGCCATGTGTGGCGTAGAGAACGGTCAAACCGTCGTACAAGCGGTGGAGCTTTTGACATCCGCGCCTTGGCCCCACGCAGACGTGGAGACGCCGGTCGTGGGACGCACCTTTATTCACGGCGTCCTCTGCATAGACTCCATCTCACTCGGTAATTCAGAAGATGCAGGCTTGGTCGTGGCGAGCGGTAGTCATGGCGGCGTAATGGCCGCTGGAATGACGCGTTCATTTAGGCCACGCTTCGCTTTCTTCAACGATGCCGGCTTCGGCGTCGATCGCGCGGGTGCTGCCTGCCTTTCTATTCTCGATTCTGAGGGTATTGCCGCCGCTACGGTCGCCGCGGATTCGGCGTGTATCGGTGATGGCCAGTCAACGATGACACAGGGCATTATCTCGGCGGTGAATGAAACGGCATACCGACTCGGTGCCAGGGTCGGGGAGACGGCCCTTGATGTGGCGCGCACCGTAGCGGAGAGAGCCTGAAGAGTCCACGCAGAACAAGCGCTGCCGGAGAAAAATCACACGTGGATCTTCCATTTGCCCTGCACGAGGTGAACGCTATCTGTACAGGAGCGGCAGTAATCCTCTGAGGTGTGGCTCATGCTGTGCCCTCCCGTGGGAGTTCCGCGCCGGTCG
>PLIO01000252.1 GCA_003140075.1 Acidobacteriaceae bacterium | reverse complement strand
TGTCGTGATTAATGTCATGGGAAAAGCCGACATATATCCTGTATACGATCAAACCCCGGCGGATTACTCAACTTTTGACCGAAAAATCACGCTAAGATTTGCCTCGGACGGATATCGGATCAATGGACGGCAAGGGCCTGGCGTGTACAACTCGTTTATTGGCAGACCCCAAATAGCATAGATAGTTGTCGAAACCAGGCGATCACAACTCACGATTCGGGTCTGGCTGGTCTGGGTTCCGGCGGAGTCACGGGCAAACCGGATGTTGAGAAGCGGCAGCTCGTTGCGGAGTTACAACGATTGTGCCGGGCGAAACGGAAGCGGGCACTGCGGGGACGCACCCATGCCGAGGGATATCCCGGTGGGCTCATCGAGACGATGAACGGGGGCGTGAGAGCTCGTTCTTGCGCCGCCCAACCTCCATCGGATCGAAAGACTCCATGCCTTGAAAATCCCCGCCCGAAGGGCGGAATACTCACTAACGGAGAACGTCGCTTCTCCATTTCAGGCTGAACCAAGACACTCCATATAAGCACACCGCCATCAGTTGACAGTTGATTCAATATGTTCGTACTGTCGCACTCTGGACTAGCTCGGCGCAGCGCGGCCGGTTCCTCCCGTATCACGAGCAACCCGGAAGTTGGCAACTCTTTGCAATCCTCCGTACTCCTTAACCAACGAGATTGCAGAGTCGTGTTAGCGACGAGGTTCTGTAGATCGCTCAAGATGCGGCGCCTACGGAGGCCTTCTGCTCGCGTGCCAAGGCAAGCTCCCCATATGCAAGCTCCAGCAGGCCAGTCAGTTCGCGATTCTTCTCCTCAAGATTCTTGATCCGGAGCCGTAGAGTCGCGACTATGTTCTGCCTAGACGCGCGCTCTCGATCCCGTGAGGGCGACGCTGGAGGTAGAACGCTAGTCGTGGTACTGCGCGATCGCATGATATGGCCCCGCAGTTCCTCCTGGCTGTACAACCATGCCGTCGAGACCCCTGCTTGCGTGGCTACTGTTCGGAAGTTAATCTGCCGATCAGAAGCGTCCATTCGCTGCAAAGCTGCCAAAGCCCGCTGCATTACACTCTCGCTGCGCAGTCGCACGCTCCGCTTGAGACCGTCAGTATTTCTACGCATGTGGTCGCTCCAGAGATGTGACGATGTTGACTAGGTTGTTTCGCTTCCGTTCGTTCATTTCGATCTGCCGAGTCCATCCGTTCGCGTTGGCCTTGGTGATGACTCGCTCGGTGTCGCGCAGCTCCGCCTTATGCACATCGAGAAAGCTGGCGTCGGTGCGGAAATGCGCGCAATTCAAACACGCATTCGGATGGGGACATGGCCCGGCAATCACCGGAATCGCGCAGTAACCGTTGGGCAGGGCTTGAGCGAGCACATTGCGCGTGAACCAACGCAGATCACCTGTATCGAGCGGCCCTTCGTCCGGCACCACTTTGCCGGTCACATCGACCAACGTTCCTTGCAGGTACTCGGAGAGTTTATCCCGCATCGTTGCGTCATGGATGTGTGCGTACCGGCTCGTCATCTCTGGCCCGAGATGGCCTAGATAACGCTGAATAAAGTGATGGGGCACGCCGAGGTTGATCATTCGCGTCCCAACGGTGTGCCGGAACTGATGTGACTGGAAGCGGAAGAGCTTGCCATTTGCGTCTCGGATTTGATGATCAAAGGCCAGACGGTTGATTCGTTGCGAAAAGCTTTGTTGCTTGATCACCCGGCCCTTCGAACTAGGAAACAGCAAAGTCGTCGCATTTCCGGCGGCGCGCACTACTTGCTGTTGTTCCTGTACGACACGCGCGATCTCCTGTGAAACCGGAATCGTATGTTCTCGTTTCATCTTTCCCTGCAAAAACTGCAGATAGAACGTGCCACGAGTATCCTGCGTCAGGCAGCTCAGCGGCAGTTGCAGGAGTTCACTGATACGCATTCCGCATTCCTGAAGAATGAGAACCATTTGCATCCACGGAGCCTTCAAGTTGCCGAGATGCGAGTTCAGTTGGTCTAAGATGGCAGCCGGCAGGTAACGAGGCTGGGGCTTGGGTGGGCGCGGAATTTCTTCATCAAAGATCATTCGCTCGGATGGAATCGGCAGCCAGCGTTCGCGAGCCGCTGTTTCCAGGAAGTTGCGAAGATTGAGCAAATGACACTTGCGAACCGAGATGCAGACCCGCGTGGGCAGGTAGCTCAGATATTCGATCAACAGCTTGCGGGTGATGGCTTTGGCCGTGCCTGTGGGTCGTTCTTGCATGAGGAACTCCGCGAAACACGTCAGCGACTGCAATCGTGTGCGGCACGTCCCTTCCGCGAAGATTGGCAGACAGTACCGTATGTAAGTCTTGACTGTCTTCCGTAACCACGGTTGTTGGATGCGATGGAAACTCAGGGTGACATTGGAGAGGGAGAGACTGATTGGGACCGCCATCCGCTGCAGGTTCCACACATCTTTCTCGTGCTCGGGCCGGTCATCATATGCGTTTTCCAGGGTGGTATGGACCTGCCGAAGAGTGCTGATGTAGTGACTGTCGCGTGAAGTCACACACGGCCGTTGCTCCCGATCCATGCGGGATGTGGTGCCCAGGTGATACATGCCGCGCTGCCTCAGATACGTCGTGTAAAGGCCTCGCCATTCGTCCAAGGCTCGACTTGTCAGGGACGCTGGCAGTGCATCAAGACTATTCAGCCACTTCACCATGCGGTGAACTCTGCCCAGTTCCTGGGTGTTTCTCCAATCGCCGTCGGAAAACTTCTTCCAGCATGCATACTTGAGCTCGCCGTTGATGGTCGCAGATTTGCAGTCGAAACGTAGACGGCGCTGCTTCGTCTTTGGAGAAAACCGAGTCGGCAGCGGGCTGGCACGCATGTCCCAGATGTCTCCCTTCCAGAACCCAGAGAGCTGGCCCAGCAAAGATTGTTGTTGTCGTTCACGACTCCAAGTTATTCTCGTCATCGTGCACGCTCCTTTTGATAGCGTGCAAACATTTTCCCTAGATCGCCGTTCGAAAGATGTGCATAGGTGTTCACGGTGGTCTGGATCTGCGCGTGCCCGAGACGCCGCTGGACATAGGCTGGGTCCCAACCGGCCCGCAACAGATCGGTTGCGTGCGTGTGGCGGAACATGTGCGGCGTCGCATGAATGCCAGCCCTGGCGCTGAGTTTGCGGAACAGATCGATCACCGTGGAGTAGGTCATCGGCGCTCCGATGCTTCCGCCCCACCAGTTCACGAAAACGTAGTCGTGAGTGGCCTCTTGGTATTCGTGTACCAGGTAGTCCGCATACAGTTCCATCAGTTCTTTCGAGACATGCACGGTATAGGGAGATCGCGATTTGGCAAGGGCGCCATTGCTGTTTGCGCGAGGAATGATATCGATCTCCCCATCATAGGAACGGATGTCGGCATGGCGTAAACCCAGCACCTGGCCGACCCGCATCCCGCTCTCATACAACAGGCTCACCAGGAGACGGTCCCGCTGCCGCGCACACGCGTTCAGTAGGGCCTGGACTTCTTGCGCTGAGAATACCCGTGGCAGGCGTCGAATCGCACGCACCTGCATAACCGCGCGCCGCAAAGGGCGGTTCCGGCTTATGTGGTGCAAGAACGGCTTGTATGGACTTTTTGCTCCGAACCGCCGCGACCGGCTGATGTTTGTCTCAACCCCAAGCCTGTCCTGATATTCGTAGAAGGAGCCAACCGCGGCGAGGATTGTATTGATCGTCGTATCGGACCGTGCTTTGCCGTTAGATGAACTGACTCGACGCAACCACGCCACGAACTTCGCCAGTTCAGTCAGGCTGAGCGTCGTCCAGTCTCGGTTCTCTTCACATAAGAATTTTGAGAATGCCTGGAGATGGTGGGCATAGGCTCGCACAGTGTTTGGCGACCGCCCCAGATGATGGAGGTACGACAAGTATTGGTTCGGAGCGATGAGCGGCTGGTTGGAGTTGAACAACACCCAGCAACGCTCCTGCGTATCGGGCACAATGATTCGTTGCACTCTGACCATTGATCCTCCTAAAGTGAGCGCTCAGTCCGCATTGGCGCAGTTTCGCTACGCTCAACTGCGCCAACGCGGACTGGTTTCACGTCGTGGAATCGACTACAGATAACAATTCTGCATCGTGCGGGACTCCAGCGTCGTGTACGTCGT
>PLIO01000123.1 GCA_003140075.1 Acidobacteriaceae bacterium | reverse complement strand
GAGGTTAGCGGGAATGGCAAGGGTAAGCTGATTTGTGGACGCCCTGTTTGGCAGCGTCACGGAGCCGGGACTCCAGCGGATATCAAGAGTTTTGACAGCTCGCGAAAGAGCTTTCGGTGACCGCGAGCCTTTTTCTTTGGAGCGCCTTTCGGATCGTCACAGACTGTGAGAATGAATGTCTTCGAGGCATCGCTTGCAAGGTGGATCATTTGGTCTTCAGGATTCCACCAAGCGCGGACTTCAAATGTGATGGACTTGCCTTTCTTTGTGGCGCTCATGACGTTCCCCCAGCGCTTTCAGGATAAGACTTCCTGTTCCCAAAAAACAAAACCCCGGGCCACATTCAGCCCGGGGTCGCTAACCTGCCCAGTTACAGTAGTGATTATCGGCAACGGCAACAATGAAAGTCAAGATTACTTAGAGGAGGTTCCCTGCCCGGAACCTCCTCACCAGCTTTCCCTACCAGAACCGGGAAAGCGGTGGACCCGGCGGGAGTCGAACCCGCACCTCTAAACTGGGCAGGTTAGCGTGCTGCCATTACACCACGGGCCCTGAAGCCACCCTAGGTGTTGGTCGCGCGACACGCAAGTGCGTTCGCGACAAATGGCGCTGATTCCCGATATGAAATTCCCGCGATAGGACGAACTAGCAGCCCAGCATACGGCATCCTGTCTGCTATAGAATGCTGCCATGCGCAGGAAGGCTAAAGGTGCGATTGGCTCGTGACGGCACCGAGGAGCGTTTGCGGTTGCTCCGCGTCAACAAGAAAGCTCCCACGATCTCTGCGCTGATGCGGAGCCTGAAACACGTGAAGTCGTCCAGACCCTACACCCGTGACGAGATGAAGGGACGTCGCCCCCTCCCACGCCGTCCCGCATCTTTCCCCGCCCTGCTAGACTCAAATGTTTTGGAGGCGACACTTTGCAAGCTGTCTACATACTCTCCGCAGTGCGGACGCCGATTGGGAAGTTCGGAGGGTCGCTGGCTTCTTTGACGGCGGCTGATATGGGCGCGGTGGCCGCCAAAGCTGCGATCGAGCGCGCTGGAATCCGGCCGGAGCAGGTGGAAGAAACGATCTTCGGCAACGCGCGACAGGCCGGCGGCGGCCCGAATCCGGCGCGGCAGATTTCCATTCGCAGCGGCGTGCCGCAGGAAGTTCCGGCGTTCACGGTGAACAAAGCGTGCGCCTCGGGGCTGAAGTCGATTGCTCTGGCTTATCAGGCGATTCTGCTCGGGGATGCGAGTTGCATTCTGGCGGGCGGAACGGAATCCATGTCGCGGGTTCCTTATTATCTCGAGGCGCGCTGGGGATTCCGGCTGGGCAATCAGGAAGTGGTCGACGGCATGTACCGCGACGGGTTTTTCTGTCCCATGGCGAAGATGGTGATGGGAGAAACCGCCGAAGTGCTGGCCGAGCATTATAAAATCTCGCGCGAAGAGCAGGATGAATATGCTCTGATGTCGCAAACCCGCGCCGCGCGTGCAATTGCCGCGGGACGATTTGACGCCGAACTTGTCCCGGTCACCATCGAAGGCAAGAAAGGCACGACCATCATTAGCCGTGACGAGCATCCGTTCGCGGATGCGAGCATGGAAAAGCTGGGCAAACTGGCGCCGGTGTTCTCGAAAACCGGGACGGTGACTGCGGGCAATTCTTCGGGAATCACCGACGGCGCGGCTGCTGTGATTGTCGCGAACGAACATTTCGTAAGAACGAACAATTTAAAGCCGCTGGCGCGAATCTCGGCTGTGACTTCCGCGGGGGTCGATCCGCGCACGATGGGGATTGGGCCCGTCCCGGCTCTTCGCAAGCTGGAGGAGAAGCACAACCTCAGGCTGCACGAGTTCGGCCTGATTGAATTGAACGAGGCGTTCGCCGCGCAGGTGCTCGCCTGCGATCGCGAACTGAATTTCAATCGCGACCGGCTCAACGTAAACGGCGGAGCGATCGCGATCGGGCATCCCATCGGGTGCACCGGCACGCGGATCGTGGTTACGTTGTTGCACGAGATGCTCAAACGCAACACCCGGCGTGGCATGGCCACGCTCTGCGTCAGCGGCGGGCTGGGGATGGCTCTGGCGCTGGAGAACGTGGTCTAGGCGCAGGTGATTCTGTGAGCAATCTAATCTCAGGGAGCTGTGAATTTACCGGCGACTTCTGTTATTCTTCCCTCGCTTTTGATCGCAGCGCGCGGTAAGCGCCGAGTTGGGGCGCGAAAGACTTGAGGAGAATCACATGCTTCGATGCGTCGCTCGCATTTCCTGCTTTTTCGCTCTTCTGCTCGCCGCCAGTTTCGCGCTGGCGCAAGCCGAGTTTTCCGCCGACATGGTCGATTTGCAGAAATCTGGAACGCCAACCACCGCCAAGTTCTATTTCGCGAAGGACAAAATTCGCATTGAGTCGCAAACCGGCGCTCATGGCGGAGGCGCGATCATTGTGAATTATGCCACCCAGACTTCGATCGTTCTGATGCCTCAGCAGCATCTGTATATGGAAATGCCGGCACAGAACCAGGCGCAGCGGCTGGGTTACAGCTTCTTCCAGACGGGCGACGTGGAGAATGCCTGTGGCGACTGGCAGAAGCTGAGGAGCAGCCAGGGCGCGAGTTGCCACAAGGTGGGCGATGAAACGGTAAACGGCCGCAGCACCGTGAAATATGAGACCACAAGCACCAATGGCGACGTCAGCCACTTCTGGCTCGACCCCAAGCTGCG
>PLIO01000144.1 GCA_003140075.1 Acidobacteriaceae bacterium | reverse complement strand
TGGATTCTGATGGGCAAGTCGATGCACCATGACACGACCACGCTGGCGCGCTACGTTCCGGACCTTGCCAAAGATAAATTTCACATCTGGATTACAAAGTATCACTACGTACCGATGATTGTGCTGGGGGCCATATTGTTCGCCATTGGCGGACTTCCATTTCTGCTGTGGGGCGTCTTTATGCGGACGGTGGTTGGGTTGCACACTACCTGGCTGGTGAATTCGGCGACGCACTCCTGGGGCACGCGGCGTTTTACCACGCGCGATCTGTCGACCAACAGCTGGTGGGTGGCTTTGCTGACGTTCGGGGAAGGCTGGCACAACAATCACCACGCGCATCCGACCGCGGCGCAGCATGGTTTTACGTGGTATGAGGTCGATATGAACTGGTACGGCATCTGGACTCTGAAACAGCTAGGCCTGGCCTGGGACATCAAGCGCGTAAGGTTGGCCGACCTGGAAACCGGACTGGTCGCTGCCCCCAACGGACGATTGGTGACAGCCACTCTCGCCGAGGGCGCGGCGGCAGGCGACTAGCTCGCAAGGCAACGCACTCTGCGTTACTTGGATTAGAACCCGCCTTTCCGGCGGGTTTTTCTTTTTCGGGCGTAATAATCAAGGTGTCTAGCACGCGGCCATGAAGGGCAGCGGGTGTAGTCCCATGATTAAAACAATTGTCTTGGGCAAGCGGCACTAAGCTGCTAAAGTAGCTCCGCACTTGGCTTTCCGCGATATAGCTCGAATGCAAAGTGTCCTTATGATCTAGTTATGTTCCGCCTGTTTAAGTGCAAGGCGGTCGTGACGCCTCAGATCAGGAGAATCTTATGACGCACCGCACCTATTTGGTATGTATCCTCGCACTGATGACGCTCTGGTCGTTGGACCTCGCAGCGAACGCAGCCGGGAGCGTGAAACAGACAACGACAGTTTTAGAGGTCACTTCGGACGGAACACCGGTAAAGTCAGTCGCTGCGGGCACAGTGATTACATTGACGGCGACCGTAAGGTCAGAAGGAGTGGCGGTTACGGTAGGGCAGGTAAGCCTTTGCGATGCCGCAGTGAAGTACTGCACGGATATTCACCTGCTGGGATTAGCTCAGTTAACAAAAGCGGGGACGGCAGTGTTGAAGTTCGTTCCCGGGATCGGGAGCCACACCTATAAAGCAATTTTTGCGGGAACGCCCGGCGGAGCCTTGCAATACGGGGGAAGCACTTCTGGCGTTAAGCCGCTGGCAGTGACCGGGCTTTATCCGACCACTACGGCGATTGCAAAGGGTGGGCGGGTGGGAGATTACACGTTGAGGGCAACGGTGACAGGGTTTGTAAATTCGGTTGGCGTGGCGTCACCGTCTGGAACAGTGTCTTTCCTGGATACCAGCGACGACAATCAACTGCTGGGAGCAGCGGTCTTGGGAATGGGGAAGGCAAATCTCAGCTTCTTGAATTCCAGCAATCCTCCAGTGGGCAATTTGCCCTGGTCGGCAACCACCGCCGACTTCAATGGTGACGGGCTTCCCGATCTTGCCGTCGCAAACTACGGCGACGGAACAGTGTCAATTCTCCTGGGCAATGGTGACGGCACATTTACTGCTGCGCCGAACGGTCCGATCACGGTGACCTTCGACCCGGAGTCCATCGTAGCGGCAGACTTCAATGGAGACGGCATAATCGACCTGGTGATGGAGAATAGCTACGTCAACGGTGTGCTGACGATTCTTCTGGGTAACGGCGACGGCACCTTCACACCCGCGCCAGGTAGTCCGATAACCGTGGGAGGCCCATCCCTATTGCCGGGAGCAGTGGCAGTGGGAGATTTCAACGGTGACGGAATCCCTGACTTGGTTGCCACGAATTCGAGCGATATTGTCGGCGAGCCTGGTACGATGACGGTGCTTCTCGGCAAAGGGGACGGCACCTTCACTCCAGCAGCAAGCAGCTTCGTGACGGTTGGAAGCACTCCTATTTCCATTGCGGTGGGGGACTTCAATGGGGATGGCATCCCCGACCTGGCTATGGTGAACTTTGCCGATAACAATGTGACCATCTTTCTAGGAAATGGGGATGGGACGTTTAGGACAGCACCAAACAGCCCGGTTGCAGTTGGAAGCTTTCCCACGTCGATAGCGATGGCAGACTTCAGCGGAAACGGCATTCTTGATCTGGCTGTGGCGAACAGTAGCTACACCAGCGGCTCTGCCGGCTCTGTGACCCTCCTTGTGGGCAAAGGGAATGGGACATTCATGCCGGCAACAAACCCGCTCACCGTAGGTAACGATCCGTGGTCGGTAGTCGTGGGGGATTTCAACGGGGATGGCAGTGCAGATCTGGCCGTGGCGAACAATAGCGACGATACCCTCACAATTCTTCTGGGTAAAGGCAACGGAAAGTTTACGGCGCAAAAGCCGGTAAGGGTGGGCGACTTCCCGCAAGCCGAAGCGGTTGGCGACTTCAATGGAGACGGGATTTCCGATCTGGCTGTGGCGAACAGCGGCAGCGATACCTGTTCTATTCTGTTGCCCCAGCTAACCCAGACAGCCACTGCCGTTGTGACAGGCATCTCGCCCGCGGGTTCGGGGACGCATTTGGTCGACGCCAGTTATCAGGGTGATGTGACTTATAGCGGCAGCACGTCGCCGACCGTTCCTCTTATGGGAAGCGGATCAACTGCCCACTAGCGGGACTTTGCTGCTAGTGTTAGCCACACGCGCAGCGTGTTCCCGCAGGCGACCGGTTCGTCCCTACACAATTGGCGTGACATGGCTCGCCGCCCACTTGAATGTCGGGTAGGTCCCGTAGGTCCTGCGGCCGATTACGGACTTGCTTACCGGATGAGCCCTAGCGTTCTGCTCCCTAAGTCTCCCCGACGTTTAGTGGTCCTCGACCCCGAACGCGGTAAAATCACCCTGACGCCATGCGTATCACGAGTCGCCGGGGAACTATCGTCTTCTTTGTCTGCCTGGGCATTGGCCTGGTGGCGCTGGCGGTTGCGCTCAATGTTGGGTGGATCATCCTCAACTGGCGCGAAGGAGTGCTGCTGTTCTTCGGCATCATTTTCTTCGCATTGATCATTGCGGGCATGATCGTGAACACCAGCTTCCTGGTGCGTGAGCTGCGGCGCAGCGAGCAGCATGACAGCTTTATCAACGCCGTTACGCACGAACTGAAGACGCCGGTCGCGTCGATTCGCCTGCATCTGGAAACTTTGCAGCGGCGCGAGTTGCCGGAAGCGCAGAAGCAGGAGTTTTACCGGGTGATGCTCAGCGATACCGACCGGCTGACGGAGACGGTGGAGCAGGTGCTGCGGGCCGGGCGCGCCGGGGATAAGAAGGCGGGGCGGGAGAAATCCGCGGTTGACTTTCGGCAACTGGTGCGCGAGTGCATGGACGCCGCCCGCAGCCGACATCATTTGGCGCCGGAAGCGCTTCGCTACGAGGAGACTGCGAGCAATGGAGCGGGGCTGCGCGTGCTGGGCAGCGACGAGGATCTGCGCACCGCTGTTTTTAACGTGCTCGACAACGCCATCAAATATTCTGGAGAGCAGGTGGATGTGTGCGTGCGCCTGGATGTGCCCGACGAGAAGCGAATTGTGCTCAGCGTGCAGGATCATGGGGTGGGAATTCCACCTGATGATTTGAAGAGTATCTTCAAGCGTTTCTACAGGGTCACCCATCGCTCGATGGGGCACGTGAAGGGAACCGGGTTGGGATTGTTTATTGTGAAATCGATTGCCGAGAAGCATGGCGGCAAAGTGTTTGCCGCGAGCGAAGGCGAAGGCGAGGGAGCGACGATTACGATGGAACTGCCGAGGTCTTTTTCATGAAGGCTGGGGTCATGAAGGCGGGGGCATGAGCCGGGTTCTGGTGGTGGAGGATGAAGCGCATCTGGCGCAGGGTCTGCGTTTCAACCTGCAGGCGGAGGGATACTCCGCGGAGGTTGTGGGGGATGGTGAGGCGGCTACGGAGCGGTTGCTCGGGAAGAAAGAAAACTTCGACGCTATTGTGCTCGATATTATGCTGCCGGGAAAAGATGGGTTCAGCGTGGTTGCGGAGTTGCGGGCGGCGCACAATTATGTGCCGGTGCTGATGCTGACGGCGCGCAGCCGTCCCGAAGATGTGCTGAAGGGATTTGCGGCGGGTGCGGACGATTACCTGCCCAAGCCTTTCGATCTGTCGATTCTGCTGGCGCGCCTGCAGGGTTTGCTGCGCCGGAGCCAATGGGCGCGCGGGGAGCAGACGGCGAGTGCGGAGGCGGCGCAGGCGGCGTCCGATCCGCGAAACGTGGGCGACTTTGGAACATTTTCTTTCAGCGGCAAGACGATCGACTTCGGCACGCTCGAACTGCGCACGACCGATAACGTGATTCACCTGACACTGATGGAATCGGAACTGCTGCGGCACCTGGTGCGCAACGACGGAAAAGTGGTTTCGCGCAAGCAGATTCTCGAAGAAGTCTGGGGCCTGCACGAAGACACCGACACGCGCGCGATCGATAACTTTATGGTGCGGCTGCGGCGCTATATTGAGGACGATCCGGCGCAGCCACGGCACTTGCTGACGGTGCGCGGGGTGGGATATAGGTTTCTGGCGAATCCGGAGAAGAAGTGAGCGCCTGAGCGGGAGGCGTTTTGCCACGGCGCTTGAGACGATTTAGTGAGCGCTATGGCGATTTAAGGCCAAGTACCTATCGCAACATCAAGGCCTTAGTACCAAAAACAGCGTCGAGCCAGAACTTGCCCTTCTTGCGGTCGCGAGCTATGAATGGTGCTAAATAGGGCGATAAACTAGTTGACACACATGTGCGCTTGTGGTATCGTTTTCTACATGGACGCACCTAAGACACTCCAAGAAGCCATCGTTTATTTCTCCGACCCTGACCGCGCTTTCGAGTACGCCAAGAAACTGCGCTGGGCCGATGGCAAGGTTGTTTGTCCGCGATGCAATGGCGCAAAGCACTCTTTCATCAAGACTCGCCGCATCTGGTTCTGTTACGACTGCAAAAAACAATTCACGCTCAAGGTTGGAACGATCTTTGAGGACTCGCCCCTTGGACTGGATAAATGGATGACCGCTTTCTGGTTGCTGGCAAACTCCAAGAACGGCATCAGCAGCCATGAGGTTGGCCGCGCCCTTGGCATTACGCAAACGACGGCATGGTTTATGCTCCAGCGCGTGCGGTTGGTCCTGCAAGACGATTTCTTCGGGTCCAAGCTCGGCGGCGAAGTCGAAGTAGACGAAACTTTCATCGGCGGCAAAGCGCGAAACATGCACGTTAGTGAACGCAAGCGCCGGATCACTGGAACCGGAACCAAAGATAAGACCGCAGTTATGGGCATCTTGGAGCGCGGCGGCAGGGTTCGTACCAAGGTTGTACCGAACCGCAAGAAGCACGCACTGCAAAGCGAAGTCCGAAACAACGTCCAAGCTGGCGCGGCTCTCTATTCCGACGCGCTGCTCTCGTATGAAGGACTCGCAAGCGATTACGCCCACCAAGTTGTTGACCATGCTACACAGTACGTTAACGGTCGCGTCCACACGAACGGACTTGAGAATTTCTGGTCGCTTCTCAAGCGCGGAATTTCTGGAACTTACGTTAGCGTGGAGCCGTTTCATTTGTTCCGCTGCCTCGACGAACAATCATTCCGCTATAACAACCGCAAAGGCATGAACGATGGTCAGCGCTTCGAGCTTGCCATGAGCCACGTATTCGGCAAGCGCCTTACTTATGCCAAACTCACAGGTAAAGACGAATCGCCGCGCCACGAAACGACAGGGGCGCGGGAGATGCAAGTCCCGTTCTAGTCCCTGTCGGACTCTTTAGGTTTCCGCGAAGTAGCCGCCTTCGGCTGTTGTTTCTTGGGCTTTACCTTCGGCTTTGGAGCCTGTAGAATCGCCCGCGCAAGAGATTCAAACCTCTCTAGTGCTTCCGGCCCTTCCCTGTATTCGGGTGTTTTCATGGAGTGATTATGCACCTCTTACTCGCTGTTGTAGTACTGCTATTCGCCTCACAGCAACCAAACAGAAAACCCCAGGATTCCCAACAGTCCACTACCGCAGATAAGCGAGGCACCCAAGATTCGCCGCTTGTTGTAAAGGTGACCCCAACCCCGAAAACTCCCGAAGAGGCCGAGCAAGAGAGTCAAGATCGTAAAAATAAAGCGGACAATGACAGGAACCTCGTTAATGCGACTTGGGTACTTGCTGGAATTGGAGTGCTCCAATTGATCGTATTCGGACTTCAGGCTGCCATGCTCAAGAGAACCGTCCAATCTGGTACTGAGCAGAGCGCGGCTATGGATCGCCACATCGGGGAAACCACCAGATCCGCTAACGCAATGGAAACCATCGCGAACACGATTGAAGATGGTAACCAAATGATAATGCGAGCCTATGTGATCGTCACCATCGGTACGGCGATATTTCAAGAACGCCGGGTTGGGCAGTCCGACCTCAAGTTTGAAGGGAAAGCTACGGTGCAAAATACCGGAAATACTCCGGCCCGCAAGGTTCGCATGTACAAACAAGCTGCTATCTTGCCATTTCCTATTCCCCCTGATTTCACTTATCCCATCCCACAAGACAATGCGGAAGATTTGACCTATGCCACCGTGGGAGCCCATCAGTCGTATCTCGTGAGTTCCATAGTCCCTGATTTTGTTCCCGATGGCGAAGTCGCGGCCATCAAAGAAGGCACGAAAAAGGTTCTGTGCATGTGGGGCCTCATTAAGTATGAGGACATTTTCGGGAAGCCACACACGACTAAATTTGCACAATGGCTCACTTGGCTTCCCAATCAAACAGTCTTTGGCTACTACGTTCCCGGTCAAAACGAATCCGACTAGAAGCCCTGTCACGGCAATTAACAATAGCAGAAACACATGTGCGTCTACTAGTTTATTACCCTAAATAGGCGGCGCACGCTGCTATGAAGCGGAGCGTTCTCAGCAACGCCGCCCGCGCATTAAGTGTGCCCCCGTCGTCAGGAACGATCTGGTAGCCAGCAATGCAGGCACCCGGTGAGGGGCGGCAACGAGTCAGGGGAAAAGCGTAGTAGAAAACTAAAGCCGCAAAACAGAGGATGAGTCCTGCGGAGGTCAGCCATCCATCGCCAGGCGCATGGGTTGTCCGCTCAAAGTTCCATGCGAACTGTCCCGTGCGCTTCCACTCTGTGAGGGTTGGGAGGATGCCCATGATGGGGCCCACGACCATCATTGCAAGAACGAAATCCAACCAAAACGCGACAAACCTACGGAAGACGCCCGGAAAAGGACTTCCGAGCGTGGCTGGCGGGGCAAACATGAGCAACAGATAAAGCAGTGCGATGATGAGAGCAAAAGCCAATGCCACTGGATGGGTTCCACCTGCAAAGTGATACCTGCCATTTGTCCACTGCTGCGAGATGCCAAACGTTACGGTTCGCTGATTAAGCCCCAAAAGAGGACGACCGCAAGAACCGCTAAGAATAGCCAGCGAAGTCCTTTCATCTCCATAACGGCTACAGCATACAGAATGGCGGCGGATTTGGTAACTGTTGTTAATGGGCGATCACGCCAGCGAAGGGTCCGTTGCCGACAAATCCTATGGCTGGCCAAGCATTTGGAATATTTTGGCCTTTACGCCCGGCAAAGCTCGGCGACCAACGTTTCTCTGCGGTCCAGCGCTAATCCATCCATGCGGTTCAGAATCATCCCGTACGCCGAGAGGGAAATTCCTGCCAGCAGCAGCAAGATCAGGGTCGCGATCCAGAGGTTGCCGTAGTGGCGGGCGATCCAGAAGGCGGAGGCGCCAATGCTGACCACGAAAATTTGCACGCCGAGGCTGATCAACACGGTGGTCTGTGTGGCGCGCTGACGACCGAAGGAAGAGAAGTCTAATTTCTTTGGCGAGTAGATCGAGAGCAGGTTGCCGGCGGAAAAATTTACCGGGGCGGCGAATAACAGACCGGCCAATGCCGCGACCGTGACATCGAGCTTGGGGCGGCCGTAGAGGAAGCCAACCGCTATCCACGCCACAAATGTTTCGATGGCCAGAATGATGGCATGGGTGAGGTTCTTGGCCAGCACAATCTGACGGAAACTCACCGGGGATGCGTAGAAGAACTGAATGCCGCCGGCGTCGCCGCCAAAGCTGTTGTAAACCAGGTTGGTGAGGATGAGCAGCGTGTATGCGGCAGCCGCGGGGAATGCCATATCGGGCGCGCGGGCGAACAACATGCCGGAGTGGCGGGCGGAGTTCAGGGCTCCGAAGCGGAAGACGGCGAGAACGAAAATGGGCATGATCAGGGTGAGGAGCATGGGGCCGCTGCGGAGAAGATAACGGACTTCTTTTTCAAAGACGGCGGACACGGGGGCCGCGAATCCGGGAAGATTCCAGCCGAGACGGAGTTGGCGATTTTTCGGGAGAGTGGATGGGGCGGCGACTTCGCTCAAGTTCTCGCCGCGATACTGTGCCAGCAGCCGCACGTGCAGGGCGTAACCAATCACCAGGGCGAAGGCGCAGAGCAGAGCCAGAGAACTCAAGGCCGCGGGAAATCGCGGGTAGATGCCTTGCACGATGGAGTCTGCAGCGAGGCCGGGGGGAAGGATGCCCTGCACGGGAGCGATTAGTTCGACGGCGCGCAGCGCTTGCGGGCGGGTGCGCTTGCTGAAATGTCCAGTGAGCGGGCCGATCAGCTGAAAACTCAGCATCAGCAGGATGAACAAAATGCCCATGATCTCGCGGGTGCGGCGCTGGGCGAGCCAGCGCTCCACCCAGGCAAAGATCATCTGCATGAAGAGAAGATTGAAGGCGACGAACACCAGCGTTACCAGCAGCGTCCAAGGCAGGAGCACAGGCTTTGCGAAAACCACGCCCAGCAGAATTCCGAGCGACCACAGGCTGCCGAGAGCGGTTGCCGGGTCGAATGCACCGTAAGCCAGACGCACCAGAAAATACGAGCCGTAGCTGAGGGGAAAGCGCAGCAGGTC
This sequence comes from Acidobacteriaceae bacterium, assembly GCA_003140075.1. GTDB lineage: Bacteria > Acidobacteriota > Terriglobia > Terriglobales > Acidobacteriaceae > Sulfotelmatobacter. The sequence goes on along the minus strand of PLIO01000144.1, from coordinate 20,567 downwards.
GGTGGAGTCCGGGTTGTTGGTGAAGGCCGTCGCCATGATGGGGAAGACTTGCCAGAAGATAAACACGAACCAGAAAAGGAGCGCCAGGAGTTCCGGCTTGCCTGCGGAGATTAACAAGTATGCCGAGATGCCCATGCCGAAAGCGCCGCCGAGGCCGCCGACGGCGAAGGCGAGCGTCACGATGATGTGCGAGACGAGTTCCAGCCTGGCCCGCGTGCTGCGCAGGGCGTTCACGAACAGCCGCCAGCGCAGCCAGGCGATGGCCGTGAGCTGGGTGCGGGTGGGATTGGGTTCACTCATGGGCGTCGCTCTCGCAGAGATTTTTGCCTGGACTATCCCTAAATAATGGCCCGTGCAGCGCTTGTTGGGGTAAGGCGATTTTACGTCAACTAGCGGAAGTCAGACGTGGGGCCGCAATTACGCTGGACAGTTTCCGGGCAGTTCACAAGCCGACGCTGGGTTCTAAGACCCAGAGACAGTGGCTGATCATTAGCGCCTGCAATCTCAGCGATTGGCCTTCTGCACTTGCGTTCGGACCTCGCACGACAGACCGTAATTAATTCGATACGGAACCGTCACGGGATTACCGCTTGAGAGATAGAGACGCTCGCCGCTGCGGACCTTACGCTTCCACACAACCTCGTAAAGCACCGACGATTTGGGTCCGACGGAGAAGGTCAGGGTCTGGCTCTCGGTTACTTTCTCGCCGATTTTCTGGCCGGTCTGTTGAGAAAGCTGCGCCTCAATCTCGGCCTTGATTACTGAAAGCACTTCGAGGCCAACTTTGCCGGCAAGCTGGCTGCTTGTGTCAACAGAGAGCTCGTTGGTCGATTCCCGTGAGACTTGGCGCACGGTGGTAAAAGCCTGGTCGCCGAAGCGATTGTCGAGCGGATACTCTTCCGTGCCGACAACTTCTTCTGACTGCCGCACGCTCAGTTCCTTCATGAACTGGATCGGGCCCGGCGGTTTGACTGGCACCGGGTCCACGGGAGGCCAGAGTAGACGCTTAATGGCTCGCACGATTAGAAAAATGGCAGCGACAGCGACGGCGATCGTGATTATGCCAGCAAAGGGTCTCAAAGCGCACTCGACCTCTAACGCATCATAATACCGGAATGCCGATACTAAGTCGCGCCAGCTAAATCTCGGGTAGCGGTGCCGGCACCACTACCAAATCTCGTCGCGCCACTCGGGATTTTGCCTGGATTACGGACAGGCCGAAGGTAACCGTTGATAACCGGCCATGCACCAGTTATCGAATCCTGGGAGGGGCCGGGATTTTTCATCCCAGCCACGAAAGCTCCTGCTCGGCGTGGCGCTCGCCGCCGACGGTACGGAGGAAGATCTGCTCCAGCGTCATCCTTTCGGCGGGCGACCTTGAACCGTCGCCCGAGCCATCGCCTGAGACTTTTCCCGATACCGCGGGCGTCTGCGCCGCCACTCCGGCGCGAAGCTCTTCCAGTGATCCCTGAGCTACGAGCCGTCCCTGATGAATGATGGCGACGTGGCTGCACAGGCGCTCGACAATTTCGAGCACATGCGAGGTGAGGAAGATCGTAGCGCCGCGCGCGATCATGCCTTGCAGCATGGCCTTGAGAGTGCCGGCGGCGATGGCGTCCACGCCTTCGAAGGGTTCGTCGAGGAATAAGACTTTGGGGCCGTGAATCACGGCCGCGGCCATGGCCAGTTTTTTCTGCATGCCGTGGGAGTAGTCGGTGACCAGCTTTTTCGGTTGATCGGCGAGCTGCATGAAGTCGAGCAGTTCGGCGGCGCGCTGGGCCGCGGTCTCGCGGTTGAGTCCGTACATGCGGCCGGCGAAGTTCAGGAACTCGGAGCCGGTAAGCCGGCCAAAGAGAGCCATGCCTTCCGGCACGACGCCGATCTGCCGCTTCACATCGACCGGATTTTTCTGCAGATCCAAGCCGAGGATTTCGATGCGACCCGAGCTGGGCGCAAGCAGGCCGGTGAGCATTTTGATGGTCGTGGATTTCCCGGCGCCGTTGGGGCCGAGGAATCCGAAGAACTGTCCGGGAGACACGCGGAGGTCGACGCCGTCAACGGCCACGAGTTCTCCGAAGCGGCGGGTCAGGCCCTGGGTTGAGATCGTGGGTGCGGGGTCCATGAAGCTTCTGAATCTAGCACAAGCGGCTGATGCGCCGAGTTTCCACCGGGGCACCCGAGCAAGTTTTTACATCTCCATGACAACTGCCACCGACTGCCGGGGTATAAATACGCCGCCCCTGTTAAAATCTGTGCGCACAGGAGGGTTAGTCCCATGAAAGGAAAGCTCGGGTTCGTCACTCTTTTCGTCCTGTTGTCAGGCTATGCCTTTGCAGGTAACGCAAAGCCGGCAGTGGATTACACCTTTGTCTGCAACGGCAACCAAGGGACCGGGCCCTGCCCCAATGGCGGCAGCCCCGATTCTTTGATCCAAGGCGCTGACGGCAATTTTTATGGCGCCGCGGCGGCATCCATCGAAGAAAACTATGAGCCCGATGGCGGAACTGCATTTTCGCTCACACCCAGCGGCACCTTTACTCTGCTGCACACCTTCGCCCCCGGCCCGAATCAGGCTTATCCGGACGGCAACCTCCCGGGCGTTCTGACACAAGGCCCTGACGGAAAGCTGTACGGCGAAACCAGGGTTGGTGGAATCGGCAACTGCACCGTTTATCCTGGTTGCGGGGTTCTGTATCGAGTGAACACGGATGGATCCGGCTTCCAAATCATCCACAAGTTCTGCTCCATGGCGAACTGTGCTGACGGCTGGGCCGGTGGCGCGCTGGTGACGGGAACCGACGGCAATCTGTACGCCACGAGCTACGCCGGCGGAACCGGAGCCTGCGTTTATTATGTGTATAAAGGGTGCGGAACCATCTTTCGGGTCACTCCGTCCACCGGCAAGTACCAAGTGGTTTTCAACTTCGTTTTCGCAACCAGCGGCGGGAGCCCCTCAAACCTCATCCTCGCCGCGGATGGCACTTTCTATGGGCTCAGTAATGGAACGCCGGGCGAGCTTCTGTTCCACTACACGCCGACTACCGGAACTCTGACTACGGCCACGTTGGTGTTCCCGGTGTTTGATGGCGACCTGCCATCCGGACCCACGTCCGGATTGGCCTTTGGTCCGAATGGTGATCTCTATGGCTTGTATCAGATTTATGCAACGAGCGGTGCTGGGCTCTTCGAGGTTGAACCGGACGGCAGCAATCTGCGGCTCTTTCCCTTCTACACCACTCTTGAAAGCGGCGGCGAGCCAGATGGTTTGCTGCTGGCCAGCGACGGCAACTTCTGGATCGCGGAATCGAACGGCAGCACGGGCTATGGAAACATCGTCAGCGTTTCGCCCACCAACGGGACGCTGCTCGAAACGCTCTCGCCTTTCTTCAAGGGAGGGCCGCTCGGGGGCTTGCCAGTGGAGATTATCCAGGCCAAAGATGGGACTTTTTGGGGGTCAACTGACTCTTATGGTGATGCTTCCAAGGGCCATTTCGCGCAGGGCACAGTGTTCAGTGTGAATGCGGGGTTGCCGGCGAAGTAGGACGAGTTCTCCACGGAATTGATGAGCGATCGTTCCCAGGCGCGGCTAGGGCGGAGTCAGTTCAAACCCGAATGCCGCGCCTTGATACGTATTGCCGTCCACGGTCTGAAAGATCGCACCCGCTACGACGACTCCACTACCTATCGCCATGGAGTAGCCGAAATCCGAATTCCTTTGCCCACCGGTGAGCGTGGCCGCAGCGGTCGAGGTCGATTGCCAGCCAGTTGCCGGCTCGGCGTAAACGTATACGAGGTTATCCAAGGCCGACGCCGCAATGTCCTTGCCGCTAATTCCTACGGAGAAGCCAAGGTCCACAGCTGATCCAGGCGCCGTCAGTAGAGCGGTCTCCGTCGCGTTAGCCCATCCCGTCGCGGGCTCTACAAATACGTACGCCCCACCCTCGTCGTTGTTGGCTTGCGGCGACCCAGCCACAATGGTGTTTCCCCTAATTGCTACAGCGGCACCAAATTCGTCGTATGGGCCCGATACGCTTGGCGTCAACTCTGCGGTCTGTGTCATGTTCGCCCATCCAGTTGAAGGCTCCACGAACACATACGCCGCGCCAGGCCCAGTTTGATACTGATGGGCAGGCTGCCCAACCGCAACCGTGTTTCCGCTCACCCCCAGGGAGTAGCCAAAATAATCCCCATAGGTTCCGTCTGAAGCGGTCAACTCAGCATCGAACGCCGAACTGGTGGCCCACCCTCCCGCGGGTTTCACAAATACGAAGGCTGCGCCCTGAACTGCCTCCCCGTTAATGGTGGCTCCGGCGGCTCCGACGATGATCGTGCCGCCGTCAATCGCAACGGTCCCGCCGAAGTAGTCTCCAGTCACGCTGTTGCTCAACTGCGCAGTCTCCGTCATGCTTGTCCAACCGCCCGGAGGTTTGACGAAAATATAGGCCTTTCCGCCGTACGAGCCAACGACGATCGTGTCGCCACTGATGGCTACGGCCACCCCGAAGTCGGTGCCGTCGTCTGAAGCGCTTAGCTCGGCAGTTGGGAGCATGTTCGACCAGCCGCTCGCGGGCTTTTCATAGACGTAGGCCCGCTGCGTGCCTCCAGCGTCGCCAACCCCCACGACCACCGTATTCCCGCTAATGGCTGTTGTCCAACCAAAGTAGCTATTTTCCTCCAGGCCAGTAGCGCCGAACTGCCAGGATTGCACCGACGGCGTTCGAGTTGGCTGGCCTGAAGCGCTGCTATATAGGGAAAATGCACTGAACAGCAACAGAGCGGAGAGAACGCGGGTCATGCGCATGAGAGCCTCCACAGGCTGGAAAAGATACGTCAGACAAGCGACGGCGCGCTTGGCGCGGCGGGGGGGACCGAGCGGCTCCACGTTAGTTGGGAGAGCGAGGAAAGTCAAGCTTTCCAGAGCAGTACAGGTTGCCGCAATTTGATCGAAAGCAAAAACGCCCTGACCGCGAGGCCACGGCATTTTCGTGGCGGAACTGCAGCGTTCTAGTATCGTGTCCGGTAAATTCGCCGAACAGCGAGCCGGCTCTGCGTTGGGAAGTGAGCGGCGCAGCTCAGGGCTAAAGAGTGTGCGTGAGAACTACTCTTTCGCCCCTTCGGGGCTTGCTCCTTTTCCCACTTCCTGTCCCACGGCTTGCGCCGTGGGCTGCATTCTGGCGCCGCTTCGCGGCTGAACGCGGGGACTTGATCCCACTGCAAAGCCGAAGTCTAGTTCTCACGCACACTCTAAAGCCCTGCTAATTAAGGGTTCGGTATTGCGGCGCGACTGAAGTCGCGCCCTTTCAAAGCCATGCGGATATGCCGCGTATTTTCGGGACGGCACACTAGAAAAGATTCCAGAGGAACTGGTTGTAGACGTCGTGGTGATATTGCACTTCGGGCGCTTTGACGAAAGTTCCGAGCAGGCGTGGGCAGCGGTCGGCTGCGGCTTGCTTCAAATCGGCGTAGCGGCCTTTCACGTCCTCGCCCAGGAGTTTCGTGGTCCACTCGGCCTTGCGGAAATCGGCGAGCGCGTCGTAGATGTTGTCCGGCAAATAGCGCTCGGCCTGGCGCAGGTTCTTAATCTTCGCGGTTTCGCCATCGATGCCGCTCTTGAAGATCGAGTACATGACCAGATAGGGATTGGCGTCGGGAGAAACCGAACGCACTTCGACGCGCATGCTTTTTTCGTTGCCGATGGGGATGCGGATCATGGAGCCGCGGTCCACGGCGGAGGCCTTGATCTGGTTGGGCGCTTCGAAGTGGGGATCGAGACGGCGGTAGGCATTCACGCTGGCATTCAGCAGCAGGCAAATGTCGTTGCCATGGGTAAGGATGCGATCGAGGAACGCATAGCCCATCTTGCTGAGCTTTTCTTCGCCTTTGGCATCCCAGAAAAGATTCTTGCCACCCTCGCTGATGGAAACATTGGTGTGCATGCCGCTGCCGTTCACGCCCACCACCGGCTTCGGCAGGAACGAGGCGGTAAGGCCCATGTGGGTTGCGACCTGCCGGCAGATCAGCTTGTAGAGCTGAATCTGATCGGCGGCGGCTACAACTTCGCCGTAGCCATAGTTGATTTCAAACTGCGAAGGCGCAACCTCAGGATGGTCCTTTTCGTTCTGGAAGGCCATGGCGCGCTGCACTTCGGCCGTGGTGTCGATGAAGGTGCGGAGCAGGTCGCCGGGCAAGGAATGATAATAGCCGCCGGTGTTGACATACTCGAACTTGCCGGTTTCGTAATAATGACGTTCCGCATCCGGGCCCTTGAACAGGAAGCCTTCGATTTCGTTGGCGGCGTTGAGGGTGTAGCCTTTTTTCTTGTGCAGTTCGTCGGCGTAGCCTTTGAGCACGCCGCGAATATCGGCTGAGTAGGGCGTGCCGCCTTTGTCGATGACTTCGCCAAAGACCAGCACTTTGCCGGAGCCGAACACGTCGGCTGGAGCCCAGTAGAACGCGGCCCAGTCGATGCCGAGCCGGAGATCGCTCTCGCGTTGCGCGGTGAAGCCGCGAATGGAAGAGCCGTCGAAGGTGAGATTGTCCCAACTCTTGATCAGGAATTTCTTATCGTAGTCGAGCATGTGGAGCCGGCCTTCGAGATCGCTGAAGAGCACGGTCACGGCCTTGATGCGCTTTTCGTCGGTGAGATATTTCAGCCGCTTCTCCTGGACTTTGCCAATGGGGACGCGGTTCCTGCGCTGCTCCTTCGCTTCCAGATTCAGTTCTTCCAGTTCGTCGTAGGTGAGTGCGAGGAAATTGCGAAGTTCGTTAGGCATGGATGTCCTTCAGTCTCCTAATTTGTAGTGGCAGGAATAATAATGTCTGGCATTAAGCGACGCAACGGATACAGGCAGTTGAATGGGGCTGGGATTCAACTGGAAAGAATAACGCGAGCGTGCGGTCGGCGACAATCGAAAAAGCTGATGGGAGGCAGAAAAGAGATTTATGCGGCGGGCGGCATCCGGGACGCTTCGGATTGAATCAACACTTCGACGTGAATCGCGAACCATCGGCGAAACCTATTGCTTGAACTCAACCCCTCATATTCCTGGGTGTCCAAGTCGCGTGCTCGTGGTACGATTCGCCGCATGACGTTCCCCGCTCCTGTCCCGGAGATCCCCGCGGCCAACGTCGACAAAGCCGCTGCCTACTATGTCAACACGCTGGGCTTTACCTTCGATTGGGGCGACGACCAATGCGGCATCGCTGGCATCTCAAGGGGAAATTGCAGACTGTTTATCACCAACCAATCCTTCCGGGAGTCCTACGGCAATACAGGCCCTATCCTTTTCTGGCTCAATCTCAAGAGCAAGGCTGAGGTAGACGAACTCTTCGCGGAGTGGAAGGCCGCGCGGGCGAAGATCGTTTCCGAACCCGAGGACAAACCGTGGAAGCTGCGCGAGTTTATGGCCGCCGATCTTGACGGCAATCTCATCCGTGTCTTCTATGATTTCCGGGGCGACATATAAATGATTCGCCGCATCGCGCCCGTTTTCTTCACCCTGGACATCCCCGGCACCCTTGCTTATTACGAAGCTAAGCTTGGCTTCAAGTGTTTGGGCACGTGGGGCGACCCGCCGTTTTACGCCATCGTTGCGCGCGACCAGCAGGCGATTCACTTCCGCTGTGCCGAACCTCCCGCAGCCAATCCCAATAAGTATGCGGACGAACTGCTCGACGCGTACGTATTCATCGAAGATGCGGACGCGCTTTACGCCGAGTATGCAGCTCGAGGCGTGGAATTCGCGCGGGGACTCGCCAACATGCCATGGCACTCACGTGAGTTTGTGGTGAAGGATCGCGATGGCCGACTGCTGGCCTTCGGCGCAAGCTCGTAGTTTTGTCTGGGTTATCCACTCCAAGCGTCACTCTGGACTGTGTATAACAAAGTGAGTGTCCATGAGTGGCTTCGGAAAAGGTCGCGTCCGAGTCACGGGCAAACGTGAGTGATCCCAAGGTAAGGTTTGCCGACAACCCGTTAGTCACCTGTGGAACAGTTTGCTTCGTGGGCAGTAGCATTCCCTCGGGCTTCGGTCTCCTATGGCAGTGAAGTAGGCATTCTGGCCTCTACGGCACAACGGAGCCTAGCCCCGACACGAGTTAGGATGAAATGCCCGTTCCCCAGGGTATTATCGCACTGCTTACATCGTAGCCACGTAGAGGCTGTTCGGATAAAGAACCTCAACCACTTTCTTGATTACAGCATTGCCGTTTTCTCCGTTCGTAAACACGACCACCCCGATTCCGCGCGAGGGAACGAACATAACAAACGTCTTCACTCCCCAATCGGAGCCGTCATGGTCCAGAATCTTCTCACCATTGACGGTCTCGACTTCCCATCCCAGCCCCATTCCATAGGTGACGATGCAGTGACCGGGCACTCCAGCGGCGCTGCACACGCTCTTCAGATCTTCGGGCTTCATGCGGTCGCGCGTCAGGGTTGCGCGTTCTGTGGCGATTTCTTTGGTTAAGCCTTCGTCGTGCATGACGCTGACCACAAAGTTCGCGTAGTCCTGAATTGTCGTGCGAAGCAAGTCAGCGCCATCCCAGGTTGTCGCAACGTCGTCCACGGGTTTATCGCGTTTTGGCCCGTGGGGAACGGCCAGACGCCCGGCATACCAGTTCTTTGCCGTATAGGAAGTTTCGTTCATTCCGATGGGGTTGAAGACCATCTCTTGCGCGAGCACATCAAAGGGTTTGCCGAGTTTCTTCTCGGCAAACCGGCCAACATAGTTGAATCCCTCTCCCGAGTATCCGGTCTGGGTTCCAGGATCCCACTGGATCTTCAGGACCCCGCCGGTCTTGCCCCTCCAGTTCGGAAATCCCGTCTGGTGGGACAAGCACAAGCGGGGCGTCAGCGATTTGCTTCGCGGATCGTCCTTGATATCCGGATCAAGCCAGTAGCGAAACATCGATTCGTCCAATGAAAGTTTCCCTGCTGATGCAAGCCGCAAGACTGCCTCCGCCGTCACGGGCTTGGTCAATGACGCCATGTTGTACAGCGTCTTTGCCGTGGCTGGCAGGCCCGGACTCTGCTCGCCATAGACCGCGGTCCACGCCACTTTTCGATCTTCGATGTAGGCCACGGCCGCGCTCGGCACATCGCTCTCTTTTAACCATTCCGCCGCATGGGCATCAACCTCGGCGCGCCCATCTTTTTTCGCTGCAACGGTTCGTGCAGTGGATTGCGCCTTTTCCTGTCCCGCAGCCGGGATCATGCTTAAACATCCCATTACGGCAACAACCAAAGCCCTCCTCGCTCTCCAGGTTTCCAGTCTCATCATTCCTCTGATTCCTCTCTGCTGGTCTGCGCGAAAGCTACGTCTTGTCTCTGCCAAATGTTCCGTGCGGGGCGTATGTCGACCGAATGGTCCATCGCAAGTCTCCCTTGCGTACTGTTATACCGGCCGAATCACGGGCTAACCGGAAGCAATTCCTCCTTTAATTGAGCGCCTATGAGGCAGCGCCGCTATCGCATCCCCATACCCGTTCCGGGCATCAGGTGGAGGACCACGCCCAGCGCGGTCAGGACGGCGATGAAGTAGATCGTCGTGGCGCGGCTGGGATGGGCGGGCAGGTCGCCGGCAAAGAACACCTGATATCCGGCGCCCACGGCTACCAGGAAGAACATGCCTTCTTTCAGCACCAGCCACAGAGCGAGACATGCGGTGAGCAGGACGAGGCGTTCGGTCTTGCTCAAGGCCCGCGCGGCTTGGCCGCCATCGAGCACCCAGACTGGGACTAGGTTGAGCAGATTCAGCACCGCGCCGGCGCGCGCCAGCCCCGCCCAGAGCGGATTGCCGGTTTGCCACCAGAGCACGGCGCAACCTACCGCTGCGAAGAGTCCTGCCAGCGGCCCAGCCAGGCTGATTGCCGCTCGCGTTTCCAGAGGGACGCCGAGCGCCTGCCAGCGCACGTAGGCTCCGAGGCCGGGCAGAAACACGGGCATATCCGCGGGCAAGCCGCGGCGTTTGATGTCGATAAAGTGGCCCATCTCATGAAGCAGAATCAGCACGGCGAAGCCGATGCCGAACTTCATTCCCCACAGGGCCCAGTAGATCCCGAGGAAGGCGGCGAAGCTGAGAAGAAATTTCAGCTTGAACAATGCCGTGAGCAACACTTTGCTCTTGGCGGCCAGCACCGCAATCGGGCCCACCGGTCCTAGTTTTTGAGCCCACTTATTGTCGCTTTGTGGCGGAGGCTGCACTCGATCGGCGGCCGCGTCCAAAGCGCGCGCGCGCTGCTGAATCCAGCTGGCCTGGCGCGAATTCGGAGGCAGCAAGGGCAGGCCCATCAGCCAGCGTTCCCGCGCCTGCCGCAGGTCTGCTTTGGCCTCAAGTTCCTTCGCCTCGGCGGCGAGCTGATCGAGTTTTTCGGAATGCACCAGAGCGTGGCACTGATCGCACACCAAGGCCCCCGGCGCGAGTGGGCGCGAGCAGCGCTTGCAGTTGCGAATCAGTTCCGGGGTGATCGCTTCAAAGGGCACTCTTCAGATTCTATCTTCTATCTTCTTATCTTCTATCTTTGAATCTTGATCTCTCTATCGCTGAATTCAACCCGCGCGTGGAGGAGTGTTTTGAAACGGGCCAAAAATCTGGAGCGGGCGGCCGGCGGTAATCTTCCAGGCAAATTGCATTCCTACGAACAAAATCACAAGACCGATCAGCCAACCGAAACTGGGACCGCCCTCCCAGACCTCGACGAAAGGAGACGCCAGTCCGAGCAGCGTCACGCGCACCAGCCAGGCTCCCAGCGTCAGCCGGGGTTTCGCAGGCTCGGCCGCCGGCGGCGGTTGAGTCTGTTGTCCGGAGCCGGATTCCAACTGCCGCTGCTCATCTTCCAGGCGCTGCTGCTGAGTCTGCGGCTTGTGTTCTCCGGCGTAGTGAATCCAGATCGGAATCGCCGCCATGGAGACGGCGGCATAAGTAAGGAGCACGGCAGTGATCTGGTAGCGGCGCCCTCCTACTCCGCCTGAGCCTTTCATCATGGCCTTGCCGACCATCCAACCCACCGCGAGCGATACGTAGCCGATGACGATGCCGGTTTGGATGGCAAACGTGGCGTATAGAATCAGCCCCACGATGGCCGCGCCGATGCCGAATAAGAGAGCGCGCATGTAGGCGGTGTGACTATCCCTGGCCAATTCACCGCGCGCCTTCTGCTCACAGCTGGGGCAGGCCATGCCATCATTGATGCGGTAGTAGATTCCAGCGATGGGCTGGTGACAGTAGCGGCAGTGGTCGCCTCCCGGCGATCCGACATACTCGGCGGTGCCGAACTGTGGCGTGGGATTGTTGAAGCCAGGGTTACTCATGGCCCGGAACGATAGCACACCGCGCCGGGCCAAGGAAGAGAGAATTCAGCGCCGATTCATGGCTGGTCGTAGTAGCCGGTGCGGGTGCGCGCCGTGACTCCCGGCTTATCGACCGTGACGGCGAGGGAGTGGTACTCATTAGGCTTGTCCGCGCGTGGGGCGTCGAACGAAATGACGTAAAAGGAATTGGCATCCGCGGCGCACTCCGCGATTGCGGTGGTGATGTCGTTGGTCAGGTTGAGGACGCGCCCGCCCGTCTGAACCGCGAGTACGGGCAAGCCCAGATTGCCGGGCAGAGCGTGCGAAGGCGAACTTACACCCTTCAAGAATTCTTCGTAGTACGTGGCATTTCTAAAATCACCGAGACCGAGAGGGTCAACACTATAAAGAGTCACGCGGGCGCGCCGGAGTCCAGTGGAGGTCGCAGCGATCGAGTCGAAGAGCTTTTGCTCTTCCTTCCCGGAAAGGTAAGTGCGCGGTCCCGAGAGCAAGGGCCATCCGGGGCTTAGCCAAATCACCAGTTTTCTACCGGGTCGAGTTTTTTCGTATAGGGCAAGCCGGTCAATGGTCTTGAGCGACATGGTAAAACGCTCTGCCGCGCCGTAGACGCCCTGCGATCGATTAATGGTCCGTAGCCCGAGTTCGTACTTATCGAGTAGCCCCGCCAGAACATTTCCATCGCGCGAGGAACCGTCCTGCATCTCGGCTCCGGTATCGGTGAAGAGGATGAGCGACATGGGTTGCGGAAGCTTGCCGCCATTCTGCAGAAGATACTTCTTGAGTTCGTTTTTTTCATTGGCGACGGCCTGGAAGGATGCGTTGACGGCATCGACAAGCAAAATGACTGCGAGCGGCGGATCGGTGGCGGCGGGGGCTGCGCTGTCGACAGCCTGAAAAGAGGTGATGTTCAGCGGCAGTTTATCGTCGAGAAGAGTGAAGTCCTGCCGCTGCAGTCCGCGGATGGGTGCACCGGCTTTGTCCGTGACCTGCACTTCGAGCAGGATGCGGCGGTCGGTGGCGTTTGCCGGGACTTTTTCCGGCTCGGCGGTGCGGGGCTGAAGTTGCGGCGGGGAAGCGTTCTGGGCCGATGCGGCAGAGAGTGGGAGAAGCAGAAGGAGAGCCAACGGGAAGAAGCGGCGCATGAGCACGTACCTCGCAGTGAGATTCTACGCCCTGAGGCAGAGTACTGCATTAACGATGAAGTGAGCAAGGGGAAGGGAGTGCGAGTGGTGGCTCAGTCTGAATTTATTCTCCCAGGAGGCGTCATCCCGAAACGCGGCGTACTTCAGCCGCGTGAGAGCCTGCCCTGAGCTTGCCGAAGGGGATCTCACGGGCACGCATGCGCGTTCCGGAGATCCTTCGCTCCGCCTGAAGAGCGGCTCCGCTCAGGATGACAACATAAGTGCTTACTGGCGGTGCGTGGAAGCTCCCGCGGCGATCTCGCGCAGGGCGCTGACAAATTCGGTGGCGGCGGCGCGATCGGCCAGCGCTTCCAAGCGGACCGTGGCGGAGAACTGCGGAGATTCGGGACGGAAGCGCACCTGCAAAATGTCCTGCCGCCGCGCCGACATCAGAGCATTCAATTCGGCCGTCGGATCCTGCTTCCAGTGGGTGCGCGTGGTCAAGATGATGGGGCCGGGCTCGTAGATATCCCATTCGCGGTCGTCGCGGCGGCGCGAGGAGGCTCCGCGGTTATGCGCGCACCAGCGGTGCCGCACCACTTCCAGGTGGAAACTCGGGGAACCGCCCAGATCGGCCTCGAAGGTGAGAGTCTCATTCTGCCGGTGCCAGCAGCTCAGGAGCCACTGCAAAGGCAGAGGCCGCGGCAGGAACTTCACGGTTACGCGCGCGTTCTCGAACCAGCCGGAGGGAAAATGCAGCCGCGCCTGCAGGCGCGAACTGCCCATCCAGTGCGACTCCAGGATGCGGCCTTTGCCGACGCAGGCGGTCTGCACCCAGCGCAACGCCGCCGCTCCTTTTTTTCGATTGTAGGTGGAAAACACGAGATACCACAGCCCCAGGATGGCAACTGAACCGGCCGCGTCAATCAACAGAAGGCGTCCCACTACGCTTCCTCTGATGCTCATGGTACGTCCGAGGGTGCGGCGAAGCAAGGGGGCAATGGGCTCTAATTGGCGCTGGTTCGGCCCGCATTGGGATTATCTGTGGAAAAACCGGCATCGGTGGGTTGGAGGGCGGGTACGCAGAACGGCGGATCGTCGCCCCGGGTAGTGGCTCAGTTTGAGAAGTTTGTCATTCCGAAGCGCGGTTTTATCGCGCGAGGAATCTGCTTTGGTCGGGCCAACAGCAGATTCCTCACCGGCAAAGAACGCCGGTTCGGAATGACAAAATCAATACTGTTCAAACTGAGCACTGCCTCGCCCCGAATATTGTTTCTCCCGACGCGAGCCATCGTGAGATAATCCGGCCCTCTCCTTGGGCCTCGGCTCATAACGATGCCGTTCGTTCGCTGGAATCGCGATCTGAAAGGTCTGCCAATGAAGACAATTCTCGTTGTTCTTGCCTTTGCGCTGTGCGCGGTATCGGCTGTGGCGCAGAAGGCTCAGGAGCCGACGCCGCCGTCTTACTGCAACCCGTGCCTGTTCTATGGCGGGGACTTCGACATTAACGGACCATATCCCAACGCTTTGGGGAACCAGGATGCTGCCGGCATTGCGGGATACGCCGTGGTCTATGTACCATTCGCGGTCCCTCCAAACCAAACATGGACAGTGGCAGGTCTGTTCTCCAACGACATGGTGACGGTCGGGGACATCGCTCCCCCGGAGATTGAGTGGTCGATTTCTACTGGAATCAGTCAGGGCAATCCGGGGACGGTGGTCGCCTCAGGGGTGACGAAAGCCTCTCTTGCTCCGACAGGGCGAAGCTGGAATGGGATGAACGAGTACACTGCGCTCGGACACCTCAACGCGGACGCGGTGGTTACGTTGACGCCCGGACATTACTGGATGACCGCAGTGCCAGTTTGCACCAGCGCGGGCCGAGACCAGTGCCAAGGGGCGCGCTACTATCTTTCCGACGTTGAGGATGTGCCAGCACCTAGGGCAAAGGGTTTTGAGTCGACAGATGAGTCCTACTTTTACTCTCCCGCTGGCGGGCAAAGCTCGTACTACGTGGAGACCGGAGGGCCGGACGGTTTGTGCTCACAACCGGGCAACGGTGGAGGCTGCGACAAGTTTTCAGCGGGCCTGCTAGGAACGGCAACGCTCGACAACTAAGCCGTAAGTCGACGCGAATTTCAGACACTACCAACCAGGCCGCCGTGTCCCCATTCCGCGGCCACCCGCTACAATGTCCGCGTGCCCTTCGTCATTCGCGACTTCCATGCCACCGATTTTGACACGCTGTGGCGCATTGATCAGGAGTGTTTTCCTGCTGGCATTTCCTATTCGCGGACCGAGCTGAAGGTGTACATGCGCCGGCGCGGCGCGTTCACGCTGGTGGCCGTGAGCCGCGAAAACGGGAGCGTCGATTCCGAATCCGGCGATCCCGAATCCGGAAAAGGCGGAAAATATTCTCCTGTGAACGCTTCCGCCGATGCCGCGATCGCGGGTTTTCTGGTGGCCGAAGCGGGCGGCCGCGGGCGCGGCCACATTATTACCATCGATGTGATCGCCGCCGCCCGGCGTTTCGGGGTGGGATCGTTGCTGCTGCGTGCGGCGGAAGATCGGCTGCGCGAGGCCGGGTCCACTTCGGTTGAGCTGGAAACGGCCGTGGACAACATTTCCGCGTTGTCGTTCTACAAACGCCACGGCTACAGCGTGGTTAGAACTCACCCGCGCTATTATTCAAACGGCGTGGACGCGCTGGTGCTGGAGAAGAATCTCACCCGGGGAAACTTTGATTAAGTCCACAGGCCGCGCAAAGCAGGTTTCTCGACTCCGCGCGATTGCCCGTAAAGACGGGCAATCCCGCTCCGCTCGAAATGACAACTTTGGGTCAATCAGAGCTTCCGTAGCTCCTTTTAGCGTGCTCTGCGGCCTTTCTTCGCGAACTCTGGGGTTAAAAGCTTTAGCTTTGCGCTCGAAGCGGCGTATAGAGCGGCGCACTGGCAGAATCGATTTGCACTTTCCCACCTTCTCCAGCTACCTTGCCTTGTGATGAAAGTTGCCGCTACAAGAGTCGCGATTCAGGGCGAACTCGGTTCCTTCAGCCATGAGGCGGCCGAGAGCATGTTGCCGCGCTGCACCGTCGTGCCGTGCGCCCGCTCCGCCGAAGTATTTGACCGCATCGAGAACGGATCGGTGGCTGCCGCCGTGATTCCCATCGAGAATTCGCTGGCGGGCACGGTGGCCGAGCATGCCGATCTCCTGGTTACGCGCGACGTATTCATTCAGGGCGAATTCCTGCTGCGCATCGCGCACAACTTGATTGCCGCTCCGGGGGTGAAGCTGAGCGCGGTGCGCCGGGCGTTCTCGCATCCGGTGGCGCTTGACCAGTGCCGCGACTTCTTCCGCCGCCATCCGAAGATCGAAGCGGTGCCGTTCTACGATACGGCAGGCAGCGTGAAGCATGTGGTTGCCGAGCGGTTGCCCGACGCTGCGGGAATCGCCGGGTTGCGCGCGGCACGCGAGTACTCGGGGAAGATTCTGCAGGCCGGCATCGAAGACGACAAACGCAACTTCACGCGGTTCTTCCTGCTTCGCAAGTCGGCGGTGAGTTTGGGCGCAGCAGGTTCGCGGCAAAAGGGAAGTGCTGCCTTTGCGCGCCGCCCGCAGCGGCTGAGTCCGCCCGGCGCTAACAAAACTTCGATTGCCTTCAAGGTGAAGAACGTTCCGGGGGCGCTGTTCAAGTCGCTCAGCGTATTTGCGCTGAGGGACATCAGCCTGAGCAAGATCGAGTCGCGGCCCATGCGCGGGCGGCCCTGGGAGTACGTCTTCTATGTCGACTTCCTGCGCGGCGACGATGAAGCTGCGCGCAATGCGTTGCGGCATCTGGGCGAAGTGGCGGAGTTCGTCAAGGTGCTGGGGATTTATCCGGCGGCGTGAGCTTCACAACCGTTTCTTACGAGCGCATGTCCCTGGATGAACTCTGGCGGTTCCTCCGAGTAAAGTGACATCTCAGGATTGATCGGAACGCTTCGCGTCCGGAGTGTGCCATCCGAGCGCCAACGCGCCGAGAGTGCCGGGCTCAGGGATGCGATCGGACAGCCGGGCGTTGGCGCCGTTCCCTGTGTCGCCGGCGGGAATGGCTTTCTCAGCCTCAGTTTCGTACGCATAGCCAAGGAGGCTGGCTTCGATCTCAGGCGCATGCTTGTTGACGCGCGCTCTGACGTTGAGCGCGGCCCATCCGTAGTGAGTCTCGCCGTTAACCTTGAACTTGAATCCCATGAAACGAAGGCCGGTATTGGCAAACGGTCCGCCGATGTAGCTGCCGAAGGTGGCCGCAACGTTAACCGCCGGGGCCTCGCGCTTCCAGAAGGCCTCGCCACCCGCTCCGATGCGGTAGCCCGCTCTTACGGCAAAGGGTGGATATCCCGATCCAGACGGGGCACCGAGCACGCCGTTGCCCCGGCCCAAGCCCGAGGCCGCCAGGCGCTTGTCGCCCGGGGCGAAGTGGTAAATGCTGAGAACAAAATCGTTGATGCCGTCGTGGTTCAGGTCAATGGAGGCGGTGCCGCTGTTGAAGGTGGTGTGCGCCGGGGTGAAGACGACCTCGGCGCGGGCGGGTAGGGATGCGGCCAGCAGGCATACGCCGGCTGCGGTCGCGGCCGTGGCGTAGGCGGCAAGGCGGGAGTCGAAATTTTCCGACGGGTGCATAAGTAATGGGTGCATAAGTCCTCCGGGAGCGCGGGCTGGGGCCGCGTCGGCCAGTATAGTCCTGGGAACCTGGATTGCATGGGGAAAATTGCTGATGGCTCGCGCCCGCTTGGTTCCGGTACTTCACCTTGGGGCTTTAGCGCTGCGAAAAGGAGCCGGTCTCCCCCGCTTCAAAGGCGTAAGGTCAAAGGCAACTTCAAGATCACCTTCAACGTCAAAGGCGGCGGACAAGAGTGTCCGCCCCACACGGTCCTATTTTGGCGTCCGCAATAGCCCCGGTACCTTAGGCATCGTGTGGCAAAGCGGAAAATGCCGATAGAATGCAACAGCCTCGCGCGGAGGGGATGAAACCTTTCCGAAAAAGTGTCATCTAAGCTTGAGTGAGTTACACTCAAGGAGAGCCAATGAGCCAACAACCGCTTTCCGAGCCGATTGCTAAGACCCGGGAAATAAACGATGTACGGGCTATGCCCGTGCTTCCTGTGCGGGATACCGTTTTGTTCCCGCACGCCGTCCTGCCGCTTACCGTGGGGCGGGAGAGTTCCGTCCAGCTGATTAATTCGCTCGGAGAAGATAAGACCATTATTGTTGTGGCGCAGCGCGAGGCGCGCGTCGACAACCCTCAACCCACCGATCTGTATACGCTGGGCACGTCCGCAATCGTACATAAAGTTGTGAAGATGCCCAACCAGAGCCTGTTTGTGTTTGCCGAGGGCCTGGAGCGGGTGCGGTTAGGCGAGTTCACGCAGTTAGCTCCATTTATGCGTGCGAAGGTCTCGCCGATTCCTGAAGCTATACCTCCTGATAGTTCCGAAATCGAAGCGCTGCAGCGCAACGTGCTCACGCTGTTTCAGCAGATCGTGGCTGGTTCGCCGACGCTTTCGGACGAGCTTTCCACGGTCGCTTTGAATATTGATGAGCCGGGACGGCTGGTGGACTTCATCGCGTCGTCTTTGCCGTCGCTCTCGACGCCCGACAAGCAGGACACGCTGGAGACGCTCGACATCCGGGTACGCCTCGAGAAGATCAACCAGCATCTGGCGAAAGAGTTGGAAGTACAGCAGCTGCGCAACAAGATCCAGAGCGAAGTGCAGGACCGCGTGCAGCAGACGCAGCGCGAATATTATTTGCGCGAGCAGTTGAAGGCGATCCAGAAAGAACTGGGCGAGCAGGACGAAGGGCGCGCGCGACACCGAAGAACTGAAAGCAGAAGATCGACGTCGGCGGGCATGCCCGACGAAGTGAAGAAGGAAGCGCTGAAGGAACTCGGCCGGCTGGCGCGCATGTCTCCCATGGCGGCGGATTATTCGGTCACGCGCAACTACATCGAATGGCTGGCGGTGCTGCCCTGGGCCAAAACTTCCGGGCGGAGAGATTGAAATCACCGAAGGCCAAGGAAATTCTCGATGCCGATCACTACGACTTGCAGAAAGTGAAGGACCGCATCCTCGACTACCTTTCAGTGCGGCGGCTAAAGCCCGAGAATGAAAGGGCCGATTCTATGTTTCGTCGGACCTCCCGGCGTGGGCAAAACTTCGCTGGGTAAATCGATCGCGCGCTCTCTTGGACGCAAGTTCGTCCGTCTGTCGCTCGGCGGTGTGCACGACGAAGCGGAGATTCGCGGCCACCGGCGCACTTATATCGGAGCCTTGCCGGGGCAGATCATTCAGGGCATCCGGCGCGCGGAGACGAAAGATCCGGTCTTCATGCTGGACGAAATTGACAAGGTGGGGCGCGATTTCCGCGGCGATCCCGCGTCGGCGCTTGCTCGAAGCGCTCGATCCGGAGCAGAACTCGACTTTCCGCGACAACTATCTCGACGTGACCTTCGATCTCTCCAAGGTGCTGTTCATTACCACCGCCAACATGCTCGATCCGATCGCTGAGCCGCTTGCGCGACCGCATGGAGATCATCGAACTGCAGGGCTACAGCGAGGAAGAGAAGCTGCACATCGCGGTTCGCTATCTGGTTCCGCGACAGGTGGATGAGAATGGAATCACGGCCGAGCAGATTGAATTTCCCGAGGCGGCATTGCGCTATGTGATTCGCCACTACACGCGCGAGGCGGGCGTGCGGAGTTTGGAGAGGACGATCGGAACCATCTGCCGCAAGCAGGCGCGGCGGCTGGCCGAAGGCAAGACCGAGAAGCTGGTGGTTACGCCGGAGAACATTCAGGAATTTCTGGGCGGCATCAAGATCCGCACGGAAGGCGAGATCGAGGAGCGGACGGAGCGTCCTGGCGTGGCGGTGGGCTTGGCCTGGACGCCTTCGGGCGGCGACGTACTGTTTGTGGAAGCCAATGCCATGAAGGGCAAAGGCGGATTCACCATGACCGGGCAGATCGGGCAGGTTATGCAGGAATCCATGCAGGCAGCGTTGACCTGGGTGCGTTCGAACGCGGCGCAGTTGGGGATTGCGGAAGGTTTTTTCGCCGACCACGACATTCACATGCACGTGCCGGCGGGAGCGATTCCAAAGGACGGGCCTTCGGCAGGAGTGACCATGGCGACGACGCTGGTGTCGCTGCTGACGGGGCATCGGATTCGTCCGCTGCTGGCGATGACGGGGGAGATTACGCTGAGCGGCAATGTGCTGCCGGTGGGCGGCATTAAGGAAAAAGTGCTGGCGGCCAAGCGCGCCGGAGTGACGGACGTGATTTTGCCGGCGGAAAACAAGATGAACGTTAAGGAAGACTTGACGCCGGAGCAGTTGGCGAACCTCAGCGTGCATTATGTGAAGACGATAGATGAGGCGCTGCGTTTCTCGCTGCCGGAAGTTTCGGAATCGGTGGCGGCGAAGCTGTTGGCGCCTACGCACGATGTGATTCATGACAAGGTGCTGGCGCAGGCTTGAAGAGCAGTGGCCAGGGAGCAGTGATCAGTAAATTAGGTGCCAGTCCTTCGGGGCTGGCTTTTTTTTTGGTTGCGGAATGGCTTTTGAATGTACTTGGTGAATCTGGTAAACGTGCAACTACCTGATGGGCATTACTTGATTACACCAAGGCACTTTATATCGTCGCGAGGGGAAACGTGGCTCACATAGCCGAGAGCGCCAGGAGTGGCGGCTACGTATTCGATCAGGGCGGCTTCGGAGTCAAATGCCTTGGGCATGGCGCCTTGTCCGGTAAAGACCGCCTTTACTCGGCATAGTCTACGGTGATATGAAACGGAGCAATGTGCAGGCTCGCCACGGGACCAGATCCGTCGATGGCCTCGACATCGATGCTCGCGCCGACGGTCAGCCCATTCACGGGAGGCTTCCAGCGCAAATCGCCACCATAGGTCTTGCCTCCCGGAGGACTCGAGAAGACGATGCCAGCGTCGGAAAACTGCTTGACGTATCCACCGTTCGGATCCAGGTTCACCTCGCCTGCGTAGCCGTCGTATGCGAGCCTTCCAGAGTGCTTGCCGAGCGGAATTTCGCCGTAGACATCTCCGCCCAGGTGCGACAGGAAAAGACTTTCGTTATCCACCGG
>PLIO01000219.1 GCA_003140075.1 Acidobacteriaceae bacterium | reverse complement strand
CGCGATTATGCTCGAAGCGCACACCAATACAAATGACACTAACCTTTTGGGGCCACTCATTTGGATTCTCCTTTCTGAGGTTTCCCGGATGCTAGCACAAAGCGAACGGGAATCAGGAAATGCGGATAGTCGACGTTAAATCGAGATTACACTCATCTGCGCCAGTGGTAGACCCCTGCTCTGTCCGCTCTGACTAAGTTCCCAAGAGTGGCGACCTAGCTGCGATAGCCCTCTAGAAGCCCATGATGTTGTATCCGCAGTCNNGCGAGGAAGACTCCGGTCGAGCCAACTTCTTCTACTTCCACGCGGCGGCCCAGGGGCGCGCGCTCTTCGTGGCCCTTCAGCATGTCGCCAAAGCCGGCGATGCCGCGCGCGGCCAGGGTTTTGATCGGACCGGCAGAAATTGCGTTCACGCGAATCTTTTTCTTTCCCAATTCATAGGCGAGATAGCGGACCGAACATTCCAGTCCAGCTTTGGCGACGGCCATGACGTTGTAGCGCGGTACCACTTTTTCCGACGCGTAATAAGTCATGGTGAGGATCGATCCGCCGTCTTCCATCAGCGGCGCGGCCGCGCGCGCAACGGCAACCAGCGAGTACACGCTCACATCCATTGCGATGCGGAAACCTTCGCGCGTGGTGTTGAGGAATTCTCCCTTGAGCTCGTCGGCCGGCGCATAGGCGACCGAATGCACCAACGCGTGCAACTTGCCGTGGCGTTCTTTGAGTGTGGCGAAGAGGTGGTCGATTTCTTCGTCTTTACTGACGTCGCACATGTAGCCTTCGGCGCCGGGCAGGGAAAGAATGAGATCCCTGGCCTCCTGCTCCAGACGCTCGTTCTGGTAGGTGATGGCGAGCTTCATGCCCGCGGCGTGTAGTCCCCGGGCGATGGACCAGGCGATCGAGCGCTTGTTGGCGACTCCGAAGACGACGGCGTTACGGCCTTGCAGATCAGCGGACATGAGGGCTCCTTGGAATGGGAAAGGATAACAGGTGAGAAGAAAAGTCAGAAGGCAGAAGTAAGAATGCAGAAGTAGGAAAGCGCAATGGGGGGATCTCGTGTTTTACTTCTGCATTCTGACTCCTTACTTCTGACTTAGCTCGGCTTCCTCGACTACGGCGGCTGTCCCCACTGGCCAACTAGCCGCCACAAACGACAACCCATAGACGCAGGCCAGGATGGCAAATGCGGCGACCAGGCTGACTTTATGCGCGACCGCTCCGACAGCGAGCGCCAGCACAAGCTGCAGGAACGTGCCGAAAAAATAAAATGCATTTTGCACGCGGCCCATCAGGTGAGGCGGGACCATCTCCATCAGGCTGGTGTTCATGGCGATGCCGCCGACGCCGCGTGCCGAACCCATCACTCCATAGAACAATATGGCGGCGACAAGCCAGTGAGAGACGGGAGCGCAAACCACGCACGCGGCCAGTATCGCCATGGAAAACGCGACGGAACGACGGCCTCCCAGGCTGGCGATGATGGCGGGAGCATACAAGGCGCTGAGGAACGCGCCGGTGCCCCACCCGGCGTTCAGCCAGCCGTAGCCGACTGCGCCGGCATGGAAGATGCGCTCGCTGAGCGATGGGGTGACGACGACTCCGGTGATCATGGCGCCGAGAAATAATGCCCAACTGATGCCCAGCAGCACTACGGCGCGATGGTCGCGGAGAAAGTGCAAGCCCTCGCGCATCTCGCGCCAGAAGCGCTGGAGCTGGGTTTCAGCAGCCGCGATATCGGCGCGTAATTCTTCCGGGCGCGGCACTACATGGCGGCCTTTGCGCACCGCGAAATAACACGAGAACGAAACCACATAAGTGGAAACGTCGATCAAGAGCACGCCGCCAAGGCCGATGTGGTTGTACATGAATCCCACGATCGAACCGGCGATGAGCCATCCTCCCTGGATGCCCGCCAAAAGAAAAGTACTTGACTGCACGAATTGACCTTCCGGCGTGAGTTCCTGGATGAGAGCCGTGATGGTCGGCCAGAACATCCAGAAGCCGGCGGCGACCAGCGTATTCATCAAGTAGAGTTGCCACACCTGCACGCGATGCCGAAAGGCAAGGATGGCTACGGTCACAATGATCACGGCGCGCACGGCATCGAGCCACATGACCAGGATGCGGCGATCTTCGCGGTCAATAATGACGCCGGTGAAGGGAAGCATGAGCATCGCGGGAATAGTTTGCAGCACCGCGAAGGTGCCGAGAGCCATTTCCGAATGCGTGGCTTCGAGAATGTACCAGGCCACGGCGGCCGAGTTCATCCCACTGCCTAACATCGAAATCACGTTGGCGGCGAAGACGAAGCGCAGCGGTCGCCGGCCGAGAATTGTGCGCATACTTTACTTTAGCCGAAGCGGAGCCGACGCGGAATTTACGCCGAGAGGTCGGCTTATGCCGAGGCCGCCAATTTTTCCGCTTCCTCGCGAATCCGGTTCCAAGCCTTCTCCACGTGCCTGGCCTCGGTGTTTGTCTGCCCCACGCAGAGGCGCAGAGTGAGTTTTCCATTCAGCTTGGTGTGCGTGAGGAAGAGATCGCCGCTGCGGTTGAGGCGATCCATGATGGTTTGATTCGCCGCGTCGCCGGCTCTGTGGCGGAAGCAGACCAGGTTCAGGGGCACGGGTGCGGCAAGTTCGAAGTCCTCATCATCGCGAACCCAGTGCGCGAAGATCTGCGCCAGTTGCACGTGTCGGCGGATGTGGTGCTGCAAGCCTTCCACGCCGTAGTAGCGGATCACAAACCACAACTTGAGCGAGCGGAAGCGGCGGCCAAGCTGGATGTGCCAGTCGCGGTAGTCGATGACCGCGCCCGATTCCGTGGCCTGGTTGCGCAGGTATTCCGGCAGAATGCTCAACGTCTGAATCAGCGCCTTGCGGTCGGCAATCCAGAAGCAACTGCAGTCGAAATTGGTGAACATCCATTTATGCGGATTGAAATTGTAGCTGTCGGCGAGTTCGACTCCGTTCTGCAGGTGGCGGAATTCCGGGCAGAGTGCGGCGGTGCCCGACATCGCTGCGTCCACGTGTAGCCAAAGATTATGCTGGCGGGCGACGCGTGCGATCTCGGGTATTGGATCGATCGCATTCGATGAAGTTGTGCCCACGGTCGCGCAGACGAAGCAGGGAAGCAGCCCGGCGAGTTTGTCGGCTTCAATCTGGCGGGCGAGCGCTTCGGGACGCATGGCGAATTTTTCGTCTACGTCGATGGCGCGCACATTATCGGCGCCGATGCCAGCGATCATCGCGGCTTTCTGCAGCGACGAATGCGTCTGCGTGGAAACATAAGCCACGATGCGCCCATTGCATCCTTTCTGATTGCTCGTGTAATTGGTGGCGCGTTCACGCGCGGCTAACAGGGCGCACAGCACGGCGCTTGAGGCGGTGTCTTGAATCACGCCGCCTCCGGTGCTCGACGACAGAAATTTCTCCGGTAAGCCGAGCATCGGCACGAGCCAGTCGAGGACGTGCGTTTCCAGTTCGGTGCAGGCCGGGCTGGTCGACCACAACATGCCCTGCACGTCCAGGCCGGAAGATAGAAGGTCGCCGAGAATTCCGGGGCCGGAGGCGTTCGATGGAAAGTAAGCAAAGAAATTCGGCGACTGCCAGTGCGTGATGCCGGGGAGGATCAACTTCTCCACATCTTTCAGCAGCGTGTCGAATGGCTCGCCCTGCGTGGGAGGATTCGCGGGAAGCGATGCGCGAATCTCTCCCGGCTTCACCTGCGAAAGTACCGGGAACGATTCAATGCGAGAGTGGTAGTCGGCGATCCAATCGACCACGGCATGGCCGTGGCGGCGGAATTCGTCGGGCGTCATGTGGAAGGATTTTTCGTCGGACACAGTGCTTGACCTCGGAGGGTTAGACCAGGGCAGATCGTAACAGACCCGGTTTCCTGTTAACTCAGCCGTCCAAAATACAGCCGGGTTTTGTAATCGAATGCGGCTCGGCCGTTGACTGCACAGGAATCGAAGATGCGTCGCAACTCTCGCAGCATCGGCGCGTGTTGAGGGTGCTCCGGCCCCGGCGCATACGACGACGATAACAAACGGCCTTCGATTCCCGCGTAGTCGAACTCCTGCCGCATCTCAAACACTCGCTCTTGAAATGGTGCGGGATCGAAGAATTCATTCACCTCGTCGGTGGTGTGTTCGTGGCGAATATCCTGGTAGTCGGTGCCGTAAGTCAGCAATAACTGCTCGTAGTCGCGAAGAAACTTCGTCGAATCAGTGACGCGCTCATTCCACAGAAGTGCCAGCCAGCCGCCGAGCTTCAGGATGCGAACGAATTCGCTCCTCGACTCCTTGCGGTCAAACCAGTGAGCGGCTTGCGCAGCGGTGACGAAGTCCACGCTGTGGTCCGACAGTGTGGTTGCCTCGGCTGTTCCTGCAATGCTGGTGAAATTTGGGAACGCCGCCAGCAGTCGTTCGCCGGCGAGCCGCATCTCGGCGTTGGGCTCGACGCCGAAGACCGGGTTGCTATTCTCCAGCAACCGGCGAGTCCAGATGCCGGTGCCGGAGGCGATATCGGCAACCACATGGCTGGGCAAAAGGCCGCATTCGGCCTGCAGGGCCTGCAGCACTTCCGGCGGATATCCCGGCCGGTAGCGCACATAGTTTTCTACGCGATCGGAGAAGCGGCTGGTGGCGTTGGAAGCAGGCATAAGGCCTCAAAAAGTGGCAAACTTTTTCATCTTGCCAGAAAGCCATTTTAATTGCAGGATAGGGGTATTGTCCCTCCCCGCCGGGCTCCCTGTGCCGCAAGCCCCGGCGACATCTGTACAGAGTGCGATACCATTCGAACTTAGGAAAGTTTCCATTGCATGAGAGTCGTCATCAAAGTCGGTACCAGTTTGATCTTTCCGGGCGGACAGATTGACTCGAACCTGCTGCGCGCCATGGTGGATCAATTCGATCTCAGCCAGAACGAATACCTGATCGTCACTTCCGGCGCGGTCGCCGCGGGCATGTCGGACCTCGGACTGCACCAGCGGCCGAGCGACGTCCCGTGCCTGCAGGCATGCGCGGCGGTTGGTCAAAGCAAGCTCATGCACACCTACGAGCGGTTGTTTTTCGGCAAGAAGGTGGTAGCGCAGCTTTTGCTCTCGAGCGACGATTTCACTTCGCCGGTTCGTTACCGCAACTTGCAGAACGCGCTGGCCGAGCTGCTTTCGCGCGGGGTAGTCCCGATCGTGAATGAAAACGACAGCGTCTCGGTGCGCGAGTTGACGGGCGCTTTTGGCGACAACGACGAGTTGAGTTCGTTGCTGGCCACAGCGGTCAAGGCCGACTGGCTTCTGCTGCTGACCAACGTCGATGGATTTCTTATGCCCAACGGATGCAAGAAGCCGAAGCTGGTGCGAGTTGTGCGCAAGCTGACTCCGGCACTGGAAGCGCAGTGCAACGGCAAGAGCACACTCGGGCGCGGAGGCATGATTTCGAAATTGCGCGCCGCGAAGCTGGCCAGCGAGGCCGGGGTTCATGTTGCGATCGTGAATGGACGCCATCCGCAGGGAATTGTGCAGGCGATGGAACGCAAGATCGGAACATATTTTCCTCCGCGGCAAGGAAGAGGCTGATGGCGACGACGATCACAAACTCGGCTTCGACGCAAGAAAAGCTGGTGCGGGCGCGCGATGCGGCCACGAAGCTGGCGCTGCTCTCCACGAACGAGAAGAACGCTTTGTTGCTGGCGATTGCGGATGCGATTGAAACGCATGTCCAGGCAATTCTCACGGCGAATCAGGATGACGTAGAAAGCTCGGGCCTCGAAGGCGCCATGCGCGACCGGTTGCTGCTGACCACGACGCGAATCAAAGATATGGCGCAGGGGGTGCGTGAAGTGGCGGCGCTTGCCGATCCGATTGGCGAGACTCTGGCGGAGTGGACGCGCCCGAATGGATTGCGCATCCGCAAGGTGCGCGTGCCGCTAGGCGTGGTGGGCATCATCTACGAATCGCGGCCGAACGTTACGGTCGACACTGCTGTGCTGGCTCTGAAGACCGGCAATGCCATTGTGTTGCGCGGCGGCAAAGAAGCGGCGCACAGCAGTCAGCGATTGGTAGAAATTCTTTCAGCTGTGCCAGGAGTGCCAGAGGGATCGGTCGAGCTTCTGGATTCAAGCACGCGGCAGTCTGTGACTGAGCTCATCAAGGCTCGTGGATTGGTGGACGTGATCATTCCACGCGGGGGCGCGGGGCTGATCGCGTTCGTCACGGAAAATTCTTCGGTGCCGGTAATCGAAACTGGGGCAGGGAATTGCCATATCTTCGTCGACGAATCTGCCGATTTCGACATGGCGGACCGGATTGTGATCAACGCCAAAACGCAGCGTCCGTCGGTGTGCAACGCGGCGGAGAAGCTGCTGGTGCATGAACAGATCGCAGAGGAATATGTCCCACGAATCGTGAAAAGGCTGATCGAGGCTGGGGTAGAGGTTCGAGGAGATGCGAAGTCGTGCAGCCTGGCCGCCGGTTTGGATGTTGTGCCGGCCGCAGAGCAAGACTGGCACGAAGAATATCTGCGCCTGTGCATGGCGGTTCGCGTGGTTGCCAGCGTGGATGAGGCGATTGCGCATATCAATCGTTATTCCACGAAGAACTCGGAGTGCATCGTGACGCGGGATGAAGCCAATGCCCGCAAGTTCCTGCGCGGAGTCGATTCGGCCGCGGTCTACTGGAACGCATCGACTCGCTTTACCGACGGCGGAGAGTTCGGCTTCGGCGCCGAGATGGGCATCAGCACGCAGAAGTTGCACTGCCGCGGGCCGTTCGCGCTGGCGGAGCTGACTTCTTCAAAGTACGAGATTGTGGGGACGGGGCAGGTAAGGTAGGAGAACTGTATCACCCCCCTCAAAGGCCTCGTTGCTCACCGCCAAATCGGCACGCGCATCACATCAAAGTGATGGTCGTACGTCCAAACCTCAACTTTCAGTCGCGTGGCCAGCGTCGCGATAGTCGCGTCAACAAGGCTGATGTCCAGATCGGATAACGCCCGCACAATAGCGCAAGCAATCGAATAATCTTCTGGCGTGGGATTTATCAGGGAAGCTTCTACCGCATTGCTCAACCACCGCAAGGCGGCTTGGGAGCCGAAACGCTTCAGGACCAGGCTGTACGCCTCTAGCAGAATTGGGTAAGGAATTAATACAATCCGACCGTCGCGCTCTAGTTCATCCGTCTGCCGAAGGGCCCTTTCGTGGTCGGCATCGTCCTCGTCTGCGGCGGCGAATAGCGGGCCAGTATCCGCCAAAACTGCGTGCATCACTTCTTAGTGCCCGCAAGGTACGCGTCGTGTTCTCGACTTATGTCGCTGCGACCGCTTCGTCCGAGCGGAGTGATTCTGAAGGGGCGGCGGCTTGCCAGAAAACCCCTTTGTCGCAGGTATTCGCGTAGCGCTGTTTGTACTACGGTTGTAAGCGATGGCGGCGCTTCCTGGGACTGCCGATAGCTGTCAACTGCCTCGGCTAAATCGTCCGGAAGAGTCATCGTGGCGCGTTTCATAGGGTTAGTATAGCACCGATTGGTGAAGTTGGTGCATTAATGTCAACCACGAAATAGGACTCCCATTCCCGTGTGCTACTTTATTTACTCTTGGGAGCCGCATGAAACTACTCTTCCCGTCACTGCTCACACTAGTCTTCCTTTCTTCGGGTTCTCGCATGGCAAGCTCTGGCCAAGTGCCAGCACCTCCCGGCGCTCTTCAGTCCATCTTCGGTTTTCGCGATTCCCCTGCCGAAGCCGCCACTGAAGCCCGTTTTCTTGCGGTGCCCGACCCCAAGCTGGCGGAAGAGCACTTGCGCACGCTGACTCAGGCTCCGCACATGGCGGGCACTCTGGAGGACAAAGCCACGGCGGACTACGTGGCGCAGAAATTTCGCGACGCCGGGCTCGAAACCGAGATCGTCGAATACAAAGTGTGGATCAACTATCCGCTGGAAATTAGCGTCGACATTACCGCTCCCGCCGGAGTGGTGATGCACGGACCTACGCGCGAACACGTCGATGGCGATCCTTACGACGACGATCCACGCGTAGTAATGCCATTCAGCGGCATGTCGCCCTCGGGTGACGCCGAGGCAGAGGTGGTTTACGCCAACTACGGCACGCCGGAAGATTTCGAGAAGCTGGAAAAGTTGAAGATCGATGTGCGCGGAAAGATCGTGCTGGTGCGCTACGGGCAGAACTTCCGCGGGGTGAAGGAATTTATCGCGCAGGAACACGGCGCGGCGGGAGTGATCATCTATTCGGATCCGTTCGACGATGGCTGGCGGCGCGGGGATAAGTATCCCGATGGGCCGTGGCGGCCGGATACCGGCGTGCAGCGCGGATCGGTGGGATACATGTTCGAATTTCCCGGCGACCCTACGACCCCCGGATTCGCGTCGCTGCCGTCGTTGCCGGAGAGCAAGCGCGTTTCTCCAGAGCAGTCCGCGCAGATGCCGAAGATCCCGGTCACTCCGCTTTCCTACCACGATGCCTCGCCCATTCTGCAACATCTGGGCGGGCCCGACTCGCCGCGCGAGTGGCAGGGTGCACTGCCTTTTACCTATCACGTGGGTCCGGGGCCGGTGCGGGTGAAGATGCACCTCAAGCAGGATTATCAGTTTCGTACTCTGTGGGATGTGATCGGCCGGGTGCGTGGCCGTGAATTGCCGGAAGAATGGGTGGTTGCGGGCAACCACCGCGACGCGTGGGTTTACGGCGCGGTCGACCCCAACAGCGGTACCGCGGCGATGCTCGAGGCCGTGCACGGCGTCGGCGAGTTGATGAAGTCGGGCTGGAAGCCGAAGCGCACCATGATTTTCGCCAGTTGGGACGGCGAGGAGGAAGGCCTGATGGGTTCCACCGAGTGGGCCGAGCAGCATGAGGCGGACCTGGGCCATGCCGTAGCCTACTTCAACATGGATGTGGCTGACTCAGGGCCTAAGTTCGGCGCTTCGGCGGTGCCGAGCCTCAAGCAGTTCCTGCGTGATGTGACCATGGCTGTGCCGGGCCCGAAGGGCGGGACTGTCTATGAGTCGTGGCAGAAAGTTGATCAGCCGGGCTTTCCATCGACGCAATCGCCTACCGAAGCCATTGGCGGCTCTGGCCGCACGCCGGCCGCGCTGGCCAAGGGCGAAGTTCCCGTCGGAGACCTGGGCAGCGGTTCCGATTACAGCGTTTTTCAACAACACTTGGGCGTGCCCTCCACCGACATCAGCTCCACGGGCCCCTACGGTGTGTACCACTCCGTGTTCGACAATTTCGCCTGGTTCAAGAAGTTCGGCGACCCGGATTTCGTTTACGAGCAGGAGATGGCAAGAGTTTTTGGCCTGGAGGCCTTGCGCATGGCCGACGCCGACGTGCTGCCTTACGACTACGAAGAATATGGTATGGAAGTCGCCGCTTATCTGGACGCGGCGGGGAAGCGTGCGGGCCGCAAATTCGGCGAACACGCGCTCGATATGAATGCGGTGAACACTGCTGCCAGGCACTTTCAGGAGGCAGGCGCTAAGATTCTGTCGAAGCAGAAGAATCCTCCGCGAGATCCTGCGCGGCTGAACCATGCGCTGCTCAGCGCTGAGCGCGCTCTCCTGGTGCCAGAAGGACTGCCGCACCGTCCCTGGTATCGTCACGCCATTTATGCTCCGGGTGAATATACGGGGTACGCCGCGGTGGTGATCCCGGGAGTGAATGAGGCTTTGGATAAGGGGGACGCTGAACGCGCGCGCCAGCAGTTGGCGGTTCTGGCGGCGGCGCTGGAGCGCGCGGCCAAGGCGCTGGAGAGTTACCGGTAAGACCCATGACGTCCACTCACGCTCTCGGGCAATTCCTGCGGACGCTGCCGCACTCGGCGGCGGCCACGTTTCTCGCGCTGTTTCCGATCGTGGACCCGTTCGGCGGAATCCCGATCTTCTTCACCATGACGTCTTCCTGGACCCCTCAGGACCGCAGGAATACCGCCGTGAAGACCGGTCTCTGGGTTTTTGTCATCCTGGTTACGTTCTTGTTTTTTGGCCGCTTCGTGCTGCATTTCTTCGGCATCTCGCTGCCCGTGCTGAAAATTGCAGGAGGACTGATCGTCGCCAACACGGCGTGGGGCATGGTCACTTCTCATGCGCGCATCACGCCGGAGGAGAGCCACGAGGCGCAGGAGAAGGAAGATATTTCGCTTACTCCGCTGGCCATGCCGCTCATGTCCGGACCGGGAGCCATCGGCGTGGTCATGGCGCTGGCGGCCAACGTGGACAGCGCTGCGTCGTACTTGGGCATGGTCATCGGTATCGCCGCAGTGGCGCTTACCGTGTTGCTGTTCTTCTGGCTGGGAGGGCCGTTGGTGCGGCGGCTGGGGCCTAATGCGGTCGGAGCCATCAACAAGATTTTTGGCTTTCTGATCCTTGCCATCGCGGTGCAATTGGTGTGGGACGGGGTGGCGGACTTCAAGGGTTAGGGTTCGCTGAGGCAGAACAATACTCTGTGGAAATCGTCCGCAGAAATATTTGAACGCTGTGGGGAACAGCCGCCCCTCGTGGCAGGTTCCGGTCGCCGAAGCTCTGCGATTTGGAGGGGGGTCCCCCCACCCACTGACCGTCCCGAAAATCTTGACTGGCGCGGGATCTTCAAAATAGGCGTCTGTAAAATACGGCTTTCAAAGAGCTTAGAGGTAAAATATCGGAAACAAAGGGCTTAGGCCTTCTGTCGCGGTGTTTAGTTATACCGCCTCCGCCTTGACAATAATCCGCTTATTTTAAGTGGGCGGCAAGGTTAGATGTCACATGCTACCTGTGAATTTTCTTCAGGCGGCAGACTGTAGCGGGAGCAAATGGTCCGGGGTGGCCGTGTAGAATAATCTTAATTATGGCTGCGGACAAACAACACGCGCACGAACTGATTGACCAGTTGCCTCCTAGCCAGTTGCCGGCGGCTATCGGCATGTTGGAAAGCGTGCTTGATCCCGTCGCGCGCGCGATTGCGAATGCTCCGGTTGACGACGAACCACCCACAGCGGCAGACGAGAAGGCTCTCGCGGAAGCCCGCGAATGGTCGAAGCATAACAAAAGCACTCCCCACGAGGAGTTCTTAGCCGAACTCGGCATCACTCAGGAGGAGATCGACAACTACCGAGAGCAGAAGTGAAACGGATTGTTTGGACCGATCCCGCCGAGAGTGACTGTCCGCAGCTTGAGCCAGCCCGTCGGGCGTTTTTTTTGGGGGATCCTCGTGCGCACGCTGACTGGCCATGATGACGAAAATATTGCTGCCGCCGCTGCCGGAAAACGCCATCAACAAGGACCGTCCGGTCTCGGGCCTGTTGAGGGCGCAAATTCTGCACCTGCATGAAGCGGAGCGGAGACTGCCTCCGCGGCACCGCACGAAAATCTACGTCAATGCGATCAAGACTGAAGGCGAGGCGGCGGAATACGCTCGGGCCGTGACGGAGGCGATCCACGAGGCGCATGCGGCGGCCGCTGCGAAGCGGTCGAGACCAAAGCGGAAGGGCGTGATTGACATTGCGGCCGTGGCAGACGACAGGCCCAGGAAGGGAAAAATGCCCGACAGCTCCAAGCCAGTCGTGGTCTCTGGACATGCGAGCCAGCAAATGCGGTTTCCTGGAACCAGTGAGGCCGAGGTGGCTGAAGCGATCCGGACTGCACCGTGGCAACCCGCGGAAAATGACCGGATTGAGTGCCGCAAAGACTTCATATTCGGTGCCTTATGGAACGGTCGGCATTATGAGACTAAGCAGGTTAGGCCGATCTTTGTTGAAGAACCGGATGAAATCGTAGTTGTGACCGTTTACGTATACTACTTCTAGAGGTGCATGGCATGAGGATCACCTACGACCAGAATGTGGATGCGCTGTACATTCGCTTCAAAGAGACCACCGTCACAACGAAGCATCTGGGCGAAGGCATTGCTGCGGACTACGACGCCGACGGGCTTCTAGCGGGCATTGAGGTTCTCGATGCCGTGAAAAGGCTGGGCGATCCGAACGCGTTCAAGCGCGTCACGCTCGAAGACGTTGCCATTGCGCGGTAGCTAGGTGCGGAGGGGTTTCAGATTCAGCCAACCCACTCGCGCAACCGCCTGCGCATTTCTTCGGCGGGGATGGTTCGACCAGCTTTCGCGTCCCGAATGCCTTTATCGATAGCGGCGAGCGTTTCCTCGTCTTCCTCGTCGAGGATGGGAGCAGGACTCTCAAGTTCGAACTTCTTCGCCTTTGCCATAGGCTTATCGTAGGCTGGAATCGTCGGGCGACGCAACGGTAAAAGAGTATGGCGGCCAAACCTCGCGGTGTAGAATAGGCGTGTTATGGCAGCAGATAAACAACATGCCCACAAACTGATCGAGTTGATGTCACCGAGCCAGGTCCCGGCCGCCATCGGCATGCTCGAACGTCTCCTCGATCCTGTCGCCCGCGCAATTGCGAACGCCCCCGTCGACGACGAGCCTGAGAGCGAGGACGAGCGCAAAGCGGTCGCCAAGTCGAAAGCCTGGTTCGAGCAACGCGGTGGACAGGGAATTCCGCACGAAGAAGTTCTCGCCGAGTTTTGTCTCTCTCCGGACGATCTCAAGAGCAAATAGCAGGCGGCGGTAAAAATGACTGGTCTGAGGATGCGTGTGCCGACGTACGCCGCATCGACCGGAAGATGGCGATGCGAATCTTCACCACGATCCAGCGCTTCGCCGAGACTGGCGAAGGCGACGTGAAGGAACTCAAAGGTGAATCCGGCGAGTTACGGCTGCGAGTCGGCGACCACCGCGCACGCTTCACCAACGAGGCTGACAATACGATCCGGATTCATGCCGTAAGGCATCGACGCGAGGCTTACCGGTGATCGAGTTTTGGAATCCCAGCCTTCCGCAAAGAGCGCGAAAGGCTGGGGCACCCGGCTCGATCCCGCGCCCCGAGCGATTGCGAATGCTCCGGTTGACGACCAACCACTCACAGCCGCGGACGAGAAAGCTCTTGCCGACGCCAGCGAATGGTCGAAGCCTAACCGAGCCACCCCTCACGAAGAATTCCTGCCAGAACTCGGAATTACACAGGAACCCAATCTGGAGTCGGCTTAAACCACCGACTTTCGGACGGAGAGAGAACGGCAACCAGTCTGTAGCCCTCGTCCGTTGAGTTGTCGAACAGGATAGTGTGGTCGGCGCGCTGGATGGCTGTCGGAAGATTCTCGAAGCTTCGCTTATATCGCCGGCGCACGTCGATCTCGGGGACATCATGGCCACCCGCGAGAACTCGATTTCTGATTCGCGCCAGGTTGATCTCAACATTTACTGTCCCGATGTAGACCAGCACGACCTCGAAGCCACGAATTCGCGCATGAACCATCATTCGCAGATAGGTGTGGCCCGAGAGAGTAGTTTCGATGGCGAAGCTTTCGGCGCGGCTGACATGTTGTCTAGCGGCGTTGAGAACATGCCGGGCTGATGCGATTGGGAAGGTTGAAGGGACGGTGGACTGTAGGGTCTTTCCGATCGCGTCTGGATCGAGAATCGGAATGCTTGCAAAGGTTTTCCAGTCCCATCGGGTCAGTGTTGTTTTGCCGCAGCCGTTGGCTCCGGCAATAATGGTAAGTCTTGGCGGTTTCACCGAGCTTGCCGCAGTCGCTCGCTTCGCTGGCGTACGGCTAAGATGTCTTGCAGTTGCTGGCGCTCCACGGCCACGCCGGAGCGTGCTGCCGCAGCCATTCTCTCCGCGAAGGCGACCCAGTCTGTCGCCGCGTCCATCTCGCGCAGGATGGAAGCTGCGGCAATGGCAACCGCGTGACACAGTTGCGCCTCTGACTTGCTGGTATTCACGTAGCCCCAATGAGCGATCCGATTTCGTCGCCTGAATAATTGATTTTGGAAATATTGGGTCGGACTCGCCTCACGTGAGTCTGGGAGCGCAGAGAATATCGCGCTTGCTCTTTTGCTTGTCGCGACGAACTCGTCGAATGTCGTTCCCACCAGTCTCTGCGAGACGAATCCGACCGGGCCTGGAAACCCGCCGCCCCTCGGATATTCTTCCTCCCATTCCGCCTCCTGCTTCGCAGTCGGGAGTTCGAACTTGGTGGCATAGTTGGCCATGCCTTCAAGTTTCAGGAACAGCCGGGTCAGGTACGACTCGATGGCCATTACTCCCATCAGGATCGAGAGGGTGTAGTCCCCGCCGTCTAGTTCCTGTTCGCTGCGATGCAGAAGTCGTTCAGCAGTGACACTTACACTTAATCCATCCATCAGGCTGCCGGGCATTCCGCATTCCGAGCAGTTTGCGGATTCGAACTCTGCATCACCGTAAGCAGAGAATACGAAGCGCCCCCCGCAATTACACTTTTCTTCCTTCGTGAATATCACAGCTTGCCTTCCAGAGCTTAGATTCAACTCAGGGTCACTGGCTTCCCCACCAACTCCGAATAATCCTTCTTCTCGATCTTGTACACCTGCGGTTGTACTCGTCCACCTTCGACAAGTTCTTCATCGAGCAGATTTGGGTTCCCAGCCCTATTTCTCTTTAACCTTCTCCGCCAGTTCGCGAAACTCTTTGGCTTGCTTGTGGCTCGCCTTGATTTGCAACTGTGCGAGTTGTCGAGAGTTCTCAGTCGTCAGGATTGGCGCCAGGGCCTCGAGTTCCGTCGCTACTTCGCGGGCGTGATCGGACTCCTTCAACATCAAATGTTCAAATTTNNTTCTTCTCGATGCCATGCACCTGTTTGTTGTACTCGTCCACCTTCGACGAATAATTCATCGAGCAGAATTTCGGGCCACACATGGAGCAGAAGGCTGCTTCTTTGTAGTAGTCGTCGGGCAGGGTTTCGTCGTGCATCGAGCGGGCGGTCTCGGGGTCGAGTGAGAGCGCGAACTGCTTCTCCCAATCGAACTTATACCGCGCGTAGCTCAACGCATCGTCGCGGTCGCGGGCCCCGGGGCGTCCGCGGGCGATGTCGGCGGCGTGGGCGGAAATCTTGTAGGCGATGATCCCGTCCTTCACGTCTTTCTCGTTCGGTAACCCCAGGTGCTCCTTCGGCGTGACATAGCAGAGCATGGCCGCGCCATACCATCCGATCATGGCCGCGCCGATGGCAGAAGTGATGTGATCGTAGCCGGGAGCGATGTCGGTGACCAGCGGCCCGAGCGTGTAGAACGGAGCTTCGTAGCAGAGTTCGACTTCTTTTTCGACCTGCTCCTTGATCTTGTCCATGGAGACGTGGCCGGGACCTTCGATCATCACCTGCACGTCGTGCTGCCAGGCGATTTTCGTCAGCTCGCCTAGAGTCTTCAGTTCGGCAAACTGTGCCTCGTCGCTGGCGTCGGCCACGCAGCCGGGACGCAGCCCATCCCCCAGCGAAAAGCTGACGTCATACTTCTTGAAAATCTTGCAGATGTCATCGAAGCATTCGTAGAGGAAATTCTGTTTATGGTTGTAGGCCATCCACTGCGCGAGGATCGCGCCGCCACGGCTCACAATGCCGGTGATGCGCTTCGAGATCAGCGGCAGATACTGGATGAGCACGCCGGCGTGAATCGTCATGTAATCCACGCCCTGCGCGGCCTGCTCTTCGATCACTTCGAGCATGACTGCGGCATTCAGATCCTCGACGCGTTTTACGCGCGCAATCGCTTCGTAGATCGGGACGGTGCCGATGGGAACGGGAGAATTGCGCAAAATCGCTTCGCGAATCTCGTGAATGTTGCCGCCGGTGGAAAGATCCATCACCGTATCGGCGCCGTAGTGCACGGCGGTGTGCAGCTTTTTCAATTCCTCGTTGATTTCGGAAGTGACCGCCGAGTTCCCGATGTTGGCATTGATCTTGCACAGCGAGGCCACGCCGATCGCCATCGGCTCCAGTTCCGGATGGTTGATGTTGGCGGGAATAATCATGCGGCCGCGGGCCACTTCATCGCGCACCAGTTCGGGCGCAATCTTCTCGCGGTGGGCAACGTAACCCATTTCCTCGGTGACTATGCCTAGGCGGGCATAGTGCATCTGCGAAAAGTTGCCGGTGGTGTTCTCCTGTTTGCGCCGGACCAGCCATTCTGCGCGCGGCTGGGGCGCGCTGTAGCCGTTGTTGCCGTTTCCGTTGGAACCGTTGGTGGGAGTCATGACAGGATCGACCTCATCGGATCTCATCACAGGATTATACCCGTCTCCGGACGCCTCGGCGGGCAGAAGCTATTGTGTTTGCATTTGCTGGGCGCATGCAATCGAGGTGCAGCCTCCGGGGCCTTGCGTGCGGACATTGCCGACGGCATTCTTGATATGAATGGCGGTCATCGCGGCAGGGTAAGCCCACCAGAGCCTGCGGATGACACGGTCTCCAGGCAGCCAGGAGTGCGACTTCTTGATCTCGTACGCCGCCAGGAATTCGCTGCTATACAGCGCGAAGTCCTTGGCGATGGTTTGCTGGTTCGAAGGCACGCTGGTGACCCAGGGAGCGCCCGCGTCAAATTCATTTTCCAGCACGAGTTTGCGGCTGGTGTAGCGGAAACTCTCAGCCCCGCCCAGCGCTCCCATCACCGCGAAAAACTTTTTGTCGAATACTCTTTCCGGCTTGGGCCGGGGATGCGCAGTAGTCGCGGCGACGGTCGTCATTGGGACGGGCGCGGAGGGCAACGAGTCGCCGGCGATTTTGTCGAAGTCACTGTTTTGAGCGGTCAAGCTTTGAGCGGCAAGCCGGCCTGCCAGCAACAGCGCGAGGATAAGCAAACGAACGGCGGTCAATGTGGTCTCCTTGAATGGTCTTGTTAGGTGGGTCGAGTTGGCGGGCGCTTCGGTAAGCGCGACAGTCCTGGTGGACCGCGCCGCGGGACCCGGCGCCCGCGTTGTCACAGAAGCAGGTCCCTGCCCAATCAGAGCGCGTGCTTTTCAACGAAATGCGCCGGTTTCCCGGTTATAGCCGCGGTGCTTGCGGCTGAGAGTGCAAGAAGTTTCGCCGAAGGTGTGTCTAATGTTTCCCAGTCGAGCGATTATTAGAAGAGAGCTGCGCTCAACACAGGTGCCGCTGATCTGCGTTACGGATTTTTCTAATGTTGAGCCGGGATATCCGAACGCCGGCGCACCCGGGGTTCTCATCCTTGCCCAGATTGCGCGGCGGGCTTAGAATTTCATCCGTTCCTCGAAAAGGAGAAGTCTCGTATGCGAGTGTTCCATTTCTTGCCGGTATTGTTGCTTCTGGTGGTGGTCGGCAGCTTCGCTCAATCCAATCCCGCGAGGCCGGCCCCCGGCTTCAGTCTCGATACCATCGATAAGACCATCGATCCCTGTGTGGATTTCTATCAATATGCTTGCGGTAACTGGATCAAGAACTCCGAGATTCCGGCCGATCAGTCATCCTGGGTGAGTTTTGTGGAACTCCACGAACGCAATCTCGATGTCGAGCACGGCATTCTGGAGAAGGCTGCGACTGGTGGCGCAAGCCGCAACCAGGTCGATCAGAAGATTGGCGACCTTTACGGCTCGTGCATGGACGAGAAGTCCGTGAACGCAAAAGGCATTTCCCCGGTTAAGCCCGAGCTCGACCGCATCGCCGCCGTGCAGGACAAGGGCGCACTGATCGACGAGATCGCGCACCTGCACCTGGTCGGGCCCAATGCGCTATTTAATTTCTATTCCGCCTCCGACCTGCACAACGCCGACCAGGTCATCGCCTACATCGACCAGGGCGGCCTCTCGCTGCCCGACCGCGACTACTACATCAAAGAAGATCCCGACAAGGCGGCCATGCGCCAGCACCTGGTGGACTATGCGACGCAATTATTCACGCTGGCGGGGCAGACCCCGCAGCAGGCGGCCCACTCGGCACACACCGTTCTTACGGTCGAGACCATGCTGGCGGTCTACTCGATGGACCGCACCAAACGTCGAGACCCGAAGAACCGTGATCACAAGATGAGCCGTGACGAGGCGGTCGCGCTCGGGCCCAACTTCTACCTCAGTCGTTACTTCACCGCGATCGGCGCGCCTAACTTCACCCAACTCAATGTGACGAATCCCGATTTCTTCAAGGAAGTCGACGGCGTTCTGGAATCCGAATCGTTGGACTCGCTCAAGACCTACGTGAGCTGGCACGCGCTGAACGCCGCGGCCCCTTGGCTTTCGCAGCCCTTCGTCGATGCCAACTTCAAGTTCCAGCAGAACCTTACCGGCCAGAAGGAAATTCAGGCGCGCTGGAAGCGCTGCGTCAGCCTCACCGACCGCGAACTGGGCGAAGCGCTGGGGCAGAAATATGTGGACGCGACCTTCGGCCCGGACGGCAAGCAGCGCATGCTGAAGATGGTGGACGCTCTCGAGATTTCGCTGGCGGAAGACATTCACCATCTTTCCTGGATGAGCGACGAAACCAAGAAGCAGGCGAAGGTAAAACTCGACGCCATTCACAACAAGATCGGCTATCCCGATGTTTACCGCGACTACAGTTCGGTGGTGATCAAGTCCGACGATCTGCTGGGGAATGTGGCGCGCGCCAATGAGTTCGAGTCGAAACGCGTTATCAACAAGATTGACAAGCCTCTCGACCGCAAGGAGTGGGGCATGACTCCACCCACGGTGAACGCTTACTACAGCAGTTCGTTCAACGAAATCGTGTTTCCCGCAGGCATCCTGCAGCCGCCGTTCTTCGATAAGAAGATGGACGATGCCGTCAATTTTGGCGGCGCCGGCCTGGTGATTGGGCACGAACTCACGCACGGCTTCGACGACCAGGGACGTAAGTTCGATCCGCAGGGCAATCTGCACGACTGGTGGACGGAGCAGGATGGCAAGGAGTTCGAGAAGCGCGTGAGTTGCGTGGCTGACGAATATTCGAGCTTCGTGGCTGTCGATGACGTCAAGCTGAATGGCCGGCTCACGCTGGGCGAAAACACCGCCGATAACGGAGGCGCGCGCATCGCTCTGGCGGCGCTCGAACGCATGATCGCGGAGGACAAGACTGGGAAAGAGGGTCAGAGCATCGACGGTTTTACGCCTGAGCAACGCTTCTTCCTGGGATTCGCGCGGGTATGGTGCGAGAAGCGGCGCCCGGAGTTGGCGCGTACCAGCGTGCTCACCGATCCGCACTCGCCCGGAAAATATCGCGTGGATGGTGTGGTGCAGAACATGCCGGAATTTCAAAAGGCTTGGGGATGCAAGGCCGGCCAGCCCATGGTGGCGGAGAACGCCTGCCACGTCTGGTAGCTGAAGCCTTCGCCGATCGGACGCAAAGAGAAAAGGCCCGGCGCTTTTGCCGGACCTTTCCAATCCTGGCTCCGAATCGATCGCGAGATCGTCGAAGATGCGAATTGCTGGCTGCTAGTAGCGGTTCTGCACGATCAGGTGATCGACGATGCGGTGCGCTTCGTCGATGTGATGGATGGCGCGGTCGCGCAGGCCGCGCACGGACGGATCATCCTCTTCGCGGGCGATGTCGTTGTGCGCCTTGTCCAGCAGTTCCAGCGCGCGGTGAAAGCGGCCGGCGCGATCCATGTGGGCATCGACCGGAGGATGGTCGTTCAGATTCTTGCCATCGTCAATCGAAGCCCGCTTGATTTCGTCGATCGCTTTGTCGATCTCTTCGATGGCGTGCTGTTCTTCTTTATCCATGTGATAGGTGGGGGCCAGGTTCTCCAGATGAGCGCGCGCGTGCCGCAGGTCGGTGAGCGCGTGCAGGTAAGCCGGGTGCCTTCCCGGTTCGTCGGCAAAGGTGAGTGCGGCGCACACAGCTACAAAAAACACGAGTACGGCGCAATGTCGTACAGTTTTCATGGTTTCCTCGAAGCCTTTCGGCAGAATGAACTTCGTTTGTAGTAAACCCGGAACCAGCTTTTTAGACTCGCCGAATTCTAGGCCACGGGGTTGAACGGCGAAAGTCACTTCCGGCCATGACCGCATTAAGTCTAGTTATTCTCTATGCTTACGAGAGATTTGACGGTGGGTCGCGCCCTGGAAATTGTCATACGCGTGTATTTTCCAGATTGTGCAAGCGGGGCGCAAAGATGACGACAAAATGACAAGCGATTGACGGTGTGATGACAATCGCGCGTCGCGCTTTGCGTAATCTCCTCTTCAGTCACGAAGGATCCCCTGCAAGCTGAATCAGTGAATCGGCTGCGGAATTTGGACGCGTTCCTCAGGGGCTGAAGCCCGCGTGTCTATTGGCTCAGGGCGGCACGACTAAAGTCGTGCCCTTCCCAAACCGCTTACCCTCAGTGCTTCGCTGGAGCGAAGCCTTTGCGGCGTTGTTCGCTGTAGCGGTGCAGCGCGTCGAGGATGATGGGATACGCTTCGCCGGCGGGGCGTATCTCGTCGACCTCGACGGCCTTGCCTTCGAGCTGCTTGTAGTCCTGAAAAAAGCGCCGCAGCATGAGCATGCGGTGCGGCGGCATCTCCGCGGCCTCGTGATAGGAATTGAATTCGGGATCCTGGGTGGCGATGGCAATGATCTTATGGTCTGGCTTGCCGCCGTCGATCATGGTCATCAGTCCGATGGAGCGGGCGTGAATGATGGTGAGCGGAACGACCGTTTCCTGGCAGAGCACGAGGACGTCGAGCGGGTCGTCGTCCTCGGCCAGAGTCTGCGGGATGAAGCCGTAGTTCGCGGGATAGTATACCGCGGAGTACAAGATGCGGTCGAGCTTGATTAGGCCGCTCGCTTTGTCGAGTTCGTACTTCACGCTCGATCCGAAAGGGATCTCGATTACGCAATCGAATTCCTGCGGGAGCTTGTCGCCGGGGGTTACGTCGTGCCAGGGATGGATCATAGGGTTGTAGGGCTGATGTTATTCTAGCGGAGGTTTTCGGCCCTTGGCTTTTGGCTCTCAGGTCCCCGGCTAGAGCGGTGTCTGGATGCCACGGCGGGGAGTGGATTCTACACGCAATCAGGACACCTGCCACCCGTCCCGCTTTTCGCGGAGGACGCCAAGCGGAGCACCTGGGCGTAGGCAGGTTGCGGCGGAGCGCGGTGAGAGCTTAGGAATGATTGACCGACTTTTCGCGCCTCGCATATACTCACTGCAGCGCGCTTCGCGCGTTTTCCCTCTTGCGAGTTTCCAAACGGCGCGGCGCTTGCTCCTTGCCTAACCGAAGCAATTGATCTCGCAAACGCCCCGGGGGCGGTTAGCTCAGCTGGTTAGAGCGCCTGCCTTACAAGCAGGAGGTCGCAGGTTCGAGTCCTGCACTGCCCACCAATTTAAATTCCGGCTGGTCCAAACTGCGCAGGTCTGACAATTGATTTGCTGAATGCGGTAGTTCAGATTGTTGTTGGGTTGATTCGTGCAGCACAGCGGGAGGTCCAGAGCGTTTTCCCTCCTTGCGTCAAGCGATTCAGGAAGTTGTTCGTTCGGGCAAAGACTGGCAGCAAGGGCAGTTCTCCGTTATAGTTCTCCGTGCACCAGTTCGAATGCCAGATCCCGAGAAGGCGACTTTTCATTCTCCCTCCGCGATTTCTGGCACCGAACAACGTATACTCGCGACAATACCCCGATCTCGCCTGAAGAGATACGACAATGCCAGACGAAGAGTGGATCAAAACACTTGAAGACGGCAGAAAAGTGAAATTCATCTACCAAGAACTGCCGGAAGACGGGGCATTTATCACCGCGCAGATTGCACGGAATGAGATCGTCTATTCTGTCGTATTGACCAAAGCAGGAAACCCGCTTAGCCGTGAAGATGTTGAAAGTCATTTCGAGGGCGAGCTCTCGAAGAAGTAATAACCCTGATTACAAAAGCCAGTCTGCCGGAGCAACATCCCCTCGTCTCAGAAATACTCATCGGAATCTCTGGGAGCATTCGCAACACGGCCAACTTGTTGGAAGTGCTGATCGCGACGAAAATAACGCCGCTCTTCGGATTACGTCCAGCACGTGAATGATTTGCGCGGCGCTGTTTTCTCGAGCTATGCTTTGGGATTGCGGCGTGGAGGCTAGTCGTGGAGAACGACATTCAGAAGTGAACTATGAACTTGCAGCCCGCTTCCGGCTTCATAGGTGATGAAACCTAACTTCCTGAACCTGTTCATGAAAAAACTGACCCGCGACCGGGTGGTGCCTATCATCTCGGCGAGGGTCTCCTGACTCATCTTGGGGATTGCCGTCTGGGGCACGCCTTCCTTGCCGAAATGAGCCAGCAGAGAGCAAAATCCGCGCTAGCCTTTTTTCGCTGGAATTGAAGAGCTGGTCAACCAAATCCTCTTCGTATCGGATGTTCCGTGACAGTAGGTACGCTACGAACAGATCCGAGAAGGTGTGTTCCCGGTGAAGCGCAAGCATCATTGCCTTCTTATCAATTTGCAGAACTTCGCAGTCCGTCATGGCGGTTGCAGACCCCATGCGTAGCGGCTGTCCAGCCAGGCCACCTTCTCCGAAAAATTCTCCCTCGCTTAATATGCCTAGGGTTGCTTCCTTGCCAATCTCGGATAAGACAGTGAGTCTTACTTTGCCTGCCTGGATGTAGAAGACCGAGTCAGCCGCGTCCCCCTGGGTGAAGATGGTTTGTTTCTTGGGAAAAGCCACAACCTTCCGACCCTCGCCGATAGTGGCAAGGAATTTCTTTAGGTCGAAATCGCGTTTTTTCTTAGCCGACACAATGGCAGCCGTGAATAGGCTTTCTCCGCACGGAGAGATACACGCTTCAACATCCTGTCAGAATGGTGGCCACCAAAGATGTTCACTTTTGCTCAGAATTGGTAAAAACCGCTGGAGTTATTGGGGATAAGCCAAGCCACTTTGTACCGAAGGATCGGGTCACAGAGACGCATAGCTAACCCAAGCCCATCCAATGACTTAGACCCAAAGCTAGTACCCGGCATAGGCAACGCAAGGTTTCAAGCGCACCCCCAAAGTTAGCGAGGAACAGCCCAATTTGAAGCATCTGATGGTGAAGCCGCGTGAGAATGAGGTTTTCTGGCTTATCCGTGCAGTGCGAGGCGCGTATTCGCAAACCCTTTAGCTGCCAGCGTGCGGATAAGCTGAGACGGTANNAGTACTTTCTTCAGGCTGGGTCCGTCTAGCGCGCCGGACTCGATATTGATATGCCAATCTTCTGTCAGGAGCAGCGCTTGATTCAAATCGTAATATGCGATGTGCAGCGCGGGGCCGTTCAATGAAAGGTTTGCGTGCCCGTTGTAGCCAACATCAACTTTCTCGTCGCTGGGATAACGCCTGTTATCCCAAGCGAGCCATCTGCAATCCAGAATGTCCGGACCCGCCCCTCGCTCGACAGGCATGCCGCCGTGGCCCATACATCTCCCGTATGCCTCAACGCCCTCCTTGACGCGGAACTTCTCATAGATTGCGAGCCTGTGCTCGTGGCCCCAAAACCAAATAACCGGCCGGTGAATCACCTTCGCCAATTGCTTCGCTGGAATTTGATACCAACTCTCAAAAGCGGAGTGCGGCCCGTGATGCGAGAGCAGAATCAATCCGCGTTTGTCTCCGTCCGGGTTCACGGAGGACCGCAGCCAGGCAAGCACGGGCTCGGGAATAGCGCACCCCGGCTTGAACGACGTCGTCTTGCGAAGCCATTTGCTCCGCTGCAGCACTGGCGCTTTCCCCCAGTCAAAACGAGTGGAATTGTAGCCTGTGTCCAGTGCAATGATGCGCCAGTACTTATTTTCGAGGCAAAAGAAGCTCGCCCACTGTCCCGCACCCCATTCGCTGTTGCCGCGTTCTTTCAATCCCATCCTCGGAAGAACTATTTTCCAGTAGCCGTTTCCGTCAGCGTACATTTCGTGATTGCCATTGAGTGCGAAGCTGCCTTTCGCGCCCATCGGCCACTTTACCGGTGCATAGGGACTCGTTTTCTCTCCCAGGAAGTTTTCTCGCACTTCATTGCTGTCGCCTACGTAATACACATCTCCCAGGTGAATCGTGAAATCAGCCCCGGATTTTTCCATCGCTGCCGCAACGATTCTCGCTTCATCGGTCCCCGTGCCCCAATCGCCCGCTATGCTGATCTTCACGCGATCGTCGATCGCATAAATACCGGTTCCCTTTCCGTGCGTCGTGTAATCTCTGAACGCGTGCCTCTTATGAAACCAGTATTTCGCAACCTGAGGTATCCATTGAAAAAGTCTGCTGGGAAGGAAAGCCGAAATGGGATCATAGGTCGCAGTTGAATACCCCGCCCCCGCAGCATGGAAATGAGCTGAGATTCTGGAAAGCGTGAACCCTTTAAAGTTTCCGAGGTCCTTGCCGGGGGCTGTCTCCTCGGGAGTCCCGCGGCGGTCAGCGCTCTTCTTGGATTTAACACGCATCTTGATGGCCCACAGCGAAGGTTATTGTAGTGTCTCTGAAATCCATTAGCCCAAAGTCAGTCCGGATGCTT
Source organism: Acidobacteriaceae bacterium (assembly GCA_003140075.1). GTDB lineage: Bacteria > Acidobacteriota > Terriglobia > Terriglobales > Acidobacteriaceae > Sulfotelmatobacter. Next base: position 3,086 of record PLIO01000219.1, on the reverse strand, counting down.
AACCGGTCAACTGGTTTGGTTAATCCGGTTACTATACATGCCAAAGTGAGTTGGCAGTGACGGCAATCCGCATCCCCGCGCGGGACGCCGGGCGAATGCAAATCATTGACGGGGAGCCTTCCGCAGACCAAACCTAGCGTCCGAGTGTGTGTTTTTTCCTGCCTTTGTGCACCGCGGAAGGTCAGAGCGCTGGACGCGGGCGTCCGGCGAGCATGCGGCTCCAGGGCAACGGGATTCGACCGTCTACACAACAAACATGGCTACGCCCGCGGCGAACATCGCCACTGTGGTGACCGCCACGACGGCCCATCCCAAGCGAGAACTCGGTTGGCCCTGCATTAGCTTCCTGTCCGAAGCGACGACCAGGATCGCGACGAGAAGGAAGGGAGCTAACAATCCGTTGATAACAGCTGTCCAGTAGAGTGCCTTCACAGGGTTGATGCCTGCGAAGTTGAGTCCGACACCCATTCCCGTTGAGAGGAGAATGAGAGTGTAGAAGGCGCGCGCCTGCTTTAATTTCTTGTCCAGTCCCTGGCGCCACCCCAGCGTTTCCGCGAATGCGTATGCCGCTGACCCCGCCAACGTCGGGATGGCAAGAAATCCTACACCGACAATACCGACGGTGAACAGGGTTGCAGCAAAGTTGCCCGCGAGAGGTCGAAGCGCTTCGGCGGCCTGGCGAGTGGTCTCAATGTGCGTGATCCCGTGGCGGTTGAGCGTGATGGCGGTTGTCAGGATGATAAAGAACATGACCAGATTGGAAAAAAACGTGCCGACGCCGACATCCATTTTCCGCAGCTGAAGTTCAAAGGCCGTTGCTCCTCTCCGTTGAGAAAGCGAATTGAGACCGGCCGCTTTTTCTTCTTCAACTTCTTCACTTGCCTGCCAGAAAAACAAATACGGACTGATCGTGGTGCCGAGAATTGCGACTAGCATCGACCATTCATCTCTGGTATGCGGCATCGACGGCAGCAGGGCATCGCGCACCACTTGGCCCCAATCAGCCCCAACCACAAACGCGGTTATCGGGTAGGCGAACAGAACCAGCACCAGCCACTTGAGCAGGTTCGCGATCTGGTGATAGCGGAGCCGAACCGTTGCCCACGAAATGAGGAGTGCGAAAACCACTACAAACCAGCGGGAGTTGACTCGGAACAGCATTTCCGCTGCATCCGCCATGCCGGCGAGGTCTGCCGCGATGTTAATCGTGTTGGCCGCGAGCAGGGCCATGACGAAAACACGCAGCAGCCACTTTGGAAATCGCTGACTAAAATTCCCGGCCAAGCCCTTCCCTGTCACCATTCCGATTCGGGCACACATCATTTGAACCGCGGCCATCAGGGGCCACGTCAGGAGTGCAGTCCAGAGAAGCTTGGTTCCAAGCTGCGCCCCCGCCACAGAATATGTGGCAATGCCGGATGGGTCATCGTCGGCCGCTCCGGTGATAACGCCCGGGCCAAGCGACTTCAACAGCAATCGCGTCCATCGAGCTGGGGCAAATTTCGTCACGAAAGAGCTGGAGCGCAAACCGCCTACGAATTACGGCTCCGATCCGCTCACAATCGTACATGGTGCGCGGTACAAACCGAATCGCTCAGAGTGGTCTAATGTGATCAGACATGCCCCTTGGACGCTTATATCATTTGAGACAGTGAAGAAATGAGATGACCGTTTCAAAGGCCAGTCCACCTTCCTCTAACAAGTGAGGTACAACAATGGAAACCGTATTGATTGTTCTTGTGGTGCTGTTTTTGCTCGGTGGCGGGGGCTGGGGATACTCTCGTTGGCGCGGCTAGCACGATTGCAGGATGGACACGCGTGACCATGCGCTTGATTCCAAATTTCGGCATTTATGGAGGGGGTTCGACTCTGGGATCGATCCCCGAACCCTCTTTCAGGTCTCCTGAACTAAAGTCAGCCCACCTGAAGTTTCCCATCCTTTTCTGTACAGAAACGAACATATTGCGATTTTAAGGCGCGGCCGGAGTTGGCTTGCGCGACAAGTCCTGCCACTTCTCTTGCGGACGGCTGGCGCAGAATTCTGTGGCTTCCCGGTTGCTCGATTGAAGGCGCTTTCTTCAACTCGCAATCGCTCTGAGAATCGCAGGGCATAGCTGCCAGAGGAGGAACGGCTGCTCCCAAAAGCTGCCCAGCAAAGTTGATATAGTGGGTTCGTGTTGAACATCTTCCTCCAAGGTGCCACACCGGGTCGGGGCGACGGTTTTACCTCGATATTCCGCCACTTGGGAGCGTTGGGGCTTTTCTCCCTTGCCATTGTCGACAGCTCTCCGCTGCCGACATTTGGAGGACCTGACATCTTGACGGCAATTCTTGCGGCCAGCCACCGCAATCCTTGGTATGAGTATGCGGCAGTTGCAACGGCAGGATCGGTGATTGGCGCATACCTCACGTTTAGACTCGCACGAAAAGCCGGATCAGCTTACCTGCACAGCAAGTTCGGGCATCGGAAGCTGGATGCCTTTCTCAACTTCTTTCATAAATGGGGCACCAGTGCTCTTGCCGTTTCCACGGCGGTACCGATTCCGATGCCCACAAGCATGCTCTTCGCGGCCGCAGGTGCTTCCGACTACGGTGTCGGTAGATTTCTGACGGTGGTGATCATTTGCCGGAGTGTACGTTACACATTCATCGCGATCGTCGCCGATCACTATGGACGCCATTTCGTCCGTGTTCTGCGCCATCCGTCCCAATATTGGGGCTGGCTACTGCTGTTCGCGGCGGTCATCTTCAGCTTGATCATGGCTGGGATTCTGCTCAATCGAAGACTTACGGCTGCAAACATTGGGTGAAGCTCGCTGCCGTCCGAAGCTCTCCGCAAGTTCAGACCCTTTAGATTCTTCCCGGAGCTGGAAGCTAAAACGAAACTCTACTTGACTGCCCAGTAGCGGAGAATTAGCAGGTGGGACAACAGGTAGCAGATCCGACTCCGGTGCTATTTTGGGTATTCACAAGCCTGGGGCTAACGCGGATGGCGCAACCGGAACAGAAGCCTTGCGCACTTCTATTTGTCCATTGCGTGCGCGAACTTCAAGGCAGGGCTGGGGATGAACCGCGGGGCCATCCAT
>PLIO01000221.1:4388-4573 GCA_003140075.1 Acidobacteriaceae bacterium | reverse complement strand
TAGACGGAATGCTGACCGTCGACTCGGACGATGTTGTATTGCAGCTGGCCTGAGTCGACCGCTTTCCCAACATCGCCAACGAACACGGACTCACCGATGTGGTCCTGTTTGTCCGTCTTGATCGGCATGGCATTGATTTCGTCAACCACCGGAATCTGGCTATTGGCATAGACGTTGTAGTCTTT
>PLIO01000221.1:1257-4375 GCA_003140075.1 Acidobacteriaceae bacterium | reverse complement strand
GGAACGTTGGCGATTTGATTCCGTACCTCAAACTGCGCCAGATCTTTGAGCCGCGTCTGGTCGAGACCCTGGCCTTCGAGCGTGACCAGACACACTGGAAGATTCGAAGCGTCGAACTTTAGCACCACCGGAGGCAGGGTTCCAGGCGGAAGTCGCCGTAAATTCGCCATGGCCAGATTCGAGATATTGCTGACCGCGGCGTTAGCGTCTGTGCCCGGCTGAAAGTAGATCTTGATCAGGCTCACGCCGGGCAGCGATCGCGACTCGATGTGATTGATTCCGCTTCCCAGCGTAAAGAAACGCTCGTAGCTATCTGTGATATCCGCCTCGATCTGCTGCGGCGGCATGCCGGCGTAGAAGGTCGCGACCACGACAACCGGGATATTAATTTCCGGAAACAGATCGACGGGCATACGCGCGACTGTGGTAACACCCACGACGATCACCATGAGACAAAGCATCAGGATGAAGAACGGATGCTTGATGGCAAAAGAGGACATTACTCGCTTACCTCCTGCGCCGCCGTTGGAATGAACGCCGCATGCGGGGATACAACTTCCCCGGGCTGATAGCCAGTCTGTCCAGCGGCGATCACGTTGTCCCCAGTCTGCAGGCCGCTGGTAATCTCCACGCGGTTCGAGGTTTGGATTCCGAGAGTCACAGTCCGTTTCTCGACATGGTTCGTCGCATTCACCACCAGCACGTAAGATTGATCGCCATTTTGCACAACCGCCTGTGCCGGCAGGATAAGAGCGTCATTCTTCTGCTGGAGTTGAATCGTCGTCTCCGCGTACATCCCTGGATTCAGACTCAGATCACGGTTCGGGACATCGACCTCGGTGAGCATGGTTCGGGTGTTGGTGTCGAGTGCGCGCGAGAAACGGATGATCTTGCCTGCAAATGTGTGCCCAGTCGCGCTGACTGTCACCTGCACATCGCCGCCGACCTGAATGTAAGGTACGTCGCTCTCCGGCACGGGCATGCGGAGCCGGAGCAGGTCGCTCTCGGCCACTTGCACCACGGGAAGTGTGTTCGTATTGTTGTCCTGTCCCGCTTGAATCAGCGTGCCGGTATCGGCGTAGCGCTTTGTGACCACACCTGTAAAGGGAGCGACGATCTGCTCGTATCCGGACATCGTTTCGAGCCGGCTGCGGGTCGCGTGAGAAACGCCGAGTTGTTGCTGCATGGCGTCGAGCGAGGCCTTGGCGACGCCGACCTGTGCCGCAGATTCCTGGTCTTTGGCTCGTGCGTCATCCAACTCCTGCTCCGCGATCAGCCCCGGTCTTTCTTTGGAAGCTTCTTCCAGACGGGTATACTCAGCGTGCACGGCGGAGTACGTCGACTCGGCGCTGACAACTTCGCTTTGTGCGCGAGTGATATCAGATTGGCTGTGGCGGACCTCGGCCTGAGCGCCCTCCACTTGATTCTGCAACTCGGGAACTTCCAGCAGAGCCAGGACTTCGCCCTGACGAACGCGGTCGCCTATATCGACTTTGATCCAGCGAATATATCCCGACACTTTGGCGTGAAGATCCACCTGTTGATAGGGCTGAAATTGACCGGCAACCGAAAGCGAACTGGCCAGATTGCCACGGGTGACCGCGACGACTGCGGCCGCCCTCGGTTGCTCGGGGGAGCCTTTACCGTAGTGACCTCGAACGATCAAGAAGAGAGTTGCCAATAAAAGGCAGAGAAGCCCCGCAATCCAGAGGATTCGCTTACGATGCATGGAGCCACCTTACTTTCAATCCCGCAAGTTCGGGATTGGAATCGACGACAGTACATCTCCTTAAAAGGACTGGCGATCAGCCAACGGCTCTATTCGATCTTTGAGAATATGCGTTCGCCGTAAATATATCGCCGCGGAGGGATTAACGGAAGGCTGGAGGAGGGCGTTGCGTGAGGTGCGGAGACTGAAAGTCCCATCTCGGAGACCTGCAGAGGTACATTCCAACTTGATAAAACTTGAAAGTAAGAAACAAAATCGCCTGGGCCAAAACCAATAGCGGAATCAGGTTCAACGTCTCCCGAGCCGTATCTCGTTTGAGGGCCTTTTCAAGCAAGGCCATCGTTTGGGCGGAACGCCTCTCCGTCAAAAGTTTGGCAACTGTGACAGTAGACGGAGATTGCGGGGTCTTGTAAAGGGACAGCTTTGCCTGCAATCCCCAACTGAATACGGCACANNCCAAAAAGAGAAGAGCACACTTGAATGCGTATGTAGCCGCAATTTGATGTCGCTTTGACATCAGTCTTCTCCTTTCCCAAACAGCCCTGTCAATACTGTAGCAAAGAATGGCCTGGTGGGGTTGCGGGAAGAAGGCCCCAAGGTGTGGGGGCTTGCGGCCAGGCTGACCACTTCAGGACGTGAGGATGAACGAGAGTGAGTGACAGGGAAGATTGAGTTTGTTGCGGGACAGGCAATTGGAAATCGATCATGTCAAACGCGCAGAATCATCACTTCCGTGGCTTTTATGAGGGCGGCAGCAGTCTGCCCTGGCTTTAGCTGCATTTCTCGTGCGGAACGCGCTGTAATAATCGACGTAATTTGCTGGTCGCCGATTGAAATCCTCACTTCCGCCATCAGACCGCTGATTCGAACAGCATCTATTCGACCCACTAGCTGATTGCGTCCGCTAACACGACGGATTACCTGCTTGCGTTCCTTCTCCGTTCTGCCTCGCGTTCGGAAAAGCAACCTGTCCAGTTCACTCTGTGGAATGCGGTGATGTCCTCCAGCCGTCTGGATGCTGCGAATTTTCTTCTTGTAAATCCATTGCTTGATCGTCGGGAAGCTGATCCCCAGTTGTAACGCGGCGTCACGGAGCTTCAGCAACTCCTCATTCTTTCGCACTGTTTTGTCGTTCCTCCGCATCGGAACGAAATCGTACAGTCAACGCAAGGTGCCGTCAATAACCTAGTCCCGGCGCTCGGTATAGACGCACAAAAGGCTTGCAAGTGCCTAGAACCGCATACTCTTAGACATATGAAATGTATTTGATATACACTTCTGAGTTCTGTTAGGCACGCGTTCATTGGAGGCTTCGTGCGTAAAACTGCTTTGTTCATTTTGTGGCTTGCGATGGCGGCGTTCCCGGCGTGGGCCCAAACGGGAGCGAGC
>PLIO01000221.1:0-1248 GCA_003140075.1 Acidobacteriaceae bacterium | reverse complement strand
TCGCGATGTCGCGGTGACAATCAGGAACGTCGACACAGGTGCAACGCGCACCATCGCAACCGACGGCGCGGGGCGCTTTCAGGCGTCCGGCCTGCCTCCGGGGCACATCGAGATTCGTGCGGCAAAATCAGGCTTCGCCGATGAAACGCGCACTGGAATAAACTTGGCGGCTGGTCAGGACACCACCATCGACATCAAGATGCAGCGGACGACCCCCGACGCCTGTGCGAGCGGCCACGAGTTCGCCACCACCGATTGCACGCTGACCTGGCACGGCATCACGCTCTACGGCGCGTATGACGTCGGCGCCGGCTGGGTCACCCACGGCTTACCGGAAAACGGCTATAACTACGAAGGCGAATCTCTGGTGAACCGAAACGGCTATCAACATCGATTCGTCGTCGCCCCGAACAACCTGCAGCAGACGGGTTTCGGCATTAGAGGCAAAGAAGAGTTTCTGCCTGGCTGGTCGGTTGTATTCAACGCTTCAACTGGCATCAATCCGCAGTCCGGACTGCTGGCCAACGCGTCAAAGACTGACATCATCAACAATGGCCTGCCCAGAGCCAGCTATTCGATCGCCATCGACGGCGCGCGCGCGGGCCAGCCCTTCAATGACGAATTCTATGCCGGGATATCGTCCACAAATTTCGGCACGCTGACTTTCGGACGTCAGCGCTCTCTCGGTACCGATGCCATGCTCCTTTACGATCCAGCCGGCGGCGCCTATGCCTTTTCCTANNTGTATAAATTCGCCGATGGCTCTGGCGGCTGCTACTCCGCCTCCGCAACCTGGACAGACACCACCTGTACGCCAGAATCGGTGCATAACAATGCCTATGGATTCGACCTCGGCGGACACGCCGGCAAGTTCTCCGCCGACTTCGTCTTCCAACATTACAACCAGGCGATCAGCGTATTGAACCCCTTGCTGGGGCCGCAGAGTTTGTCGGCGCCATATCAGTCGACCACCGACAGCATTAATACCAACCCCATCAACGGCGGGCCCGGCCTGGGGCCAAATCTGATCGATCCGAACGACACCGTGTATGGCATCGTGACCGACAACAACGCAGCTCTGTTCGCCGCCAAATATGCGTCGGACGCGTGGAAGTTTTTCGTCGGCTACGAATATATCTGGCAGAACAACCCGAAGGACCCGCTGGGCGTGGGCGCCTCGGACCAGGGCGGTTATTACATGAGCGGGGTCGAAGACAACAATCTGGATTCTGAAAAGTTGGTGAATAT
>PLIO01000262.1 GCA_003140075.1 Acidobacteriaceae bacterium | reverse complement strand
AACGGCATCGACCACTTCTGCCATGGGTTCATGCATTTCCATCCTCCGCGCATGCAGGGAATTCCGGAAGAAAAGTTCGAAATCTACAAAGATGTTGTAAACGGCGCCTATCGTTTTCACGACATGATGCTACAAACCCTGGTGGACTTGGCCGGTCCGGAAGCGACGGTCGTGCTGGTCTCAGATCACGGCTTTCATTCCGATCACCTGCGCCCGCGCGGCATTCCGAATGAGCCGGCGGGGCCGGCCGTGCAACACCGGCAATTCGGCGTCATCTGCATGAAGGGGGAACATCTGAAACAGGACGAGAGAATCTATGGCGCGACATTGCTCGATGTAACGCCGACCATTCTCACCCTGTTCGGATTGCCGGTGGGCGAGGATATGGATGGACGTGTGCTGGTGCAGGCGTTCGAGGAAGTGCCAGAGATCACGCGCATCCCCACTTGGGAGAATGAAGCGGGCGAGTGTGGAATGCATCCGGCGGATCTGCGCATGGATCCGGCGGCGGCACAGGCCGTCCTGCAGCAGTTCGTGGCGCTCGGCTACATTCAGCCGCTGAGCGAAGATCAATCCAAGGCCGTCGAGACTGCGGTGCGCGAGCAGCAATACAATCTCTCCCGCGTGTACCTGGATTCGCGGCGATACCCGGAAGCGCTGACGATTCTGGAAGAGCTGGCGAAGAAGTGGCCGGAGCCGCGCTTTATGCAGCACCTGGCGCAGTGTTACCTCGGGCTTGGGCGACGCGAGGAAGCGAAAAAACTTCTGGAGCAGTTGCTCGTATACGAGCCCCCGCCGCGGCCTAAACCGGCCGAGAAAAAACTTCAGGCTGATGGCGAGAAGCAAGGTACAGAAGCACAAGGCGTGGAGAAGCAGGGTGAGCCGGAACCGCAGCCGGAACCGCAGCCGGTTGAAATTCAGCGCGCTCAAGATCCGACCGTGGAGCCTCCAGTGGCGGAAGCTTCGCCCGCTGACGCGAAACCTAAACCGCGGCCGTGGGCGGATTTGCTTCTCGGAATTATTCACTTCGAGGAAGGCGACATGGACACCGCGCTCACCAGCCTGCTGAAAGCCGAGCAGTCGGACCCGCATCTGCCCGACTTGCATTTGCGGATCGGCGAGACGTACCTGCGGCTGAAGCGCACGGATGATGCCGATCGCGCCTTCCACCGCGCGCTGGAAATAGATGGAGACAGTCCCGAAGCGCACCTGGGACTGGCCGTGGTGCGTCTGCGGCAGCGGCGAAACCAGGAAGCCGCGGAACAGGCTCTGTTAGCGGTAGGACTGCAACACTTTCTGCCGCTGGGTCACTTCTATCTGGGCGTCGCGCTGGCGCGTCTGGGACATCGCGAACGCGCCACGCTGGCGTTTGAGTCGGCGCTGACCATGCTTCCGGGTCTGATGGCAGCGCACCGGTGGCTGGCCGCGCTGCATACGCAGTCTGGCGGCGACGTGGAAAAAGCCGTGCGACACCGGGAAATTTTTCTGCGAATGCGGCGGCAACGGCAGACGCAGGCCGTCAACTGAGCGCATCACGCTCCGAACCGCTATCTATGACAGCACCAAGCCGATCATAGCGGCTCAGTTTGAACAGCATCGCATTTTGTCATTCCGAACCGGCGTTCTTTGCCGGTGAGGAATCTGCTTTGGTCCGGCCCGACAGCAGATTCCTCGCGCGATAAGACTGCGCTCGGAATGACAAACTTTTCAAACTGAGGCACCACCAAGCCGATTTCCGAATTGACGATGACCATGATCTGTGGGAGAATTTGCTCCCCCACTGACTCGAGTATTTTCCGACAGTCAAATCCCTTCTACGGAGCGATCCCATGACTCGACATTCTGCACAAGACCAAAGTTCTTTCGCTAACAGTGCTCGCCCCAAAAATCCCACACCACTCACCCCCAGCCTGGATAAGAATCTATTTTCGTACGCACTGGTTGCCACCTCGGCGGGCGTGGCTTTGCTTGCCTCCGCGCAACCTGCCGAGGCGAGCGTCGTAGTTACCAAGACCAGTATTGTCGTGCCCATTAATGGCGGGCCAGTGTATTTCGATATCAATGGCGATGGCGTCCCTGACTTTGGCTTATCGGCCAACGCCGTCTACGACTGTCCTACGGGCGGAGAACGAAAAACACCCAATGCCCGTCCGCCTCTGGGCTGCTTTTTCGGCGGACATCTCTCGGTTTTGCCGACGCAGACGGCCAATGAAGTTGAGGGTTCGAATGGCTGCGCCGACGCTTTAGGCAAGGCTTCGCTGGTCGGAGGCGCTGGTCCGTTTGTGCCCGGTCGGATCATGATGGGCGGACTTACCGGCACCGGCTCGGGTAGCAATCTTGCCTGCAACTGGCTGGGCGATCATCCCGGACCGTTTCTGGGCGTGAAGTTCACCGACACCGACCAGAACGTGCACTACGGCTTTGTGCAGGTCGCGGTGAAAGAGAGAGGAACCAACTTTACTGCGAAGATCACCGCTTACGGGTACGAAACCACCCCGAACCAGCCGATCGCTGCCGGCGCGATAGGCGCTTCCACTCATGCCGACGCAACACAGCCCGAAGAAATCTTTACTCGGGAGAAAGAGTCGGCGACTCTGGGACGATTGGCGCAGGGCGCAGCGGGGCTGACCGCCTGGCGCGACGAAGAAGTGGTTGCGGCGTAACCGGACAATCAGACCGAATCATGATCACTATTGTTTCTGGCCTGCCGCGATCCGGCACCTCGCTGATGATGCAAATGCTCGCCGCCGGCGGGGTGCCGGTGCTCACCGACGGACAGCGCACAGCGGACGATGATAATCCCCGCGGCTACTACGAGTGGGAGCGCATCAAGCAATTGCCGCAGGATCCCGGCTGCGTTGCCGAAGCGGAAGGCAAGGCAGTGAAGGTGATCTCGCAACTTTTGTTCGCTTTGCCAGCGGGACGCGACTATCGAATTATTTTTATGGAGCGTCCGCTGGCAGAGGTGGTGGCTTCGCAGGCGGAGATGATTCGCCGCCGGGGGACATCCGGCGCAGCGCTGAATGAGTCGGCGTTAATCGCTGCGCTTCAGGCGCATCTCAACCAAGTGAATACCTGGCTGCGAAGCCGGCCTGCCATCGTTTTGTGTCGCGTCGGATATCACCAGGTGCTGGGCGATCCAAGGTCTGCTTCGGAAACCGTGCAGCAGCACCTTCAGCGGACGCTGGATCTGGACTCCATGGTGCAACAGGTCAATCCGTCTCTTTATCGGTGTCGAAGTGAAAAGATGGCGTGAAATCGGGATCGCTACGTGCGGAGGATCGCTGTACTTAAGGCTCGGCTTACCCGTACGCTCGCTCTGAGAGATTGAGCGGACCCAAATTTGTCATAAATGCCATCATTCGGATTGACTAACTCCGGTGCTTGAAGGGGAATTGCTCGCTCGACTTCGCGGTCCCCCAGCCGCAGCTGCCAGTCGAGGTTTGATCGTACTCGTCCGTTGGAGGCTCCCTTGAAAACAATCTCGTTATCGCTGATCTCTGTAGTGTTCCGCTTGTCATCGTTGTGTTTCGCAGCTGCTGGACGCGACGGCAGGTCTGGCTTGCTGCCTGCGGGGTGGGAGGAGCTGGCTCAGCTAACCGCTTCCGATGGCGCGCAAACTTTCGCCACCATAGCAATCGATGGCAACACTGATGTTGTGGGCGCGCCATACGGAACCGCCGAATCAAATTACGAAGGGGCGCCGCGTATGTTTTTGTCAAACCGGCGCATGGCTGGTCAAGCATGACGCAGATTGCGAAGTTGACCGCGTCGGACGGTGTTACCGACAACGACTTCGGCGGAGCGGTTGCGATCAGCGGGCGCACCATTGTTGTCGGAGCCAGCCGCGCCACGCGGTTTCCCAACCATAATCGGGGAGCGGCATACGTCTTCGTGGAGCCGGATGGCGGCCGGACTAACATGACGGAAACCGCGGAGCTGAAGTTTCCTCATGATGAGTCGAACAGCGGCTATTTTGGCACCGGGGTTGCCACCGACGGCACTACAGTCGCAGTAGGATGGACCAATTACCTTTTTCGATCCGCCGTGTACATGTTTGTCGAGCCCGCATCTGGCTGGGAGACCGGGATGGCGTATCAGGCCGAATTGACCGCAACGTCTGGTGTGTTCGGAGTATACGATGGATTCGGAAGCTACCTCGCTTTGAGCGGGGGGACCTTGGTCGTTGGTGCTCCCTCCGAATTCAGCTACCCCGTGCCCGGCGCGGCATACGTTTTTGCTGAACCGCCAGGGGGCTGGGTTTCGACGGGACAGACAGCGACTCTGACAGCCTCAAACGGGGGAAATCGCGACTACTTTGGCTCCTCGGTTGCCATTCAAGGAGACAGCATAGCTGTCGGTGCGCCGGACGCACGGTGGTCCTATGGGCCGGGTCCGGGCGGAGTCTACGTTTTTCTTGAGCCAGCGGGGGGCTGGGCCGATATGACCGAGACAGCGGAACTGAGAGCTTCCGACGGTCAGAAAGGCGATCAACTCGGCTCCGCTGTTGCGTTCGACGGAACTGGGCAAACGTTGTGGGCAGGAGCATCTGGCCATAACTCGGGTCAGGGCGCGGTTTACGTGTTCGCAGAGCCGAAGGCCGGTTGGAGTACAACCTCGAAATTTAATGCCGAGATCGCGTCTCCTGTCGGCTCGTCGTTTGGCGCTTCGCTATCGATCTTCGGAGACGTCGAGGCGATAACCGGAGACACGGCCGCCTATATCTTTGGGCCAGAGTAATCTGAACGAACGGTACCGATTCTCTTAGCTGCAGACAGCGCAGGAACCGTGAGAGGCGCTTAAGCTTTTCGCTGCCTGCGCTTTTTCCTTTATTGGACCTGACACGAAAGTAACCTTCCCAAGAAGCCTGGTTCGCGAGATCATCCACTTGCGGACGCCTTTAGGTCCCGAAGTAACCATCATGCCGCAGAAAATCATGGATGTTCTTATGCTCGGGCGTTGCTCCCACGAGTTCTCCTGGCCACGGCGCGGCGCTGACGGAGACTATTATCAGGTTTGCATGCTGTGCGCCGCGGAATACAAGTATGACTGGACGACCATGCGCCGCACGCAGCGCGTGGAGCACACCCGGCCCGACGCCGTGGTCCGGCGCAGTCACACGCGGGAGAAGCGGCCGTCCTGGACGCCGCGCGCCCGCCGCCTGAAGCTCGACCTGGCACTTCGCTATCGCGTAAACAACACCAGTACGTGGTATGAGGGCACTATCGAAAACCTCAGCCAGAGCGGACTGCTGTTCCACGGACCGCAGAAGTTACCTGTGAACGCTTTGATCGAACTGGTGTTCGAGATGCCGGAGGAAATCTCTGGCCAGAAGAACCGCAACGTACTGTGCCAGGGCCGGGTGATCCGCTCCAAAGACGCGCAGGATCAGGCTCAAGCTAAGGACGAGCAGGATACGGAAGCGAGCGAAGGCCTCTTGGCGGCTTCGATCGTTGACTACAAGTTCATCCACTAACTACGAGTCCGCCGCGTCTACACGAAGGGACTTTTTCCGAGATAATTTCGGCTTTCCGAACACGCGAGCGCTTTTTCGTGTCTTGGCACGATGAGCTAGGTTCCCTAGAAACCACACCGTATCCCTAAGAAAAATCTAATCATCCGGGTCTCCGCCGGCTTCCGTCTGTTCTGACTCCGTAACACCCATCGCTTTTTTGTTGCGCAGGAACGAATTTGCGCTAGAAACCTCGACACAGATTCCGGACACCCTTGCACCCACACTGTCCGAGCTCAGTTAAACAATCTGCGCCATTGCGGTCCCTGGCCTAGAAACCAAGTCCGCTAAGGAGGAGTCGTGCTCCGCTCAACCCAGTCCCCGCGCCCAGCGGGGAAGACGACATTTCATTCCCTCCGTTCGCGCCCCGGGATATCGGTCCCCGGTCATCTCAACCATGGTCCCGCGGAGACGGCCCAAAACAAACCGAGAGAAGACCCACTAAGGAGGATTCGTGATCAAGACCGCTAAGCTTGCATCCGTTCTAACTTTGGCTGTGCTGTTCGTTGCCGGAATAGCATTGGCTCAAACCGACCCTGGAGTACAGAGCGCCAGCCGCGGCACCGGCGCGGCACTCTCTTCGGTGGTGTCGAACAGCCCTTCCGGGATACTGGCTTTTTTCACCGATGGTCAAACTCGCTTCCAGGAAGTGGAAACGGTTTCCGGCTCGGCGAACGTCGGCCTGGGACCGAGGTTTAACGCAAATCAGTGCAGCATCTGTCACGCGCAGCCTGCTATCGGCGGGACCGGTTCTGCGACCAACCCGCAATTCCTGTTCACCAGCAACGGGGTCGCGCCGGGCAACACGATGCCGTCTTTCATTACGGCCACTGGGCCCACCCGCGAAGCCCGGTTCCCGTTCTTCTTTAACGCCAACGGATCGGTTAATACCAACTCTCCCAATGGGGGCGTGGAAGATCTGTTCACCGTCACTGGGCGCTCCGATGCCGGCACCTGCAACAGCGCCACCGCGCTGCCGCAGCCCAGCTTCGCCACTGCTGTGGAGGAGAACGACGTCATCTTCCGGATTCCCACGCCGGTCTTTGGCGCAGGTTTGATCGAGAACCTGGATGACTCAACCCTGTTGAAGAACCAAGTGGTCAATCTCAACAACGACCTGGGCATTTCCGGTACCTTCAATCACAACGGGAACGATGGCACAATCAGCCGTTTCGGTTGGAAGGCGCAGAACAAGTCGCTGCACATTTTTGCGGGTGAGGCTTACAACGTGGAGATGGGCATCAGCAACTTGCTGTTTCCCCAAGATCGTCCGCTGCCTGGGGAAGACGGCGCTGGCGGTACCGGCGATACCGGGCTGGTATCGACCTGCCTGAACCTGGGCGGGGCTGGCTATCCGGAAGACACGTCCAACCCGGGATCGACGGGCACGGCGATTCTCGATGACGTCTCGGCGTTTGCCAACTTCATGCGGTTCCTGGCTCCGCCGCCACCCGGAGGGGTTATCCTGAATGGTTCGAGCGTCAGCGCATCGACGATCTCCGCCGGCAGTTCCCTGTTTGTCTCGGTCGGCTGTGCGACCTGTCACAACCCGACGCCGGGCACGACGCAAGCGTCGGGCTTCACCTCATCGTTGGGCAAAGCTCCCGTGAATGCGTTCTCCGATATTGAGATCCACAACATGGGCACTGGCTTGGCGGATAACGTCTCGCAGGGCAGCGCGGGCGGCGACCAGTTCCGCACCGCTCCCTTGTGGGGGCTGGGACAGCGGATCTTCCTGCTGCACGATGGCCGCACCTCGAACCTGATCACTGCCATCCAGGACCACGCGAGCAACAGCAGCGAGGCCACTTTCGTGGAGGAACAGTTCTTCGACCTTTCCACCACACAGCAACAGGAAATATTGGACTTCCTGCGCTCGCTGTAACTTTTTGGGCTATCCTGGCGAGACATCAAGGTGTCTCGCCAGCTTTTTCCAATTTCGAAAATTGATTCGCAGCCCAATTCGCCGGGCCGCTGGTCAAATGCTACCCGGGTTCGGGGGATCAATATGCGCTTTCGATTCTTGTGTTCTTTGATGGCTCTCGCTCTTTCCGTGACCTCGCCGGCCTGGGCGCAGGGGGACAAACCGCAAAACGCCCCCAGGAATGGCGGCGACTTCTCCGATGTCGTCCAACCTGGGTCAAAGGTTCCGACGGGCGTGATTCTGGTGAAGGGCGCGCGGTCGAGCGCGAGTGATTCCGTGACTCCAGTGCCCGAAGGCGGAAACGTGACCAGCAACGTCTTCAGCGACCAGTACTTTGGCATGAGCTACGCGTTGCCTCGGGATTGGGAAGAGAAATACAAAGGGGCGCCGCCGTCAGATAGCGGTCGTTACGTGCTCGCCCAACTCAGGCCTGTGGACACATTCAAAGGACCGGCTCGGGGAAATATCCTGATTACTGCACAGGACATGTTCTTCAGTCCGTTCCCCGCCGGCAATGCGCTGGAGCTCGTCAATTACTCGAAGGACCATTTGCAGGCCGATTACAAGGTGGAAATGCCGCCGACGCCGACCAAGATCGCCGGCCGCCCATTTACCTTCTTTGCCTACTGGTCTCCGATCGCAGAGCTACATTGGTATGTTCTGGCGACCGAAATCCGCTGCCACACGGTGCAGTTGGTGATGACCAGCCGCGATACGAAGCTGCTGGAAAATCTGGTGCTGGACCTGGACAAAATGAAGTTGCCTGCGGAGACCGGTCCCACGGCAGGGACCGGCGGAGGCGACGTTCCGGTGTGCATCAAGGACTATGCCAGCGGCGACAACGTGATCGGTCGGGTTGAACCGGTCTTTACCGAGCGCAGGTTCAACTCCGTTCCGGTGCGAATCATTATCGACAAAGAAGGCAAGGTAAAACATATTCACTTTCTCAGCGCATTTCCCGACCAGGCAAAAGTCATCACCAGCGCACTGGAGCAATGGAGATTCAAGCGGCATTTGCAGAACGGGCAGCCGGTCGAAGTGGAAACTGGCCTCATGTTTGGACGTTCAGCGTATCGGGCGAGAGGCCCGGAAAGCGAGCGGGCGACGGAATGAGCCGAGAATAATGATCGACAAATGATCCCTCGGGGAGGATTGGGTTCGTCGTACACTTTGGGGGCACGGCGATTGTTGCCTTATGCCTCCGATCACAGCGTTGTTGCACACCACCAATGATGCTTTGCGCCTGGGACGTGCGCTGGAGACACTGCTTCCCTGCTCTGAAATTCTGATCGTGGATCATCAATCCGCGGACGCCACGTTGCGCGTCGCGCGCGAATACGGAGCTCGCATCGTGCCCGCACAGGACCGCGCCACTGCGGACGACTACTCGGGCCTCGCGCGCCACGACTGGATTTTCTGTCTGCATCCGGCGGAGTCCATCACCGAAGCGCTGCAGGCGACTCTGTTCGAATGGAGTTCGCAGCCTGCATCTGCGGTAGCCGATGCGGCTGCGTTTTGTGTGCTGGGGCGCGAGCAGGTTGGCGAGAAGTGGCTTGCCTTTGCCGCGCAGGAAACGCGGCTCGTTCCCCGCAGCTGGACCCAGTGGCGCGGAGAGCTTCCTGCTCGTCAGACTTCCGCCGTTGTGTTGGAAGGTGAGTTGTTGCGTTTTGCTTTTCCCTGACAGAGCCTGCAGCAACTGCCGCATGCTGCCGTATCGTCGATTTATACCCTAATTGGCCTTTCGGACAGTGACTTCAGTACCTTAGTCTGCCTACCCGCGCCGCCTTATAATCCAGTCAAGACTCGGCTCTATTCGCGTTCTCAGGAAGATGTGCGCCTGGAAGCGCGAGTGGCGCTTGCGGGAAAGAACGCCTCAAAACTCAGTGGACCCTCTTTACGCATCGGCGATTGGCTTTCTCGGGCTGGCCTTTGGCAGCTTTCTGAACGTGTGTATCTACCGGCTGCCGTTGGGTTTGTCGGTGGTGACTCCGCGTTCCAAATGCCCGGGCTGCAAGCAGCTGATCGCCTTCTATGACAACTTGCCAGTCATCAGCTGGATGCTTCTTAGAGGCCGCTGCCGCCGATGCAGGACGCATATTTCTCCGCGCTATCTCTTTGTCGAGTTGCTGACCGGCGCGCTTTTTCTCGGCTGTTACGCGTATTTCGGACTTACGCTGGAAACGGTGAAATACTGCGCCTTTGGATTTCTCCTGCTCGGCCTCATCTTCACTGACGCCGAAACCAAACTGCTGCCGGACAAGTTGACCCTCCCGGGCCTTGGCTTGGGTGTGTTCTTCAGCCTGCTGGTTCCGGTACATGACCTGGCTTCGCAATTCTTGCCGGGGATGCTGAATCTTCCCTTTAGCGCCGATATCTCCGCGCGCCTGCTTTCCCTGCTGGATTCTTTGCTGGGCGCGGCCTTGGGCGCGTCATTCATTTACGGCGCTGGCGCCGTTTACTTGCGCTGGCGCGGAGCCGAAGGCATGGGCTTCGGCGACGTGAAGCTGATGGCTATGGTGGGAGCTTTTCTCGGTATCAAGTTGACAATTTTCACGATCTTCACCGCGTCGCTGGCGGGGTCGCTGTTTGGGCTGACTACTGTGCTGGTGGTGTGGATCAAGCGCACCCACCGCTTCGCCCGGCGATTAGCCAACCTGCAGGCGGCTCGCCGCCGGGGATGGCAATCGGCGCAGATGGTGTATCGACATTACCAGATGCCCTTCGGCGTCTTTTTGGGCAGCATGGCGTTGCTCGCGCTCTTCGTCGGCAACCAGTTCTTGCGGTGGTACGGGAGTTTTTGGTGGTAAGGCTGCTCACCAATCCGCTGGTTTTGCGAGCCGCGTTCGTAATGGTTGCGGCGGGTGGCGCATTTTTGTTGGCCGTCTGGCTGATTCGCAGCCTGCGCAGAAACATTGCCACTGAAGCCGATATCGACTCCGCGTCCGCCCCAACGCTTGAAGCTTTGCCGCTTCACCTCTACAACACGGTTATCCAGCAACTCAAACAGCAGAAACACGAGTTGCAAGTACAAACGCTCACCGAACAACGCCGGGCCCGGACCACGGAGAACTTCAGCCAGACCGTACTCTCGAATCTTCCGTCTGGAGTGCTGGTATTCGGGCTCAACGGGTTGGTAAAGCAGGCCAATCCCGCGGCCAAAGAAATTCTTGGGTTCCATTCGCTCTCCGGGATGAGCGCGGACGACATCTTCCGCAACGCGGCAATATCTTCGCCGCACGATTCCGCGGTTTATCCCGACGGGATGCCGGACCTGCCCTCGCGGCTTGCTGAGGAAGTCCACGCCGTATTGAGCGAAAGCAGCAAGCGACGCCAACTGGAAGCCGATTATGCCACGCCCGCGGGGGAGAAACTTCGTATCGCGGTCACGGTTTCGGCCGTCCCCGCCGTGGATGGCAGCCTGCTCGGCGCGGCTTGTCTGATCAGCGACCGCAGCGAGTTTGAGCGGATTCGCAGCCAACAGCAGTTGCATGGTGAAATCTCAGCGGAGATGGCGCTGGAGCTGCGTACCTCCCTGACCACCATCGCCGGCTACGCCCAGCAGTTGGCCCGGAATCGCGATCCCGATCTCGCCTCGCAATTGGCGGCTGATATAGCAGGCGAGGCCGCGAGTCTGGACCGCCGCATTGGAGGATTTTTGGCGGAGAAACGTTCTGTTGCAGACGGCGTTCGCGCCAGCGCAGCAGGCAAAGTCATTTAGAACGTCATTTAGAACAACGGCTGAATCGCATTAAGGATCAGCTCATGCTCGAAGTTAAAGGATGAAGCTATGAAACGCGTCACCTACATTAGTCTCGTAGTCGGGTTGTTCACGGTCCTGGCAGGTTTTTCGGCCACGGCACAGACCTCAACTTCAGCGCCGGATCAGTCCTCGCTCGGCAGTTATGCCCGCAGCGTTCGCAAGGACACGACCACGACCCCCAAGTCCAAGCCCAAGGTCTTCGATAACGACAACCTTCCCACCGACGACAAGCTCTCCGTGGTGGGGGACCCAGCAACTGCAACCACGGCGGACAACGCCGCTTCGGATTCTGCTGGGAAATCAGGCACGCCCACCGACAACAAAGACTCCGCCGGAAATAAACCCGGGTCGCAACAAGACGAGGACGCCAAGAAACAAGCCGCCTGGAAGACCTGGCAGGATAAGCTGACGGGCCAGAAGAACACGATCGACCTGGCCTCGCGCGAACTCGACGTGCTGCAGAAGGAATACCAGCTTCGCGCCGCCGCCATGTACGCCGACGTGGGCAACCGCATGCGCAACGCTGCGCAGTGGGACAAAGAGGACGCGGATTACAAGCAGAAGATCGCCGACAAGCAGAAGGCTCTTGAAGACGCCAAGCAGCAACTCGACAATATGCAGGAAGAAGCGCGCAAAGCCGGCGTTCCAGCCGCGATGCGTGAATAAAACAGAAGTCGTTCAAGAACAAGCGCCGGCATGCGGTCAGGCCAGGTTGGTCAGGACAGGTTCACTCCACTTGCCCTGCCCGCAGCCGGCGAATCTGCTGAGCATGGTGCCGCCCGTGCACCAGATGAAACTTGCTCCACTGTGCGCCTGTCAGCGGGCCTAGTATCGGGTGGTCGAGCAGCTTGATGCCTCGTCCGAAGCGGGCTTCGGACTGCGCGATGATCTCATCCATTGCGCCAAGCTTCTGCCAAATCTCGGATCGAACCTGGTCCGGCGGCAGGCCGCGCGGCACAGTGGGCTTCGGCGCTTCTCGGCCGAAAGGCAGGTAGCTGAATCCCAAAACCACCAACCTTCGCCAACGCTGCGTCATGGAACCCCGCGTCGCTAGCGGCTCGCCCTTTTCGAGCGCTCTCTCGAATCCTTTCACTGTTCCCGTGTAGGTCAGGTACAGATGTTCGAGCACTTCCGCCGCGCACCACTTCTCCGCCGGGTGCCAGCTCATTTGCTGGCTCGACATGCCATCGAGCGCCGACTCCAGAGTTCGCTTCAGCTCCTCGAGTTGGGAATCCATAGCAGCTTCCCTCGCGTTTTCGTGCGCTTCAGGTAGAATGTTGCGCGACGATTGAATCATCCCATTTATAACAGGAAGGTCGCCCGTGAGACTGCGGTACTCCGTCCAACCACAGACCGACATTGTCGCTGCTATGATCGAAAACAGAGGCTGGCGAATCGTGTTCCGAAATCCGGGCTCCGCAATGTCCCGGATTCTCGCCTGCGCTATATTCCTGATTCTCGCGCTGCTGGCGGGTTGCGACTCCAACCCCGCTAAGCCGGTCGAGACCAAGACGGAACCCAAGCCACCAGAAGTGCTGACTGGACGCGCGGCCTTTCAGAAGACATTTATCGCCGCCCGCAATTACGCCGCGGACGTAAAACCATTCCGGATCGAATCGACCGCTTCCACCGACGGCAATGGCCAGGATGGCAAATCGGCGATATGGCGAGCCAGCTTCGCTTCCGCCACGCAACACGGGGTGAAACCATTTTTCTGGTCCGGCAGCAACGCGCCCGACGCTCCGTCTCGCGGAGTCTCCCCCGGCAACGAGGACACTTACAACCCCGGCAATGCATCCACTCAAGTTTTCGATGCCGCTTTCCTCAAGGTGGACTCCGATCAGGCCTTCGCCACGGCGCAAAAACACGGTGGTGACAAGATTCTGGAAAAAGATCCGTCCACCCCCGTGACTTACGTCTGCGACTGGAACCACAACACCAACGAACTTACGTGGCATGTCATCTACGGAGTTTCTCGCGAAACCGCCAAGCTGACAGTGGCGGCGAATGCCTCGACCGGTGAGTTCATTCGGGTAGAGAAATAATGCGGCGTTGTAGGGCTAAGAAACCTGCGGAAAAATCAAGAAAATGGCGGGTATCTACTCCCGCTGCTCAGCTTGCCTTAGCTGATCCTCAATGGATGAGAAAAAGCGGCACAGTGCGCCGGTGGAGGCGAGGGCCCCTTCCAGCGCCTGGCGTTCCCCAAAAGAAACAATGTCTTCTATCGAATACTGCAGGCGGAGACGATCAGTGGCACATTGTGCGCTCAACAATTCTATTTTCGCGGCGCGAAGGTCGGATGCCATGCGGGCAATTCCGGTTTGCCTTCTGGATTCATCGTTTGACATCTACTACTCCTCAGTTTCCAAATTTTTTGTATCGGGGGAGTGCCTGCCGGAGCCATTTACCTTTGGGGAAGGCTGCAATGCTAAACCTGATGGCTCCGGCAGAACACGGCTTGCAGGAACAATTCTTTCGTTAGAATGTGGTTATTGTACATTGTTAGTTGAACAACGTTCAAGTTATTGGGCCCCCTTTTGCAGTGATCCTAAAAAGTAAAGTACGGAGGCGGGCCCTTGCCCAGACAAGCAGATCCTCAACTCGAACAGCGCATCCTGGATGCCGCCTGCCGGCTGTGGGCTCGGGGCGGCGAAAAGGCCCTCACCATGCGCGGCGTGGCCATCGCGGCCGGCACCACCACCCCTACGGTCTACGGACGTTACCGCGACCGCGAGGATATTCTCCGCTCCGTGCGGCTGCAAACCCGTGCCGAACTCTTCGCCGCGGTCAGTCCCACGCGCACACTACCGCAGGCGTGCCGCAACTATCTTGAGTTTGCGCTGCAGCATCCCCATGCGTACGAAGTGCTCTTCGACGGATTCGCGCAGTCGCCGTCTTTGCGTGAACCCTGGCCCACTTTTAACTTCTTGCGTATGAATCTGGCGCGACGATTGGGTGGCCCTCCCCGCCAATACACTCGGCTCATGCTCTCCCTGTGGTCGCTAATGCATGGCACAGCCATGCTGATGATCCGTGGCGGCGTTGCGAATCCCCTGCGGGCACAGATGTTCCACTCCTGCCTGGACGCCCTCGAAGCCATCATCGGGGACGCCGCCCGCTCCAAGGGCAAGCCACAGTCCGGCCCAAAGTGGCCTGCGCATCTGATCCTGGGAGCAGCCGAAGAGAGCAAAGTGAGCGGGGGCGAGGATGATTTCAGTTTGAGCGTTACAACCAGGCGAGGCAAGCTCTCGAAACGAAGGGCCGCGGCAGCTCTCCGCTCGCTACGCTCCTCGTGATGATTGGGTCGCCCTTACTGCGGTTTGGCGCTTTCTGAATGCGCCTTCAAGCGGGCGATCGCCTTTTGCGCTTCCTCCGATTGCGGCCCGTGCGGGAGAATCTTCAAATAGCTTTCGTACTCGGCGCGAGCATCATCCAGTACGCCCAGTTTTTCCAGACACACCGCCAACTTTATGGTGGCTACTGCATCGTTGTCTTTATAGCGTAGTGCTTCCCGGTAGCGGTCCTCGGCGGCGCGGTAGTTCTGGCGCTTGAAATAGAAGTCTCCCACCTCGACGCTTTTCGCGGCTTTGTGCGGATCCCAGGTATGGAACTCGGTGATCGCATTGCTGCCTGATAAGGCGGCCCCCGCCTCAGCCACGGCCGCCGAACTCTGCGGATGCGCCTTGGCATCGTCCGCGGGTGGATCCAAATCAATCTGGTTATCTTTGCTCGAACTCTGCCCAAACTCCGTTCCCAGATCGTCGGCGCGCACGCGGTCCGAGCGGGGCGGCGCCAAGCTCGGAGCAGAGGGACTCGATTGTTGTGTGTTCGGTTGCGGCGTTTTCGGCGCGTTTGGGTCAGGGGCGTTCCCTGCCTGTGCCCATACGGCCACCGCCAAAGCTAGTACCGCGAATCCGAACAACCGCGAAAGCATACCCCATATTTTACTCTGCGCAAGCGATTGATTGCACGGCATCTGTCCGGATTTCGTAACGCGGGAACGACCGTGTTTGTTTTCCACAGCGAATGCGCCTAGCCTCGCCCTCAACTTGGGGTCGTACTCCCGTCGTCCAACCGCAACCTCACGCCGTCACTCGCCTAAGTCGTTGCCGAGCCCTCGAGTTGAGAGCACCGAGGGTGTGGCAGCTGGTTTCCCCATTTGTAAAACGTTTCCGTAGGAGGAACTATGAACACCGCAAAGCCCGCTGCCAGCTGGAGTTTTCTGGCAGCAATGTTTGTTCTTGGAAGCTTGTTTATCACGCCCGCACGCCTGCCGGCGCAAACCATCAATACAGCCGCGAAGGGAAACAACGCTGTCTGGGCGAGCACCTCAGCAATCTCCGGCTCGGCTGCGTTCATCGACGCCAGTGTTTGGGGAAGTACGTCACTGCCTGACTACTGCGCTACGCTGGGCAGCGCCTTAAGCGCAATTCCCTCCGGCAGTGCGGCGGTCATTGACGCACGCGGACTCAACTCCACCAATACCTCGATGAGTTGCGCGAGCTCTCCGTGGAATGGCATTACTACTCCTCTCCCCTCAACCATTTTGTTAGGGCCGGGAAACATCATCATCTCGGCAACGTGGGTTCTGCCCAACCAGACACAAATCATGGGAGCGGGCCGGACCAACACCACGATCGAGGTGGCTAATAGTTTTTCGCCATCCGTCATGATCCAGATGGGAAGTTCCGCTTTATGTCCGAGCGGCGGCTGTACGGGCGTTGGTGTTTCGGACTTGCGCATCAATGGGCAGGAGCCGAACTCGACCTCTCCAACCAGTCTCATCGGCATCCAGAACGAGAACTCACAAACAGGGAGCTATGTGAGTCACGTTGCCTTCCACTACGTGGAGGATATCGCTTTGGACATCGAGACGAGTGGCGCTAACGACTCCGGGCCTTACATCGATCTCGCGCCATCTGCCGGTGATGAAGGCTGTAGCGATGGCTGCGCTCCTCAAACGACCACCGCGTGCGTGAAAATCGTCAACGCACAAACCCGCGGCATCCACGGGATCACCTGCACCGGGAACGCTGGAGGGACTGCCAGCGCGCCTACCGGGATGGTGGGTGGGATTTATCTCGACGGCAATGCCAACACAATCGAGGACGGCCACTTTGAAGGCCTTCAGAATGCCGTCGTGGTTGGGGACACCGAGCCCGCCTCAGGAAACCTTCTGCTAAATCTTTCGGGAGCCACGGGTTCGGGCACGGAGTTCAATGTCGTCCGCATCTGCAATTCAACGAATACATCGCCATGCACGACCACCGGCTCGGTGTCAGACTTGGCCATCTTCCAAGTAGAGGGTTACACCACGAATTACAACACCATCGTAGACATGATCAACAGCACGACGCTGGGCAATTCCTCTGGAGACGATTCGGTGGGCATGTACGTACTCGGCGAAGCATTGAAAAACGGAAGCACCGTGTACGGATATTCGCGATTTTCGACCGCTACGTCGATACCCACGTGGGATGCGGGCGGCACATCGCCCACGATCGGCAGTACGTGCACCCCGACTGGCGCCATCTTCTCGAATACCAGCGGTACCACGGTGGGCACAACCATCATTGTTTGCGTTGGCGGTAAGTGGGCCCAGGCGCTGTGAGCGACGCGTCGAACAAGGCTTGGCCAAACCGCATAAATCGATCCCTCAGCCCCTTCACCGGGCAAAGGGATTTCAGAGTGAACACAGGGATTGAACAATACGAGGAGAAAATTGTATGAGAATCGCGAGGACTTTCTTTGGCAGGCGTTTATTCTTCGGAACCTTGGCAGTTTTTATAGGGTTGTCCGCGCTGCCGGCGCATTCGCAGACGGCCGGCAACAATGCAGTGTATAACACAACGACCACGCTGACCGGCTCAGCGAGCTTCATCGATCTGGGCACCGCGACCACCACGGGCGATATTTGCGGCAGGATCAATACGCTCTTGACTGGCTCTGGTTTTAAGGATGGCACGGTGATTGATGCGCGCGGATTTGGATCGGGAACATCGCAAACATGCGCATCGAATCCCTTCAGTAGCGCCACCACCAAGACTTCCACCATCCTGCTCCCTTCGGGAACGATCACCATCTCGAGTACGTGGGTCATTCCCTCCCAGACGCAAGTTTACGGCGAAGGCCCGGGCCAGACCACGCTGTTGGCCAGCAGCAGCTTCACCTCGCCGATGATTCAGATGGGCACCCTCAATTGCGTATGTTTTCTGGTGCGAATTGGACATCTGACCTTGGATGGCGCGGGGCAGACCATCGATGGAATCGACAACGTCAATTCCGAGGAGCAGAGCACCGTCGATGACGTCGACGTCCTGCACACCGAAGGAACTGCTCTATCCTTGGGAACCTCCTCCGGAGGTGCACCGAACGGAACGGCCAGCCACTCCGGTCCGTACACCAACCTCTTCGTGCAGGCGAGCGGCACGGACGACACACCCCTGAGCACCACGGCCTGCGTGCGGATTGTCGGCTCCGTGGCCCAGGTACGTGGGATTCACGGCATCACCTGCATCGCCAACGGAACGCCGAATGGAGCCATCTATCTGGATAGCGACAATACATCCATCGAAGACGCCCGTATCGACGGATTCGGGGACGGCATTGTCCTTGGCGCGCAGGGCTCCTCCAATACAGTACAGGCCGACGTGATCTTCAACGTCACCGGCACGGACTCTTTCGGAACCGTCACCAACCTCATTCACCTGTGTGGTTCGGGATCGTCTTCCCCGTGTCCGTCCACTGCGAACACCGTAAACAATGTGACCATCATGGGAGTTACGAGCGCGGAGAATAATACGATCAAAGATGATGTCACCGGCACAACTCTCCCGTTCTCGACGGACGAGTTTGTCGGTTTGTATGCGCTGGGGCAGTCCCTGGACGGCGGCTACTCTCGATTCAGTAGCAGCCCAAGGACTCCTACGTGGGGCGTGGGGTCGCCGACGTCGTCGATTACCGGCACGTCCTGTACCGGCTCAACGACTCCGGCTAGCTCCAACGGCAGCCTGTTTTCGAATACGAACACGAGTTTGACGGGAACGTTGTTCGCTTGTGTCGCCGGCCTTTGGCAGGTGGTTAAGTGAATCTCGAGTGATGCAAGCAGCCTATGACGTGATCCGTTCAGACAATGAGGAATCCCGACTGCGCAATACCAGGAGAAATCATATGAAGAGCACAAAGAAATTAGCGTTGAGTTCGTCGTTCTTGGGAACCATGCTGGTCTTTCTGGGCTGGGTCTCAGCTTTCCCGACCCGAACACAAGCCCAGGTAATCGGTAATAACGCCGTATATAGCTCGGGAACGTCCGAAACAGGATCCTCCGCTTGGATTGATGCCAGCGTCTTCACCGGAACTGACGTCTGCGCCAAGGTGAATGCGGTATTCAAGTCAAGCGCGAATCCTTACCCCGCGGCGGGTGCCGTGATTGATGCACGAGGCGTCAACCCCGGTACAACCCAGACTTGCTCCATCAGTCCGTGGAGTGGAGTCACCACTCCGCCGCCGTCTACAATTTTGCTTCCGCCCGGAACCATCGTCATCAACAACGGCATAACCTTGCCGAACAGGACACGGCTCATCGGCGCCGGCGGGGGATCTCTTGCCACCAGCAGCGGCACCACAATCATCGAGGCCGGCTCCAGCTTTCCAGGTGGCTCAATGTTCCTGATGGGAAACCCAACATTCTGTGGCACCGCCTGCACCGGCATCTCGCTCGAGAATCTTTGGCTCAACGGCACGGGGCAGTCAATCAATGGGGTCCTGAACCAGTATGGCCAGGAATTGAGTTACGTGAGGCGAGTTACGTTCTATCAACTCCTCGGAACGGCCCTTTCGCTGACGAACGCGAATGCGGTCAATTCCGGACCCTATTCAGAACTCGCGTGCAGTCTCGGGAGTTACTCGGCCTCGGCGGCGTCGACCACGGCTTGCGTTCAGATCAAGGGCGTCAGCACACGCGGGCTGCATAGCATGACATGCACGGGCAACACCGGGGAGAGCGGCACCATTCCCAATGCCGGCGTATTCCTGGACGCCTCCAATAACTCCATCGAAGATGTACACGTCGAAGGATTTGGGGACGGAGTCCGGATAGGCTCGAACGCCAGCGCACAGAGCAATGTTCTGTTTAACATCTCCGGCGGCACCAACGTGACCAACGTGATCAACATCACCAATAGTTCGGGAAAGTCGGTAAGCGACCTGAGCCTCACGGCGATTACTAACGGCGCGGTCGGGGGATCGGGCGGCGCAACCAATACCATCACCGATAGCCGCACCTCAACCACTCTCACTGACGCCACTGTCGCCATGTATGTGCTCGGGGAAGAGATGACCTCAGGTAGCAGCACTATGATTGGCGAATCTCGCTTCACCAGCAGCCCAAACGCGGCCACCTGGGGGGTCGGAAGCGGCACCCCGTCCGGATCAACCTGTAAGATCGGCAGTCTGTTCTCGAACACAAGTGGCACTACAGGCAAAACCTGGTATGTCTGCACTGCAAGTGGGAGTAGTACCACCTGGACTAACATCAACTAGCGCCCCAAATGCTGTTCGTCGCTGAGGCTGCCCCGCCAATCTTTGGCGGGGCTTTTTCTTTTCGTGTATCGAGCCTGGAGTTGAGACCTCATCCCGACTGGAGTAGCCTCGAATACCTTCCCGCAAAAAAAGCAGGCCGCTCAAGGGGGGAGGCTTTGAGCGGCCTGGTTAGCAAACTCCTCGGGGGGAGGAGGAAATCTATTCGATCTCGATTACATCGACGATGGACTATTCTGGCCGGTCGTTGCGGGCGTCGCAGGCTGTGTCGTGTCGCCTACAGTATTGGTCATCAGGCGGACATCTACGCGGCGGTTATCGGCGCGGCCCGCTTTCGTGTTGTTCGTCTCGACCGGCTTGTCCTTGCCCAGCCCGATCACGTAAATCTTATGGGCGGGGACGTTGTACTTCGATGCCAAGTACTGAATCACGGAGTTCGCGCGGCGCTGGCTCAGATCGTAGTTGTAATCGGCCGATCCCACGGAATCGGTGCTACCTTCCAGCGCAATAATGTAGCCCTTGGTGCTGGCGATATTGCCGGCCAACTGATCAAGCGCCTCTTTGGCGGTTGGCGTCAGATTGTCTTTGTTGAAACCGAACTTTACCGACGTCTCCGCCACCGGACGATAGTTGTCCAGGTTCGCCACCGTGTTGGTGAGAACACCTACACGATTGTTGGCTGCATCCGCTACCTGCTGAGCGGAAGCTGCAGACTGCCCGGCGGCCTGTGCTTTCTGTTCCACGTCTGCCGTCTTGGCATTCACCGCCTGGATTCCAGCCTGCGCCCGGGCATCGACGTCTTTGATGTCCTTGCTGTTCTTCGCGGTCATGTCATCCAGTTCGTTGGTCTTGTTGATTAACGGCGTGGTCTGTTGCTTAACGTAATTCTTGCTGGTGCAGCCGACCGTCGCCGCCATGCTGACTGCCAGGAAAATCGTTAACGAAGTGCGGGTCATATTGGAAGAGGCTCCTTAGAATTAATCTCTTGTCTCGGCGCGATCGGGTTCTCCGTTCGCGGCGTATGTCTTGCAGGCCCTGAGAGACCTTAATGCCTACCACTCTCATCCTTTGCTTTTGCACGGGGGATGCCAGTTTCCCGTATCGACGCTCCTAGGGGTAAGTATATACGTTTTCAGCTGTTTGCGGACTTAGGCGGGGAAGGTGGCAAGTAACTATTCAGAGGCGGGCAACGCAAACCGCACATGAGACAGGGAAATTTTATACGGTGGGATCATCCGGCGATCCGCATTTTGCTTCGGCAGCACCGGACGGATAAGCAGGAATGCCCGGCATCTCATCGAATAGAATAGAGCATCCTCGCAATGGATCTGCTGCAGAAAATCCGCACCATCCCAACCGAGCCTGGGGTGTATCTCTACAAGAATGCCGAGGGCGAAGTCATCTATGTGGGCAAGGCGAAGAACTTGCGAAGCCGCGTGGCTAGCTACTTCCACGAGGGTCGGTGGGAGGACTCGAAGACCGGCACCCTGGTACGCGAAGCGGTTGACGTCGACTACATCGTAGTCGCTAATAATAAAGAGGCGCTGGCACTCGAGAACAACCTGATCAAGCAGCGCAAGCCGCGCTTTAACATTCTGCTGCGCGACGACAAAACTTACCCTTACGTGAAGCTAACCCTGGGCGAGCGCTGGCCGCGGGTTTACGTCACTCGGCGACTGCGCAAGGATGGCAGTGCTTATTACGGTCCCTACTTCCCTGCCAATCTCGCTTACCGCATCGTCGATCTGATTCACCGCAATTTTCTCATCCCGTCGTGCAAGGTGGATCTCACGCGCTTCCATCCGCGTCCTTGCCTGCAGTACTACATCAAGCGCTGTCTGGGTCCGTGCGTGAAGGACTTGACCACTCCGGACGCATATCAGGAGGCAGTCCGCGACGTGAAGCTGTTTCTCGAAGGCCGTCCCACAGATTTGAGCAAGTCGCTGCATACTCGCATGGAGCAGGCAGCGGCAGCTGAGGAATATGAACGCGCCGCGCGGTATCGCGACCTGATTTCGACGGTCGAGCAGTTGCAGGAGCGCCAGCGCATCGCCGCCGCCGAGGGCGATGATGCCGATGTCTTCGGCTACCACTATGAAAACGGCATGCTGGCGGTGAACCTGTTTCACATGCGCGGCGGCCGCGTAGTTGATCGCCGGGAATTTTTCTGGGAGGAGTTACCCGAGTTTGACAACACAAATACGCCTTGTCATCCTGAGCGAAGCGAAGGACCTATGCAGTCCGCCGGTAGCGCCGATGCAGACTGTAGCATCGCTGCTGACAACTCCATAGGTTCTTCGGCCCGCCAAGAACGCGGACCTCAGAATGACAGCGCAATGAGCGTAGACTTCGTTCCCGGCGAGTTTTTCTCCGCGCTGCTCAAGCAGCTCTACATCGGCCAGCCCTATGTGCCGCGCAATCTTTACGTTCCGGTCGATTTCGAAGACCGCGAACCTTTAGAGGAATTGCTCCCCGATCAACTGGCGGGTGAAGGGAGCCGCGCCGCCCGCGTGCATATTCTGGTTCCGCAGCGCGGCGACAAACGCGCACTCATCGACCTGGCCGGCACCAATGCCAAACAATCCTACGATCAGCGCTTTCGCGTGCTCAAGCCTAACGCGAAGGCCATTCAGGAAGAGCTGCAGGACGCGCTCAGCCTGCCCGAACTGCCCAAACGCATCGAATGCTTTGACATTTCGCACATTCAAGGCGCAGAGACCGTAGCTTCCATGGTGGTCTGGGAAGACGGGAAGATGAAGAAATCGGATTACCGAAAGTTCATTATCCGCACGGTCGAAGGCGTGGACGATTTCGCATCGATGCGCGAAGTGGTTACGCGGCGATACAAGCGCGTGCAGCAAGAAGAAAAAACGATGCCAAGTCTCGTGCTGATCGACGGTGGGCTGGGCCAATTGCACGCAGCCGCCGAGGCGCTGGAATCGCTTGAGATCATCAACCAGCCGCTCGCTGCCATTGCCAAGCGCGAAGAGATTCTCTACGTCTACGGGCAGGAGAAGGATCCGATCGCGCTCGATCATCATTCTCCGGTGCTGCATTTGATTCAGCTCATTCGAGACGAGGCCCACCGGTTCGCCGTGACCTTCCATCGCAAACGCCGGCAGATGCGCGACCGCTCGACGGAACTCCTGGAAATTCCCGGCGTAGGCGTGAGCACGACTCGCCGTCTCCTCGAACACTTCGGCAGCGTGCAGGCGGTGAAACAAGCCGACCCGGCGGCGCTGTCGGCAGTCGTAACCAGGGTGCAGGCGGAAGCGATCAGCAATCACTTTCGGAAGTAACGGCTGCTCAGGGATCTATGTCAAACCAACCCGAACACGGCACTCTGATCATAACCGGCGCGAGCCGCGGCATTGGTGCGGCAATAGCCATATTGGCCAGTGAGCGCGGATTTTACGTGGCTGTCAATTTTGCAACCGGCGTGGCCGAAGCTGGCGCCGTTGCTGAACGAATTGTTTCGGCGGGCGGGCGCGCGTTCGCGATTCAAGCTGATATTGCCCGCGAAGAAGATGTCGTCCGGCTNNCAAGTGATGGCCGTGAACGTCTCGGGAGCGATTTTGTGCGCGCGCGAGGCTGTACGCCGCATGTCAACCCGCCACGGCGGAACGGGCGGCGCTATCGTGAATATTTCCTCGCGTGCGGCGCAGACTGGTTCGGCGGGAGAATGGGTGCACTACGCCGCCTCAAAGGGCGCGATCGATAGCTTCACGATTGGGCTGGCGCGCGAGGTCGCAACCGAAGGAATCCGCGTAAATGCTGTTGCTCCCGGACTGATCGAGACGGGCCTGCATGCGGCGAACGGCGCGCCCGACCGCCTGGATCGACTGGCAGCAACTATCCCGATGCAACGGCCCGGTACCGCGATCGAGGTGGCCGAAGGAGTGCTTTGGCTGCTCTCTCCCGCCGCTTCTTACACCACCGGGGCGATCTTGGAGATTGGCGGCGGGCGCTGATTCGCCGTCGGCCGGCATCGAATCCGACGCCTACGTCAGCTACCTAATTCGTCCGGCATTGCGCGCCATTTCCAGAGCGCCGGCCACGGGATCGACAACCCGCTGGTTCACTTCCACGCGCCCATCGAGTTTGCGCACTTCACTACAGAAGACTTCACGCACCGTCTCTGAATAGCGAAAGACGCCGCCGGCCATCGCCAAGGGCAAGCTCTTGTTGCCACCTGCAAAAAGCCGGCGAAGAACTAACCCGGCGAGTTGGGCAAGTTCGCCGCCGGCCTGCGCGAGAACGCCCCGAGCCAGGGCGTCCCCGGCATGGGCAGCGGATAGAACCGCGGGAAATAACGCCGCGAAATCCGGATTGGAGTTGGCGGTCCGCGCCACCTGCTCGATCGAGTTCAGGTTCCAGCCGGCTCTCAGCTCGTGGAAAAACCGCGACGGCTCGGGCACGCCGTCATCCTTTGCCGCCGGATCATCTTGGTCAACCGCGCGCAGCAGCGTGGCGACTGCCGTGCGACCGATCCAGTGGGCCGAGCCTTCGTCGGAGATCGCAAAGCCCCAGCCTCCCGCGCGAGCCGTTCTTCCGCTCGAATCGCGGCCGTAGGCAATCGAACCAGTGCCGGCGATGACGATCACGCCGGGGCCTGCGCCAAAAGCCGCTTCCAGCGCGATCTGCATGTCGCCGACAACTTCGATTTCTCCGGGGATTATTTCTGCGACAATTTTGCGCACGGCTCCAGCAATCTCTTCGCGGCCGGCGCCGGCGACGCCGATGCAGGCACGCCGCAAGTTCTGCGGATCGATTCTCGCCGCTGCACAGGCTTCGCGAATGGTCTGATGCAGCGACTCGCGGGCGCGCGCTTCGCCCACGCGCGTGATGTTGCTGGGGCCCGCGGTCGCCGCGGCCAACTGCAAAGTTTCGTCTCCCACGCAGCACAACGTCTTGCTACCGCCGCCATCGATACCTAAATAAAAAGCCACGGGTTGGTTGTACCACAGCCCGTGGCCTGGGAAGGGTTACCACCGGAGCGGCGCGTCATCGTATTTTAGGAGATGGGAATAGCTCGTAGGCGAGGCCGCCGTTGTCCCCACCGCCCGAGGTCAACCCGAATAGACCACCGCCGGTGTTCAACGTCAGGCCGCCTGAAGGAAAGTTCCCCGCACTGCGCGGGCCACTGAAAGAGTAAAGAAGGCTTCCCTTCCAGTCGTTGCCCGTGGGCACGAACTCGAAGGCGGTGCCGCATCCCAGTATGACGTTGCCATTTAGACTAGCGGTGCATCCTTCGCCGGCGGTGCCGGGGCCGCCGCTGAGCGTAACGCCGTAGATGTTTCCGCCAGATACTATTAGGGGCGAGTTCGGCAATGCGCCGTCTGCTGGGTATCCTCTGAAATCGTGCACTCGGTGCGGCTCCCATCCGCTGGCAGAATGCGTCAGCTCGAAGATCACGCCGAAACCATACTGCCCGCCGGCTGATGTACTGCCATACAGATTCCCGGAGGCGTCGATCGCCAGGGCGGCCTCGGGCCCGGCCCCGTCGCTCCCATCGAAGCGGTGGATTACGGATTCCGTCCAGCCCTGAGGCCCTTTGGTTAGTTCAAAAACGGTCCCGCAGCCTCGGGTAATGCAGTTGTTGGTACCGCCTCCGTCGTATGACGTCCCGTACAGGTTGCCGGCACTGTCAAGCGTGACGCCGTTCGGACTTTCGCCGTCAGTGAAGTTGTCAAAGATCGTCGTAAGAGTCCAACTCGCCCCTGACGGTGAGAGCTCAAAGACATACGGCGAACTTGCGTATACGACTCCCCAAAGATTCCCGCCCGAGTCAATCACCACAGGGCCCAGGAGGAAATCGCTGGACTGACTATAGAGAATTGTTTCGTCCCAGACGCCCGAACCGCTGGGCGAAAGCTCGAATATCTCACCCCCCTCGCCGCCCACCACGGCTGTTCCATAGAGGTTTCCCGCGGCATCCATGACGAGCGAACCAGCGGGATTATTTTCTTCCCCCGAGAAAACGTGGATAACGGTGTAGGTGTATCCTCCGTTAGAATTCGGCGATAGCTGAAAGATGACCCCGCAGCACTGGCTGTCGTTGCCACTTCCGCCAAGAAGCGTCGCCCCGTAGAGATTGCCTGCACTGTCCTCCTCCAAAGTTCCGGTTGGCCGATATCCTCCCGATTGAGTGTTGAACCCATAGAGGGCAGCTGTTTTGTCGTAGGCCCATGCCGACTGCCCCAAACCAATGGCAGCCGCAAGCAGCGCGGTGCCCAAGATTCCTAAGAGGTTGCTGGTTTTCATAGATTCTCCCTTTCCCAAAGCATCGAGACTTTCTTGCGAGCTAATGGCCGCACTTATAACCCGAAGCCGCTCCGTGCGTCAATAAGCAAGAACTTGCAACCTGGCAGGAGCATAACTGCTCACTCTTGCCACGAAGCAATTCCCGCCATAATTAACTTCCATATGCCCATTAAGATTTCAGAACTTCCCAACCACGGCGACGCACGCGGCTTCAGCTTTACGATGCCGTCCGAGGCAATCGACTTTGTTGGACGCGTTGCGGACATCCACCTGGCCGCGACTGTGCCGGGAGCGGTGCGCGGCAATCATTATCACTTGCGCAGGCGTGAAGCGATTGTTCTGTTGCCGGGCACGAAGTGGTCTCTGCATTGGGATGAAGGCGAGGGCACAACCACGCAGCAGCGCAACTTTGATGGCGGGAGTGCCGTGCTGGTGCTGGTTTCTACGGGAGCTTCGCACGCGGTGCGCAACGATGGCGCAACGCCGTTGTGGCTCGTGGCATGTTCGTCCGAGCCTTACGATCCGACGGAAACTGTGGTGCGGAAAGTGGTGTGAGCCGTTTGTTCTTTGCGGCCTTTGCGGTTTAGAGCTTTTCGCCGACACCGTTGAAGAGCCTTTAACCGCCAAGATCGCGAAGAAAATCCGCAAAGGACGTGAGGACTGACCGGAAGCTGAATCGGACATGGATCTCAACAAACTTGATCTCGCGATTATCGCGCTCTATCTAGTGGGCATCACTCTGTTTGGGCTGCGCTTTCGCAAGCGGCACCGCTCGCTGCGCGACTATTTTCTTGCGGGACGAGATATTCCCTGGTGGGCGATCGCGCTTTCCATCGTTGCCGCCGAGACCAGCACGCTCACCATCATCAGCATTCCCGGACTTGCCTACGACACCAACCTCACGTTCCTGCAAGTGGTGATGGGATACATCGTTGGTCGTATCGTGATCTGCGCTGTGCTGCTGCCGCATTACTTTCGCGGCGATCTGTACACGGCTTACGAATTGATCGAACGCCGCTTTGGACACGGGTTGCGCTCGCTGACGGCCGGACTGTTCCTGTTGACCCGCGCCGCGGCCGAGGGCGTGCGCGTCTACGCGGTGTCGATTGTGGTGTCAATCGCGCTGGGAACGGGCGAGGTGGCTTCGATTGCCATCATCACTGTATTGACGCTCATCTATACGTTCGAAGGCGGTCTGGCCGCCGTGATTTGGACCGACGTGGTGCAGACGGCGATTTATGTTGGCGGAACTCTGGTCGGATTAGTGACAATCCTGCATCTTGTCCCAGGAGGTTGGACTGCCATTCGTGCCGCGGCGGCGAGCGCGGGCAAGCTGCAGGTGTTCGACTTCCGGCCTAACTTTTGGCTGCCTTACACGCTCTGGGCGGGCGTCATCGGTGGCACCGCCTTTATCACGGCGAGCCACGGCACCGATCAACTCATTGTCCAGCGCCTGTTGGCGGCGCGCGGGCAGAAGCAGTCTGCCGTAGCGCTGCTTTCAAGCGGGGTGGCGATTCTGTTTCAATTCGCGCTGTTCCTGATTGTCGGCGTGATGCTGTGGGCGTTTTATCGCGTGCCGTCGGCGCACTTTGGAACCGCCGACCGAATCTATCCCACATTCATTGTCAGCCAAATGCCACACGGGATCTCGGGGTTGCTGATTGCCGCGATCCTGGCTGCGGCAATGTCGAATCTGAGCGCGGCGCTGAATTCGCTTTCGTCGAGCACGATCATGGATTTTGTTCTCCGCTTGCGGCCGGAGACTGATGAGCGCGTGCGAATGCAGCTTTCCCGTCTAGCAACTTTTTTTTGGGCGCTGGTGCTCTTTGGGTTGGCGGTATTGGCATTGCAGAAAGTGGGCCGCGTGGTTGAGGTGGGACTGCAAATTGCATCCGTAGCTTATGGCGCGCTGTTGGGAGTGTTCCTGCTCGGCGTTCTCACGAAGAAGGCCAATCAGCGCGGTGCGATGGTGGGAATGCTGTTTGGCTTCGGCATGGAATTGTATCTGTGGAGAATGCATGTGCCGTGGACTTGGTGGGTTGTGACTGGAACGGTGGTGACTTTCGCGATCGGCTATGCGGTTAGCTGGCTGGGGCCGGAGTAGTCTTTACTTAGCGACCTTTGCGGTTAGGAGCTTATTAGCCATCCAAACGAAGCTTTTAACCGCAAAGACCGCTAAGAAAAGCCGCAAAGCTCGCAAAGAGGGACTGAGGAGTCGGGTATGCGTTCCGGAGACCTTACGCCGGAGATTATTGGGGCGGCGATCAAGATACATCGCAAGTTAGGGCCGGGTCTTTTGGAGTCTGCGTATGAGGCTTGCCTGGCTTTTGAACTCGATAAACTTGGACTTCGCGTGGAGCGGCAGAAGCCCGTGCCTTTGATCTATGAAGCGGTGAAGCTCGATTGCGGTTTTCGCGCTGATCTGGTTGTGGAGGGTAGGGTTGCGGTCGAACTGAAATGCAAAGAGGCGCTGCATCCGGTGGATGAAGCTCAACTCCTTTCGCACTTGGGTTGTTGAATATTCCCGTGGGCCTTCTGATAAACTTCCATGTCGTTCTCCTCAAAGACGGCATCAGGCGCATGGTGAATAATTACCAGGAACCGGAGGAGAAGAGCTCTTAACCGTGTATGAAGAGATCGGCGTTGTCAAGGCACACTTTGGGTAGGAGGAAAGAGGGGTTGATGTTTTTGACTTTCCCCTTCTTGGAGATTTTTGTTTTTGCACTTGCTCTTGCTTTTGCCGTG
>PLIO01000168.1 GCA_003140075.1 Acidobacteriaceae bacterium | reverse complement strand
ATCCTGGAAATGGAAAAAGGGTCGGGCGCATTCACCGACTACTTTGTGCTGTGCAGCGGCACGAATCCGCGGCAGGTGCAGGCCATTGCGGATGAAGTGGAACTGCGGTTGAAGACGGCGGGCGTGTGGCCGGCGCACGTCGAAGGTTACAGGCAGGGCGAGTGGATCCTGGTGGATTATACGGACTTCGTGGTACATGTTTTTTCCGAGAAGGCGCGAAAATTCTACGACTTGGAGCGGCTCTGGAAGACGGCGAAGCGGCTGGAGCCAGCAGAATTGAAGCCGAAGCCGGCGAAGACGGCACCGAAGACAAAGGCCGCGCCGAAAAAGCGCGCGGCTGCGCCTCGTCGCAAGAAGGCGTAGTTGCGGCTCGCTTGGACTAATGCCTGCTGCCGTGGTCCGGACCATCTGCCGTGAAAATCAAGATTGCGTGGATTGGCAAGACGAAAGAGCCGGCGATTCAGTCGCTGACGGACGAGTATCTGAAGAGGATTTCGCGTTATGTGCAGGTCGAAGGGCTGGCGCTGCGGGATGAAGCTGCGCTTCTGCAAATGTGCGGACGGGCCATGCCAGCGAAAGCGAATAAGAGCGCGAGTGCCGGCAAATCGACACTGGTGCTGATGGATTCGCGTGGGAAGCAGTTTTCCTCAGAAGAGTTGGCGCGCTTTCTGGGAGACTATTTTGATCGCAATCCACTGCCGCTGGTCTTCGCGGTGGGGCCCGCGGATGGATTCAGCGAAGCGGTTCGGGGCTTGGCGCAGCATACCATCTCGCTGGGCAAGTTGATTTTGGCGCACGAACTGGCTCGCGTGGTTTTGCTGGAGCAGGTGTACCGGGCATTCACCATTCTGAAGGGTCATCCCTATCATTCTGGACACTGAAGCAGGACGCTGAGACGGCGTGTTGAGCCGCGCGGGGCGGCGGCGTGTACCTTCGTGTGTTGTTCCTGATGTTGCAGGTACTTAGAGTTGTTGCAAGCATAAGTGGAACGCATCGATCCTACTCTTGCGATCATCTGGTGCAGTATTGGGGAGCAAAGTGATGAGAGATGTGATGGAACTGCTGCGGGCGAAAGAGCAGGAGTTGTTGAAAGTGAAACGGCAAGTTGAGGCTTTGCGAATCGCATTGCCGCTGCTGGGTGCAGAAGAAGATCCGCTTGTGCCCAGGGCGCTGCCGGTAAACATCAATGGAACAGCGAAGCTAGGATGATTCTCCGTCATCTCCGGTAAGAAAGGCGTCGTCGGCGCGAATCTCACGACGTAGACTCGAGACGAGTCGAATGTGGGTTGCGAGCCTTCACTGCGTGACTGTGGCCTGATAACTGACTATTTGCCACTGGCCGTTGCGGCGAATCCAGACGCGGGTGTAGCGATAGGGGCCGCTGAAATCTTCGCCGAGCTGATGGCCTTTGACGTCCGCGCGCGCGGTAACGACGGCCGTATCGCCGTAGACACGCACGACCATATCCGTAATGTTCATCGCCTCGTAGCGGAGCTGACCGCTGCGGCGGGCGGAGATGGTCTCCTGCTTGGTGGTGACTTGGCCGAGCGGGGTAATCGCGACATAGTCCTCGGCGAGGGTGCGCAGGGGGAAATCGGAGTCACGGCGGAGGCTGGCTTCTTTGGACTGCCGTTCCATGTCGACGATCTGGCGAATAGTTTCATCGTTGCCGGAATCGAGACCGGGTCTGGGATGAATGGCGACGTGCTGAGCGGAAAACGCGGGTACGGCTGCGAATACGCAAAACAATAACATCAAACAATTGTTGATCACGAAGAGACCTCCGCAGTCTTCCAGAGGGACAGAGATCCTGCTTGCACCCGGATACGCAAGGTTGGATGCATGAGTTCCGGCAAAAAACGTAGCTCTTTGAGAAAATACACTGAAACGAAGCCTAACGAAAGCCACACGATGTGAGCAAAGATCGGCCTGCCGGATGTTTGTCCGCAGAATTACCCGCCGGGCCGGCGCGGCGGGGAGTGGAGCCGACTCTTTTTCGAAGCGATCTAGTAGAATCAATGTCCCGCACCTTATGACTGACGTACGCCGCGGTCTCATCATCGTGAACACTGGACCGGGCAAGGGGAAGACGACTGCGGCAATGGGGACGGCTTTGCGAGCGGTGGGGCAGGGGATGCGAGTCCTTATGCTGCAGTTCCTGAAAGGCTCGTGGCACTACGGGGAGCTGGATGCGGTGAAAGCCTTCGGGGACAAGTTCGTGATGAAACAGATGGGGCGGGGATTCGTGAAGGTGGGCGCGGAGAAGCCCGATCCGGAAGATGTGAGGATGGTGGAAGAAGCATGGCTGGAGGGGGAAAAGGCGATCCAGTCGGGTGAATGGGATCTGGTGGTGCTGGATGAGATCAATTACGCGATCAGCTATGGCATGCTGGACCCGGAGAAAGTGGTGGAGAGCCTGAAGAAGAAACCGGAAATGGTGCATGTGATCTTGACGGGGAGGAACGCACATCCCACAATTGTCGAGGCCGCAGACACGGTGACCGAGATGCGCCAGGTGAAGCACGCTTACGAGAAGGGCGTGATGGCGCAGAGGGGAATCGAATACTGATCGGGTGATTGAGTCATCGGGTGATCGGGCGATTTTACAACCGTAAGGCTTTTCAATCGCAAAATCACCCGATCGCCCGATCACGAAATTCTTATGGCTTGGTTCAAACGGGAATCCGGGGAGCTTAATACTTCGGGGGAGAAGACGGTGCGCACCGAAGGTTTATGGGTGAAGTGTGAGAACTGCCGGCAGATCATCTGGAAGAAAGATCTGGAAGAGAATTTGAACGTGTGCCCGAAGTGCGAAAAGCACTTTCGCATCGACGCCCGCAAGAGGCTGGCGCTGCTGCTGGATGAAAATCAGTATGAAATGTTCGATGGAGACCTGTCCTCGACCGATCCGTTGAAGTTTGTGGATTTGAAGCCATATTCGTCACGCTTAAAGCAGGCGCAGCACGACACCGGGCTGAAAGATGCGGTGATCAATGCTCACGGCAAGCTGCTGGGGCGGCCGGTGATCGCCAGCGTGATGGAATATGCGTTTATTGGCGGCAGCATGGGCGCCGTGGTGGGCGAGATGATCACGCGGGCGGTAGAGGGCGCGGTGGATTCGAAGACGCCGTTGATTATTGTTTCGGCTTCAGGCGGGGCGAGGATGATGGAGGGTGTGGTCAGCCTGATGCAACTGGCCAAGATTTCTGCTGCTCTGGCGCGGCTGGATAAGGCGAAGGTTCCGTACATTTCTGTGCTGACCGACCCGACCACGGGCGGCGTGACGGCGTCATTTGCCATGCTGGGAGATTTGAATATCGCGGAGCCTGGAGCGCTGATTGGATTTGCCGGGCCACGGGTGATCGAGCAGACTATCCGGCAGAAGCTGCCGGCGGGATTCCAGCGCAGCGAATTCCTGCTGGCGCATGGAATGCTCGACGCGGTGGTGCCTCGCAAGGAAATGAAACCCTACATCGCGCGGGCGCTGGATTTTATGGCGGCGTGAGCACCGCTGTCAGCTTTCAGCCGTCAGCGATCAGCTAAACCAACCTGGCGATAGCAGATCCGCAACGCTTCGGAATCCTGCCTCCCAACTTGATAATCTGAAGAAGGTACGCTGGAAAGCTGACGGCTAAGAGCTTAGAGCTTCTTTATGTCCTACGAAACCGCGGTGGCGCGCATGTTCGCGCTCGGCCACGAACTCGCGCAGACCCCTTCGCACAAGTTCGATCTGGCGCACATGAGGGTGGTGCTAGAGGCGATGGATCACCCGGAGCGGCGTTTTCCGAGTGTGCTGATCGCGGGCACGAATGGCAAAGGATCGACGGCGGCGACGCTGGCATCGATCCTGCGGGCATCGGGATTGAAGACGGGTTTGTATACCTCGCCGCATCTGGTGCGAATCAACGAGCGGATTCGGGTGAACGGCAAAGAAATCAGTGACGACGATTTTGCCGTGCTGCACGGAAAGATCGACGGTGTGGCGGAAAAACTTGTCGAAGAAATGGATCTGCCGTGGCATCCCAGTTTTTTCGAGATGATGACGGCGATTGCGTTCGAGTATTTTGCGCGAGAGAAAGTGGAGCTTGCAGTGCTCGAAGTAGGAATGGGCGGGCGGCTGGACGCAACCAATGTGGTCG
This sequence comes from Acidobacteriaceae bacterium, assembly GCA_003140075.1. Taxonomy (GTDB): domain Bacteria; phylum Acidobacteriota; class Terriglobia; order Terriglobales; family Acidobacteriaceae; genus Sulfotelmatobacter. The sequence goes on along the minus strand of PLIO01000168.1, from coordinate 23,070 downwards.
ACCCACGGGTGAGCGTGATTACAGACATTTCCCTTGATCATCAGAAGTTTCTTGGCGATACGCTGGGTGAGATTGCGCGGGAGAAGGTGGGGATCATTCGTCCGGGCGGTGTGGCAGTGGTGCTGCCGCAACAGCCGGAGGCGAACGACGTGATCGGCAATACGATCCTGGATCTGGAGGCGCGAGCGGTGAACGCGGTTCCGTACGTGCCGCCGGTTTCGCCGGGGAGTTTCGAGTATCTGATATCTCGGACTGGTGGCGAAAGGCTTTTAACCGCAAAGGGCGGGATGGAAGGCGCGAAGGGCGTAAAGAAATATGTCTATCGTTATCCGCTTCACGTTTTGGAGGAACAGATTCTGGTGGAGACGCCACTGGTGGGGCGGCACCAACTGCGCAATGTGGCGCTGGCGATTGCTACGGCGGTGGAGTTGAGTTCGCAGGGGTTCCGCGGCATCACGGCGAAGGGCATCGAGTGTGGGATCCGAGAGACGCGATGGCCGGGGCGGTTTCAGGTGATCGCGGCGAGGCCTGGTTGGCCCGAGATGGTGATCGATGTGGCGCACAATCCGGCGGGCGCATGGGCGCTGCGATCGGCCCTTTCGGAGCGGTATGAAGACCGTCCGCTGATTTTTGTTTTCGGGGCGATGCGGGATAAGGCAATCTCGGAGATGACGGAAATTCTGTTTCCGTTAGCCGAGCGAGTGATCGCGACGCGGCCGGAGAATCCACGCGCGGCGTCGCCGGAGGAGATTCAGCAAGCGGCGGCTCGGACCGGTGTCGAGGTCGAAGCTGTAGAAGACGTACAGAGGGCCGTGGAGCGGGCTCGAGTATCAGCAAGTCCGGGGATGGTGATTGTGATCACAGGTTCGATTTATCTGGTGGGTGAAGTTATACGCAGAGTTGCGGCGGAAGTCTGAAGCAACGGCTGCGAGCGGTTTCCCCTAGAATGGAAGGGTGCCGGAAGTGAATTCATCGTCGTCGGTGGAAGTCGAGAGCCCTGAGGCCGCAGTAGTTGCGCCGCGGCAGAGTCCGCACGCGATTCCAGGGAAGAAGTACGGCTGGTTGAGCCGGCTGCGGTCGTACCTGATTCTCGATCCGCTGATCTGGCTGTACACTCTGGTTTTGGGATTGCTGGCACTCCCCGGTGGACTGTTTGACCGCAGCGGACGGCGGCTGCACTGGTTTTCGCGGGCCTGGTCGTGGCTGATCATGAAGACGATCCTGTCGCCGGTAAAGGTGACCGGGCTCGATAAGATCGATATGTCGAAGCCGCATGTCTACGCGGTGAATCACGCTTCGGCGATGGACATTCCGGTTCTGTACGTCTACCTGCCATTTCAATTCCGTATCGTTTTCAAGAAAGAGTTGTTGAAGTACCCGGTGGTGGGCTGGCAGTTGAAGCGGTCCGGGCAGGTCTGCATCGATCAGCAGAAGCCGACCAATTCGATTGCGGCGATCCGTTCGGCGGTGAAGAGTCTGCAAGCCGGCATGCCGCTGGTGATCTACCCGGAAGGTGGCCGGACGCCGGACGGCGAGATCAAGCCGTTCTTGCCCGGCGCTTTCTTTCTCGCGATTAAAGCACAGGTGGATATAGTTCCGGTGGCGCTGGTGGGAACCTACGAACTGCTGCCGATGGATACCTACCACATCAAATGCAGGCCGCTGGAGATGCGCGTGGGGGAGCCGATTTCGACCGCGGGGTTGAAGATGCGGGATATGGAGGCGGTGTCGGCCAAGGTGAAGAAGGAACTCGAGGATTTGTATTCTGCCGAGAGCCGAGTCCAGGAATAATTTCCATTTTCTTCCGTAACTTTCCATTCCCGCCGTTACCCTTGATCCGTTCGGGAATATTTGGTGTATCGCGATATACGTGAAGGATTGTGGCCCCATAGTACGTTATCTCGGGCGCGGGGCGGTCGGAATACTTCCGCCTTTGTCTCCCTAATTCCAGTCGCTGGTTTGACCCTCCTGAATCCCTCCAATAAACTGGAAGATCAAGTCATTCCGTAGGTCCCAACTCTTATGGCAGACAGCATTCATGTGAAGCTTCCGGATGGAAGCGTGAAGGATGTTCCCAAGGGAACGACCGCGCTCGATATTGCGAAATCCATCAGCCCAGGGCTAGCGGATGCGGCTTTGGCGGCAAAAGCTAACGGCGACCTCATTGACCTAACTCGGCCACTTGAGAAAGACACGGACCTGCATCTTCTGAAAGAGAAAGATCCAGAGGCGTTGGAGATTTACCGGCATTCATCGGCGCACCTGTTGGCGGCGGCTGTGTTGGAGTTGTTTCCGGAGACCAAGCTAGGGCACGGTCCGGCGACCGAGAGCGGATTTTTTTACGACTTTTACCGGCCCACTCCGTTTACGCAGGAGGATTTGGAGAAGATCGAGAAGAAGATGCAGGAGTTGGTGCAGCAGAACCTGCCTTATGCGCGCGAGTTTTTGCCGCGGGACCAGGGGTTAGCGGAGTTCAAAAAAGAAGGCGACTTCATGAAGTGCCATTTCATCGAGCAATTCACCAAGCCCGATGAAAAGATTTCGATTTACCGCACCGGCAAGTTCACGGACTTCTGCCGCGGGCCGCATATTCCTTCGACTGGCAAAATCAAGGCATTCAAGCTGTTTAATGTTGCGGGCGCGTACTGGCTGGGGGACGAAAAAAATACGCAACTGCAACGTATCTACGGAACGTCGTTTTTCTCGAAGAAAGATCTCGACGCGCACCTGCAGCAGGTGGAAGAGGCGAAGAAGCGCGACCATCGGGTGCTGGGGCAGCAACTCGATTTGTTTTCGATCCAGGAACTGGCGGGGCCGGGGCTGATTTTCTGGCATCCCAAGGGCGGGATCATTCGCAAGCAGATGGAAGACTGGATGCGCGAGGAGTACCTGAAGCGCGGGTATTCGCTGGTCTACACGCCGCATGTGGCGCGGCGGCAGCTGTTTTTTACCTCGGGGCACGAGGGCTACTACGCGCAGAACATGTTCGAAGCGATGGAGCTTGATGACGCCGAATACCGGCTGAAGCCGATGAACTGCCCCGGCCACATTCTGATTTACAAAGACTCGCTGAAGTCGTATCGCGACCTGCCGGTGCGGCTGGGCGAACTGGGCACGGTTTACCGTTACGAGCGCTCGGGCGTGATGCATGGTCTGTTGCGCGTGCGCGGGTTCACGCAGGATGATTCGCATATCTTCTGCACGCCGGAGCAGGTCGAAGGCGAGATTACCGGTTGTCTGATCTTTGCGCTGGATGTGCTGAAGGATTTTGGCTTCGAAAAGTTCCAGACGGAACTTTCGACATGGAATCCGGACGACCGGAAGAATTTCGTGGGCAGCGAAGAGCAGTGGGTTCATGCTACGCAATCGCTCGAGAAAGTATTGAAAGACCGGAATATCGAATATAAGACCATTCCGGGCGAGGCGGCGTTTTACGGACCGAAGATCGATATCAAGCTGGTGGATGCGATCGGACGGCTGTGGCAGCTCTCGACGGTGCAGGTCGACTTCAACCTGCCGCAGCGCTTCGGCCTCGAGTATGTGGCCGAAGATGGCTCACGCAAGCAGCCGGTGATGGTGCATCGCGCTCTCTTCGGATCGATCGAGCGATTCTTCGGAGTTCTGATCGAGCACTACGCTGGGGCATTCCCGGTGTGGCTGTCGCCGGTGCAGGTGGCGATGATTCCCATCAGCGAGCGGCATGCGGAGTATGCGAACAAGGTTGCGGATCAGCTCAAGGCGATCGGCGTGCGCGTGGAAGTGGATGCGCGCAACGAAAAGATGAATGCCAAAATCCGCGAACATGCCATGCAGAAGGTGCCGTTCTTGCTGGTGGTCGGAGACAAAGAGGCTGAGGCCGGCAAAGTGAACGTGCGCACGCGTGGGAAAGAGAAGACTGAGGACATGAGCGCGGCGGAGTTTGTGGAGAAGATTCGGAAGCTGATTGCGGAGAAGAGTGTGGGGCTGTAGAGCTTTTTTCACCACGGAGACACGGAGGCACGGAGAGCGAGGCACTTCCGATGAAACTACCCGAGAAGGACAAACGTGCACTGAATATCATGAGCAGATCGGCCAAGTGCAATATGGCGATTTTGGCAGTCGAGCGGAGGTTTGATCTCCTACCTAAATCGCTTAGGCAATCCGGGAAGGGGAAGAAGCTCCAGAGGATTTTTGCCAAAAGAGACGTTCTTGAGGACAAGGGCATCGGGGAGAATCCGCGAGCGACCGACCTGAGATTTGTCAATATGGCTACCAACCGTCGAAACATCTACTTGAAAGCTTTCCTTCCTCTCATCCGCGATTCAGACGCTCCAATCACAGAATTGGAATCCCTGGCATGGAGGGATGAGCATCCGGCCTCGTAGCTTGGCCGCCTGCACCTGTGAGCTCGGGTTCGAAGTTGTACCATGTTGCCGTGCATTCATTGGCTGAGCGCGTGTTGGTGTATATCCGGCTGGAGGAATTGCTGCGGGCTGGAGACCGGGTTGGGGTTGCGGTTTCGGGCGGGATCGATTCGGTAGCGCTGCTGCGGTTGCTGATCGAGTTGCGGCAGGAGCTCGGCATTGTCCTCTCCGTCGTTCATTTCAATCACAGGCTGCGCGGGGCGGAGTCGGAGGCGGATCAGGAGTTTGTTGCGGGACTGGCTCGTGAGCATGGGTTGGAGTTTCATGTTGCGGGCGGGAATGTGGCGGAGCTGGCTGCGGATCAAGGCTGTGGAGTGGAAGCGGCTGCGCGGGAGTTGCGGTATGGGTTCTTTGAGGAACTTCTTGGGGTGGAAGATTCAGGGGCTAAAGCCCAAAATCTTGAGTGGGCTGATCGCAGCGCTGGAAGCGCTGCGCCAGGCAAAAGCGTTCCTCAGGGGCTAAAGCCCGGTCAAGAGGAATGGAGTTTACACGGCGCTGAAGCGCCGCTCTTCCACGGTGCTTCCTTCCACCGTACTTCCTTCCACGGTAGGGCTGAAGCTGACCCCTTCCCCAACCAAGAACCTAGCGGAGTTGAAGCTTCGCCCTTCCAACGCCACATTCACAAAAACATTGTGAACAGGATCGCCACCGGACACACGCTCGACGACCAGGCTGAAACCGTCCTGATGCGGCTGATTCGCGGCACAGGGCTGCGCGGTCTCGGCGGAATTCATCCTCGCATTGTGGTCGAACGCGAAAGTGGCGACGAAGACGGCGAGATCATTCGCCCGCTGCTCAATATCCGGCGGAGCGAACTGCATCAATATTTAATCGATCTCAAGCAGCCATGGCGCGAAGATGTGACCAATGCGGATTCCAGGTTCACGCGCAACCGCGTTCGGAAGCTCGTGCTGCCGCTGCTGGAGCGCGAGTTCAATCCGGCTGTCGCTGAAGGTCTCTCCGAACTGGCGGAGATTGCCCGCGACGAGGAAGATTACTGGGAGAACGAAATCTCAGGCTGGCTGGGGACGGTGGTGCAGTGGTCGCAGCCGGAATGGACGCGCGGGCTGCCGGGCTTCGAGGGTTCGCAAGCGCTGGTGCAGATTCAACCGTCGCACACCAGAGTCCCGGACCCTGAATTATTGCGGCGGCTGGAGCAGCCCGGTTCGGCGGTGATGAATGCCGCGGTGAGCCGGCCGTGGTTGCTGACTGAACCGCGGGCGGTGCAGAGAAGAGTGCTAAAGGCGATCGGCGAGCAGGCGGGGATTCCGCTCGAGTTCAAGCACATCGAGGAGATCCTGCGGTTCGCAGCCGAGGATGGTCCGTCGGGGAAAGAGTTGTCGCTTCCCTTGGGCTGGAAGCTGGTCCGCGAGACCGAGGCCATGGTGTTCGTCACGCCCGATCTGCGTCGCCAGGAGCGCATCCCGGACTACGTGTATTCGCTGGCGGTGCCGGGGTGCGTTCTAGTGCCGGAGATTGGGGTAGTAATCGAAGCGCTGCGGGTTACTGCGAAGAACGCTCCAGAGGCGCAGGTTGCGGAGTATAATCCGCAGCAACTTCTCCGTGCAGATTCGTTGCCGGGACGGTTAATCGTGCGGAACTGGCGTCCGGGAGACCGGTTCTGGCCAGCCCACACCAAGTCGCCCAAGAAGGTGAAGGAATTACTGCAGGAGCGGCATGTGGAGCAGCCTGGGCGCAGGCTTTGGCCGGTGGCGGCGAACGGAGACGAGATCGTGTGGATGCGTGGCTTTCCGGTTCCCGCGAGATTACGGGCAAAGGCAGGGCAGGAAGCGGTGTTCGTCCGGGAAGTACCGTCGGGTGATTGAGGAGCACGCGGACCTAGAATCTGGTCGAATTGTAGAACTGGTCTCGTAGATTCTTCTGGAGGGATAAGAAACATCCCCAGCGGCTAAAGCCGGTTTTTTTGGATCGGTAGCGGCACGGCTGAAGCCGTGCCCTTCCCGAATCCATTCGTGAGACGAGTTCCAGCCTGATCCGCAGAGTGGATCAACCAGGAGGCATACTATTCATGAACGCACCGAGGGTCGAGCCACTTCGCCAGGTAATTGCGGCCGAGCAGATCCAGAAACGTGTAAAGGAGCTCGCTCGCCATATCTCAGATGACTACCAGGGACAGACCATCCAGGCGCTGGCTGTGCTGGAGAATGCGTTCATGTTTATGGCCGACCTGGTGCGGGCTTTGGAAGTTCCCGTGGTGTGCCAGTTCATCAAGCCGAAATATAGCAAGCAAGGGAACGAGGCGGGAGAGATTACGGAAATTTTCTTCAGCCACGAACCCGATATTCGCGGCCAGCACATTTTGCTGGTTGAGGGCCTGGTGCACTCCGGGGTGACGAGCGAGTTCCTGATGAGCGATTTGCGTGCCAGGGGCGCGACTTCGGTGAAGCTGGTGACGTTGCTCGACCGGCAGTCGGCTCGGCGCGTGGCTTTGCAGCCTGACTATTTTGGGTTTCTGGTGGACGAGGCATTTCTGATCGGCTACGGCCTGGGGGCTGTGGAGCAGACCAACCGCAACATTCCTTACTTGGCCGCGGCGCCATTTCCGCCCATGACCTAAGTTATGCGACGGGCGTCGCGCCTTTTTCCGAAAGAAAAGGTAGAATAAGGTCTTAGGGGATTTTCCTATCCAAATCGGCCGAACCGCATCTAAGTTAGTTGCAGGAGCCCCGGGGCTTCGTGTTCTTGATCGGACCTTGGTTTCTTTAGGAGTTTCTTGGTGAATTCGACAGTCAAAACCGTAGCCTTCTGGTTGGTGATAGGGTTGTCTGCGCTGCTGTTGTGGCAGGTGATTCAGGCGGGGCGCAGCGGGCAGAAAGACAAGGAAGTTAATTTTTCCCAGTTCCTGGCCGACGTGGAGCAGGGGAACGTGCACGAAGTCACGGTGGATGGCCAGCAACTGCACGGGAAATATCGTGACGGTTCCGCCTTTCATGCCGTAGCGCCGCCGGTTTATCCCGACATGTTCAAGACCCTGAAGGATAAGGGTGTCGTGATCACCGTCAAGGACGCGAACAGCGGAAGCTGGCCGCTGCAGTTGCTCGGGACGTGGGCGCCGCTGATTCTGCTGGGCGCGCTGTGGTTCTTCATGATCCGCCAAATGCAGACAGGCGGGAACAAGGCGCTGTCGTTTGGCAAGAGCCGGGCGCGGCTGCTTTCGATGCAGCAGAAGAAAGTCACGTTCAAGGACGTGGCCGGCGTGGAAGAGGCGAAGGAAGAACTGCGCGAGATTATCGAATTTCTCCGCGAGGCGCAGAAGTTCCAGAAGCTGGGGGGCAGAATTCCTAAGGGAGTACTGCTGGTCGGACCTCCCGGCACGGGCAAGACGCTGTTGGCTCGAGCCGTCGCCGGCGAGGCGAATGTTCCTTTCTTTTCGATTTCCGGCTCGGATTTTGTGGAGATGTTTGTGGGCGTCGGCGCCAGCCGGGTGCGCGATCTGTTCGAGCAGGGCAAGAAGAATGCGCCGTGCATTATCTTCATCGACGAGATTGACGCCGTCGGTCGGCATCGCGGCGCGGGTTTGGGCGGTGGTCACGACGAGCGCGAACAGACGCTGAATCAGTTGCTGGTGGAGATGGACGGCTTCGAGTCGAATGAGGGCGTCATTCTTATGGCGGCGACGAACCGGCCGGACGTGCTGGATCCGGCGCTGCTGCGGCCGGGACGCTTTGACCGGCGCGTGGTGGTGAGCCGACCGGACGTACGCGGGCGCGAAGAAATCCTGCGCGTGCATACCCGCAAGATTCCTTTGGCCGAGGATGTCGACCTTCAAGTATTGGCTCGTGGGACTCCCGGATTCTCCGGTGCGGACCTGGCTAACATGGTGAACGAAGCGGCATTGGCTGCGGCTCGGCAGAACCGTAAGGCTGTGCTGATGTTCGACTTCGAAGTCGCCAAAGACAAAGTCCTGATGGGCGTGGAGCGCAAGTCGCTGATCCTTTCCGACGAGGAAAAGAAAGTTACGGCGTATCACGAAGCCGGACACGCATTAGTGGCGGCGAAGCTGCCAGGCTCAGACCCGGTGCACAAGGTCACGATTATTCCGCGCGGAATGGCGTTGGGCGTGACTATGCAGTTGCCTGTCGATGACCGGCACAACTACACCAGGGATTACTTGAAAACCGATCTGGCGATTCTGATGGGCGGGCGTTTGGCTGAGGAGTTGTTCCTCAACCAGATGAGCACCGGCGCGGGAAACGACATTGAGCGGGCCACGGAAATGGCGCGCAAGATGGTGTGTGAGTGGGGCATGAGCGACCTTGGTCCGCTCACCTTCGGCAAGAAAGAGGAGCAAATATTCCTGGGCCGCGAGATCAGTCAACACCGGGATTACAGCGAAGACACTGCCATCAAGATTGACAATGAGGTCCGCAAGCTGGTGAACCAGGGCTACGAAACGGCGAAAAGCATCCTGGAAGGCAACCGCGATACGCTGCAGAAGATTGCGGCGGCGTTGCTGGAGCGGGAAGTGTTGGACGCATCCGAGGTGCTGCTGTTGGTGGACGGGAAGGAACTGCCTCCGATGAAGTCACCTGCTAAACCCGACGACGGTGTACAGCAAGTGCTGAAGCCGGAGCCGGGACGCGGAATCGTGAAGGGCGGAGAGAGTCCAGCGCGAGCTTGAAGCCAGTTCCCAGTTCCCAATATTTCTCAGTTAAGGGCGGCCTAATGGCCGCCCTAGTTTTTTTGAAGGAGTCATCCGTTCACGAGATTCATCATGTGTTCGGGGTAGCGCAGCCCGGTGGCGGCGCCGGTGGGGAAGATTTCGTCGATGCGCTGTAGGTCTCCCGCGTTGAGCTTCAAGTCGATCGCAGCGACATTCTCTTCCAGATACTTCCGGCGCTTGGTGCCCGGGATGGGGACGATGTTCTTATCCTGAGCGAGCACCCACGCCAGCGCCAACTGGGAGGGCTTGCAGCCTTTCTCCAGCGCGATCTTTTCGATCCCGTGGACGAGGTCGAGATTCTTCTGGAAGTTCTCTCCTTGGAACCGCGGTGAAAATCTGCGATAGTCGTCCTCCGGGAAATCTTCGAAGCGAGTGAACTGGCCGGTGAGAAAGCCGCGCCCAAGCGGGCTATAGGCGACGAATCCGATCCCGAGTTCGCGGCAGGTAGCCAGGAGTTCATCGTCCGGTTCGCGGCTCCGGAGCGAGTATTCGGTTTGGAGAGCCGTGATGGGATGGACTTTCACGGCGCGGCGCAGGGTTTGCGGCGAGGCTTCAGAGAGGCCGATGTGGCGGATTTTACCTTCCTGCACAAGCTGCGCCAGCGCGCCGACCGTTTCTTCGATAGGCGTTGCGGGATCGACGCGATGCTGGTAATAAAGATCGATCGTCTCAACTCCCAGCCGGCGCAGGCTAGCTTCGCAGGAGCGGTGGACATAATCCGGCTTGCCGTTTACCCCGCGCACATTGGGATTCGCCGGATCGCGGACAATGCCAAATTTTGTGGCGAGCACAATCTTGTCGCGCTTGCCTTTGATCGCGCGGCCGACAAGTTCTTCGTTTTTGTGCGGTCCATAAACGTCCGCAGTATCGAGAAAGTTGATGCCGAGTTCGAGAGCGCGGCGAATGGTGGCGATGGATTCGTCGTCATCGCGTCCGCTGTAAAACTCCGACATGCCCATGCAGCCCAGGCCGGGGACGGAGACTTTGAGACCGCTGCGCCCAAGTTCGCGAAATTGCATGATGGCTCCTTGTAAGAAGACAACGTCAACAGATAATTACCGGGTGCCAGTCTAAGAGATGCACCGAGACCAGCCTTCGATGGCAGGAATTTGTGAGTCGTGTGGCGCGGGTCCGCATCATTCATCTACTGTAACTATCCCTCTGAATCGGCGGAATTCATGAGTCAGGTGCCCCTCTGGTTTGAACGCAAGTTCGAGTTTTCGTTTCCCGCAGATCTGCATCCGAATGTGCTGGCGCGTCTGCGTGGCACTCCGGCCCGGCTCGAAGAGGCGCTTCGTGGCCGTTCCAGGGAGATCTTGATCGACAAGCCACAAGCAAAGTGGTCGGCCCAGGAACATGCCGGGCATTTGCTTGACCTTGAACCGCTATGGCTGGCGCGGGTAGGCGACTACGTGGCGGGGAGTGCCCAACTCACCGTGACGGACTTGCAGAATCGAAAAACCGATGAAGCCAACTACAACGCTCGTCCCCCGGAAGGGGTTCTTGCGGAGTTCCGTCGGGCGAGAGCAAAACTGCTGGGACGCGTGGATGAACTGGATGACTCTTTATTTTCCCGCGCCATTCCACACCCGCGCCTGAAGATGCCGATGCGGCTGGTAGATCATTTGTATTTCGTCGCCGAACACGACGACCACCATCTGGCGCGAATCTGGGAATTGCTGAATCAAACAAGGTAGGAAGGCTGCCAACGATCAGGGCTGGGCGCGATAGTCGGCCTGAATTCATGGACCAGGATTAGTGGATCATGATCAGTGGCTTGGTGCGGGGCACAACTTCACCAATTCGTATAGCCGGTACATTTGCCTCGTTGAGGGACTGTGCAAGCCGCGAAGAGTCTTCGGATGCGACGGAAATCAGCAGGCCGCCCGCGGTCTGAGGATCGAAGAGAAGCGCTCTCAGGTCGTCGGGAACTCCATCGCCGTAGCCGACCACGCACTCGGCAAAGTCACGATTGTTCTTGAGACCGCCTGGAAGGTGACCGGCGCGCACGCATTCGAGCGCACCCGGAAGCACCGGAATGCTGCCAGCGTGCAGACGAAACGACACGTCCGAGGCCAGCGCCATCTCGCGCGCGTGCCCGATCATGCCGAAGCCTGTGACATCGGTCATAGCGTGAATGCGAAAGTCCCCTTGTTGAATTACCTCCGCTGCACGCTTGTTTAGCGTGGTCATCGAGTGAACCGCGGCATCGACCCATGCAGATTCAGCTTTGCCTTTTTTGATTGCAGTGGAAATCACGCCCGTGCCCAGCGCCTTGGTGAAGAGCAGAGCGTCGCCCGGTTTGGCGCCAGCGTTAGCGAGAACTTTTTTCGGATCGATGAGTCCGGTGACGGCGTAGCCGAACTTGGTTTCCTCGTCGCGAATGCTGTGGCCGCCGATTACGGTGCATCCCGCTTCGATCATCTTCGACAAACCGCCGGCGAGAATACGCTCGAGAATATCGAGGTCCGCCTTATCGGGGAAACATACCAAAGCCAGCGCAGTGAGCGGCTTTCCGCCCATTGCGTAAACGTCGCTCAGCGCATTGGTCGCGGCAATTTGTCCGAAGGTGCGGGGATCGTCGACGACGGGAGTGAAAAAGTCGACGGTTTGGACGAGTGCCTGGTCGGGCGCGATTTGATACACTCCGGCGTCGTCGGCGTGGTCAAAGCCGACTAAAACATTGGGGTCGTGTTGCCGGGGCAGCTTCCCAAGCACCTTGTCTAGCGCCGCCGGACTCAGCTTGGACGCGCAACCCGCAGCTTTCACCGACTCCGTGAGGCGGAATGGTTTTGTGTCAGCCATCAACTTATTGTACCGAGTTGCAGGATTCGTGGAGGCTTGACGAGTAAGTGGCTGTCATCTCGAGCGAAGCGAGAGACCTTGGTTTCTGCCTGGTCCATCAGAGTGCCGGCAAACACCAAGGTCCCTCGCCTCGCTCGGGATGACACGGCGGGAGAGTCATCCCGGGAAATAGTTGGTTACTTCACTGCGACGTCGATGACCTGGATGTCGGGGTATTGATGGTTCCACTGCGCGGAGATGCTTTCAAACGTCAGGCGGAAGGCTTTCGATTGGCCGGGGCCAAGCGGCGAGACACTGAAGTCGACGGCTTCGGGGTAAGGGCCATCGGTTTTCAGCGCCTGCATCGGGATTTCTTCCCGCTGGGCGAGTTGTCCCATCTCGTCTTTGAACTGGACTTCGACCATCACATGCGTGACCGTTTTGTCGCCTGAGTTGGTGAGGGTTCCGTCGACATAGCTGACGGTGGCTCTGACAAAGTTTTCGGCAGCGCTCATTTTGAAATCGGAGAGCTTGAGGTTCGCGGCGTAGGGAGGCGGTCCGGACGCGCTCTGGGGACGGCTTCGCAGCAGCAGGGCCGCGGCAATCGTGATCGCTATGACGGCAACGACCGCGATAATGATCGTCCGGCGGCTGGAATCAGGTTCTTCGACAACCGGTGTTGGCTGGATCAGGCTGCCCATGCAAGTCGATTGTACTCTGGGTGCTAGTTGCCAGTCTTAAAGCCGCTGGTCGTGAAGAACGCAGCCAGGAACAGTACGCCGAACAGTACGTCGATGCCGCCGAGAGCGAGATCTTGCGGGTGCAGGCGATTCTGCACGAAGAGCACGAGCAGAGTCGCGCCGTAACCAAATTTCTCCAACACGGATGGAATCATCATCGCCCTAAGGCGTACCGGGTCAATGGCGATCACGATGAATGCGAACTGGAAGGCCAGACCCACACTGATGAAGCCGTAGTAGAACGCGGGATGGGTGATCGGCGGAGGGTCCTGACGCCCGATCAGATCGAACATGAAATACAGCGGCGTGAGCACCAACACGCCCCAGATGGCGGCGCTCCAGAAAACGATCCGGGCAAATTTCATGCCGCGATTATTCGCCGCCGACGGTGAGGCCGTCAATGCGCAGTGTCGGTGAGGCTACCGAACCGCGGAACTCCAGATCGTTCGCGACCTCGGAGATGTTGAAGAACATTTCTTTCAGGTTTCCGGCCACGGTGATTTCCTCGACCGGGTAGGCGAACTCTCCGCCCGAAATCCATAATCCTGAGGCGCCACGGGAATAATCGCCGGTGACCAGGTTGGCGCCGTGGCCGAGGAATTCAGTCACGTACAGACCTTCCTTGATTTCAGAAATCAATTGCTTCGGCGTCCTGGGGCCAGGCTGTAGGAAGTAATTGCCCGGGCCGATGCCGGGAGTGCCGGCAAGGCCGCGGGAAGCGTTGGCTGTGGTCGCGAGTCCCAGCTTCTTCGCGGTGTAGGTGTTCATCAAGTATGAGTTCAACACACCGTTCTTGATGACTACGGTGCGGCGCGTCGGGACGCCTTCGCCATCGAAGGGGCTCGTGCCGAAGCCGCCGGCGATGGTGCCGTCGTCGATGATGGTAACGTTGTCGCCGGCAATTTTCTGTCCCAGCTTGCCCGCCAGGAACGAGGCGCCACGGTAGACGGAGTCGCCGTTTACGCCTTCGAAAATATGTTCCAGGATCGACGTGGCCACCATGGGATCGAAGATCACCGGTACTTGAGCGGTCTTTGCCTTGCGTGCGCCCAGGCGGCGCAGGGTGCGCTCGGCCGCAACCTTGCCGACCTGCTCGGGCGATTCGAGTTTCGCCAGGGTACGTGCTACCGCGTACCAATAGTCGCGCTGCATCGCGCCCTCTTCGGTTTGCGCGATGGGGACGGCGGAGATGGAACAATACGACCGCCGGTATTCGCCGACGAAACCATGCGAGTTGGCCAGGACCTTGTGGCCGGTGGCGGCGTCGAAGGATCCGCCTTCAGAATTCTTGATACGCGGATCGAAATCAAGCGCGGCTTTTTCGGCGCGGCGGGCGTAATCGATGCGATCGGGGCCGGACAGCGAATATACATCCTCGTAGTAGAGATCAAGATCGCCGGTGAGCGAGCCGAGTTGCGAGGCTTCGGGAATTCCACCGAACGGATCTTCCGAAGTGATCTTCGAAAGCTCGAGCGCGGACTTCACCATGCGGTCGAGGCTTTCGCGGGAAAAATCGCTGGAGTAGGTGCTGGCCGCGCGCTGGCCGTTGAAGACGCGCACTCCGATGGATCTTGAACCGGATTCTTTGAGGGTTTCGACCTGGCCGAGGCGGACCAGCGTGGAGAATTCATCGCCTTCGCGCACCACACACTCGGCGGCCGTTGCACCGCCGTTCATGGCGCAGCGGACGATGTCCTGGGCGAGGGAGCGAAGGTCGATTGCTAGCGCCGCGTTTGCAGTTTCTAGTTGGGTAGAGGGCATAAGTAAATTCTTTACCACAGAGTCACAGAGTCACAGAGAAGAGCAAGAACTAGCAAAACCGGGCTTTAGAATTTCTCTGTGTCTCTGTGGTGGAAATTCAGTTTATTGCATAAATCCGCCGGGATCTTTCTTGGCGGTGCCGCCTATGGTGAGGCGATCGATCTTGATGGTCGGAATGCCCACACCCACCGGCACGGCCTGTCCATCTTTGCCGCAGGTGCCTACGCCTTCGTCTAGCTTCAAATCGTTGCCTACCATCGAGACGCGCGTGAGAACATCGGGGCCGTTGCCGATCAGCGTTGCGCCTTTGATGGGGGCCGTGATCTGGCCGTCTTCGATCATGTAGGCTTCCGAGGCTCCGAAGACAAACTTGCCGTTGGTGATGTCTACCTGGCCTCCGCCGAAGTTTACCGCATAGATGCCGCGCTTCACCGAGCGAATAATGTCTTCTGGATTGTCCTGGCCGGCGAGCATGTAAGTGTTGGTCATGCGCGGCATGGGGATGTGTTCGTAGCTCTCGCGGCGTCCGTTGCCGGTGTTGGCCATGCCCATGAGGCGGGCGGAAAGCTTGTCACTCAAATAGCCCTTCAGGATTCCCTTCTCGATCAGCACGGTTTCCTGAGTGGCATTGCCTTCGTCGTCCACGTTGAGCGAACCGCGACGCCAGGGCATGGTGCCATTGTCGATCACGGTGCAACCTTCGCTGGCCACGCGCTTGCCGATCAGGCCGGCGAAGGCGGAGGTTTTCTTGCGATTGAAATCGGCTTCCAGGCCGTGACCGACAGCCTCGTGCAGAAGAACGCCGGGCCATCCGGGGCCGAGAACCACTTCCATCTCACCCGCGGGAGCTTCGCGCGCGTCGAGTTGGAGGATTGCCTGCCGGGCTGCTTCTTTGGCGAAGAATTCGGGATTCTTGTCGCTAAAGAAAAAGTCGAGGGCCACGCGCCCGCCGCCGCCGGAACCGCCGCGAGCTGAATTGTTTTCGGTTTTAGCGATACAAGACACGTTCATGCGGGCGAGCGGCTGGGAATCTTCGGCGAAAGTTCCGTCGGAAGCGACAACGAGAATGTTTCGTAGCTCATCGGAGTAGCTGGCGCGAACTTCCTGGATTCGCGGATCGTAGGCACGCGCGGCTTTGTCGGCTCGCATCACCAGTTCAACTTTGGCGGTGATCTCGGCATCGACCGAGGGCAGCGTCACGGGATACAAGCTGCGAGCCGCCGTTTGCCGGAAGCCGGCCACCGCAGTCTTGGCCGGAGCGCTGGCGATCAGCGCCGCGGTGCGCGCCGCGTGCAGAATGCGGTTGGCAGAAAGATCGTCCGTATAGGCGTATCCGGTGCGCTCACCGGAAACCACGCGCACGCCGCAGCCAGCGGAAATGCCCTGCGACGCCGACTTCACCATCGACTCATCCACCATGAGCGAAGTGGAGGAGAGATATTCAAAATAAAGGTCGGCATAGTCGCCGCCGGCGGAAAGAGCGGCCGCCAGGTAGTGTTCGAGGTCGTTTTCGGTGACGCCGTAGTGATCGAAGAAAAAGCGTTGTCTATCTGCCAGAGCTTGTTTCTGCAAATTTTCACCCGCGGGAATTAGATGCCGCCGGGCTGGAGGCCGACTCAGTTGGGCGGATTCACTCATTATCCCACACGGGGCGGATGGCGGCGGGCGAAGCATCCACAGGGATGTTGTGACGATGGTCACATGTCACAGACGGCGGACCCGGTGGGGCTGGACAATCCGCAAAGGGCAGTCTGAGGTCTGGACAACCGTCAAAATGGCTATGGTGACGCCGCAGGCTCTAACTCGTACGGTACAGGATTTTCTTAGCGAGGCGGCGGGCGCCGTGGTGCTGGAGAATGGCTCTGTCGCCTTCGATCTGGCACAATCGAAGTATTCCATTTCGGGCGAGTATAACCGGTGCCTGCTGCATCTGTGGTCGGCGGAGCGAAACTCCGTGCGGCGTGTGCTGGAGGCCGAAGTCAAGAACGGCACGCTGCGGCTGGCGGTGCAGCGGCTGGGACAGGCGCGCCCCTCGAAGCTGGAGATCTGCCGCGAACGCGATCGCCGCTCCCCCACCGCTCGGCGAACGGCGCGGGCCGCGTATGAGCAGAAACTTAGAAAAACGCTGGAACGGCATCTCCCCGACTTCAAGATCGTGCGGCTGACCAGCGGCGTGGATCTGGAGAGATCCTTTGGACCGGTCTATGCGCGAGGTTTGGTACGTCAGGGGCGCACGGCCTTTGCGTTCCTTGGCGTGAATGCGCAGGAGACGCAGTCGTCAATCGATGCGGCGCTTACTTTCGGCATTTTGTGGCTCGATGTTTGCCGGCAGGCGCAGGCGGAGAACGTGCTCGTGGAAGGTCTGAAAATGTTTGTTCCCACTGGGACGTCCGCACTGGTGCGGGAACGGATGGCGAACCTGAACCGGGATGCCGCCAAGTGGGCACTGTACGAGTTGGATGAGCGCCATGATGCGCTGGTGGAAATCGACTGCGCGGACCGCGGCAATGTGGCGACGCGGCTGGTGCATTCCACCGACGAAACGGCGGCGAGGCAGCGCTTCCGAGAGTCGATTGTGCGGGTTCAAGAGGTTCTGCCGAACTGTGAAGTTGCGGTTCTGTCGGCGCCTGAGGCTGTCTTCCGCTGGCGCGGCCTGGAGTTTGCCCGGGCGCGTCTGGGTTGTATCACGGGATCGTTTCGCAGCGTTGAAGAAATTGTGTTTGGCGTGGGCGCGGAGGAACGGATTCTGGAGATACGTAACGGAGACGAGTTTGCGGAACTGGCACAGCGTTTGCGCGATATTCGTCATCCCTATGGGCCGCGTCAACATCCTCTGTGGCGTTTGCGGCCGGAGAGATGGCTGGAGTCGCTGATGGTTGGCGATGTCAGCGTAGTAGACCAACGCCTGGATTCGTCGTGCCGGTACTCGCAGGTTCCGGCGTTCTCCGCCTCGGACCGGGCCATGATCGATGTGCTCACGGCGACGAACGCAGGGCGCTTGGCCGTAGTGGAACTGAAGGCGGACGAAGATATCCACCTGCCACTGCAGGGGTTGGATTATTGGTCGCGCGTGGAATGGCACCATGCACGCGGCGAATTTCCTCGCTTTGGATATTTCGAAGGTAGACAGTTGTCGTCTGATAAGCCGCTGCTGTTCCTGGTAGCTCCTGCTTTGCACGTGCATCCGGCCACGGATACGTTGCTGCGCTATCTTTCGCCGGAGATTGAATGGGAATTTGTGGGGATTGACGAGCGCTGGCGGGAGGGGGTAAAAGTTGTGTTCCGGAAACGGCCCGAACGGAGCACGAGACGTGGAAACGAATTTCCTATCCTCGCAGCCAGTTGATGTTGGTGGTGCGGCAAGCCCAAGGTCGCTGCTCAAGAACGTCTACTCCCTCTACCACAATCAATTCCGTCGCTGGTTTGCCATCACAGCGCCAACATCACTGCTGGCCGCGCTCATTCTCGTGATGGCCGACCAGCGGATCCGAGCGATATTTGGAGGTATCCCGCTCCGCGAACTTCCATATCACTGGAAGGAAATGGCCGAGGCAAGCGTCCTGCGCTATGGCAGCTTTTTCATAAGTTGGTTCCTCGGCTGTTTCGCTCTGGCGGCAACCGCCACGGCGGTGAATGGCCTGGACGCTGACGACAACCCCAGCGTCTGGCGTAGCGACGGCTTTCAGAAAGCACGCGAGCATTTCGGGGCGCTTCTGCTAACCGCCCTGCTCACGTTCTGCGCATTCCTCGCCGGTATGGCAGCGATTGAATTCGTGACGTTCGAGGCGGCCAAGGTTGTGGGCTGGTCACGCTTTGCGCGGTTCAACCTGGGCGCATCTCTGGTTGGCTATGAGATTATCGCCGGCATCGTCAGTTGGCTCGGAATGTCGATCCCCATCCTCCTGCGTGGGAATGACAGTGTCTGGGATGCGCTCAGGAAAAGCGTAAAGGCTAGCAACGGGTACGAGGGTTATCTCTTCCTGTTGGTTGTCGAATCCACGGTTGGTTCGTACGTGGCGTGGTTTGCGGTTCAATACGGATTTCAGCTCTTGCTTCCAGCGGCGCTCAGATATACGGCATGGTATGGTTGGTTCATTGCCTTCGTGGCGGTTCTGGCAACCGCGGCAGTCGAGCCGCCAATGTTCATCGGCTTCTCTCTTCTCGCGGCTATTGAACGCGCCCCTCTACAGTTGGCTGCAAACTCTCAGCAGGAACGGTATTTTTCTAACTGATCCCCCCTATTCTCCCATTCCGGGAACTGTCCGTTTTTCGTAACAGCTTTCAGAAACTTTACAAATCACAGTTGGCCTGCGGTACTATGCCGCGACTCTTGGCCGCTACGTGCGCCGCTACAGCCGAAAGCCTCTGTAAGTCCAAAAGAAAATTCGAGGAAAATAACAATGAGAAAAAACAAACTCCCCCTTTCAGGACTGACTGCGCTTATTTGCCTGGTCGCGTCCTTGTGGTTCACCATCCCAGGACAAGCCCAGCTGCAGCCCCTATTGACGCGGCATGTGCGCGATGAGGTTGCCAACGGGCAGGCGCAACTCGTCGGGCGGCTCCCGGCAACCCAGACCCTGCGCTTCGACATCGTTCTGCCGCTGCGCGATCGCGCAGGGTTGCAAGCCTTCGTGCAGGAAGTCCAGGATCCTGCCAGCCCTTTCTACCACCAGTTCCTTACGCCGCAAGAGTTTACCTCGAGGTTCGGCCCCACCCAGGAAAATTGGGATGCCCTCGTCGCCTTCGCGAAGGCAAGCGGCTTCGAGATCATCAACGGAGACCTCGAGGGCCGGGACCTAAGGCTCACTGGAACGGTCGCGAATATCGAGAAAGCCTTCCATGTGAACATGGGGCTCTATAAGGACCTCACCGAAGACCGCACGTTCTTTGCCGTGGACCGCGAGCCCACCGTGGATCTTCCCTTCCAGTTGTGGCACATCACCGGTTTGGATAACGACTCCAGGCCGCATCCGATGTATGTTAAGAAGAGCGACTACGCGAAGGCCCACGGGCTCGATCCTAACAAGGTCGTGTCTCATGCCACCACCGGCTCCGGCCCTTCGGCTTCCTTTTTGGGCAGCGACATGCGCGCGGCCTACTACGGCGGAACGGCGCTCAATGGCACCGGCCAGAACCTCGCGCTGTTCGAATTTGCGGGCACCGATTTAGCCGACCTGACCACGTATTACAAAAACGTTGGGCAAACGGAACCTTATACTCCCACCCTCATTTCCACGGGCGGGTTCGGCACGAGCTGCGTCGATAGCGGGAGCAGCGCCTGCGACGACACCGAGCAGACCCTCGACATGACCCAGTTCATGGGCATGGCTCCAGGCTCCACAATGCTCTACATGTATGTGTGCGGCGACGTACTGGCCAGTGGATCGGGAAGTATCAGTGATACTGCCTGCATCAGCGCGATGGTTTCGACTACTGACGCTCCCTTGTCCAAGCAGATCAGTTGCTCGTGGGGCTGGACACCGGCGGACCCCAGCACTCTGGACCCGTACTTTGAGCAGATGGCGTCGCAAGGCCAGAACTTCTTTGCAGCCTCTGGCGACAATTCGGCATGGTCTGCATCGAATGAGGCCTGGCCGGCGGACGATGCGAACATCGTCTCAGTCGGTGGCACGGACCTCACAACCTCCAGCGCGGCAGGCCCGTGGAAATCGGAAACCGCCTGGGCTGACAGCGGCGGCGGCATCTCCCCGGATTCCATCCCGATCCCCTCCTGGCAGAAGCTTGCGGGCGTGATTACCTCGGGCAACAAGGGGTCCACGACCTTACGGAATGGCCCAGATGTGGCGGCCAACGCGAATTTTACCTTTTACGTCTGCGCCGACCAAACCACCTGTACGGCTAACGACTATGGCGGAACCAGCTTTGCGACGCCCATGTGGGCGGGCTATCTGGCTCTGGCTAATCAACAGGCAGCGGCCAACGGCGACACGATCGGCTTTATTGATCCGATCATTTACCCGGCAGCTCTGACCTCAAGCTATGGCACCTATTTCCACGACATTACCAGCGGCAGTTGCGGCACCTATTCGGGAATAACCGGCTACGATCTGTGCACCGGCTGGGGCAGTCCGAATACGACCGGGATCATCAACCTGTTGGCTGGGTCTGCAACGCCGAGCTTCACGCTCTCGGATTCCCCCAGCAGTCTGACGATCACCCAAGGTAGCAGCGGCACCAGCACCATCACAGTGCACGATGTGGACGGATTCACGGGGAGCGTAACGCTGGCCGCGTCCGGTCTGCCTAGCGGTGTAACGGCGACGTTCGGCACGAACCCCACAACCGGGACCAGCGTGCTGACGTTGACGGCGAGCGCCACGGCGACCACCGGAGCGGCTACGGTGACCATCACCGGAACTTCCGGCAGCCTGACCGCAACCACAACTCTTGCTCTCACGGTCAATTCAACGGCGACGCCAGCCTTCAGTGTCAGCGCCTCGCCCACCTCTGTGACCGTAGCTCAGGGCAGCAGCGGAACCAGCACGATCACCGTCACCAGCACCGGCGGTTTCAATTCCGCAACCACGCTGAGCGCGTCCGGTCTGCCTTCGGGCGTGACGGCCACGTTCTCCACCAACCCGGTAACTCCGCCGGCGAACGGCAGTGCGACCTCAACCCTCACGCTGACCGCTTCCTCAAGCGCAACGGTCGGTACGGCCACGGTGACGATTACCGGAACCTCGGGTTCAACCAGCCACAGCGCCACGATTACTTTAACGGTGACTGCTTCGTCAACACCGAACTTCACTCTGTCTCTGTCGCCGTCTTCTTTCACGATCGATGACGACGGCAGCGTGTCCACCACTCTTACCATCACCAGCACGGGTGGATTCCATTCTGCAGTGACGTTGAGCGTGAATGAATTCCCCACAGACGTTTCGGCGACGGCCTCGGCCAACCCCGTGACGCCTCCAGCAAACGGCAGCGTGAAGGTAACCATTACGTGGAGCGCTACCAGGCGTGCACCGACTGGGACTACAACCATAGAACTGATCGGAACTTCCGGATCACTCAGCAACGAGACGCCCGTCACTATAACCGTGGCACCGTGACGGCGATTTAAGATCGGATCGTTCTACCAAACAATCGAGCCGGCCCCGAAAAGGGCCGGCTCGATCATCGTAGCGCCGCCGTCTCGGCGGCTTTGTACCGCGTCCAGACCGTAAGTGGCCGCGCGACGTGCGATAGCCGCCGGGACTGCGGCGCTACGCTACCCCCTTCCAATCGCCCAACAACCGGCGGAGATCGACGAACTGCCCCAGGTGATAGGCGTTGTGGTCGGCCGCCAGCAGGGCCTCGCGCAGAATGGTCTGGCCGTCGCCCCACGGGATGGGGGCGTAGAGGTCAGTCTTGGGATATGCAACCAGATCCTGCATGGTTTTCAGATACTTGCGGAATTGCTGAATGCTCTTGTTCCATGCGGCTGCGCTCGGCGGGGCTTCCGTCTTCGGCCAATAATCCTTTGGCCACTCCGGAGCCTTGTATTTGGAGTTGCGGCTGAACTCGAGAATGTCCCACTGCGCCAGGCGAAGATGTTCGAGCAGCATCCAGGCGGAGTGCGGCAGACCGTCGGGCTTCACGCCGCGCAACTTCTCCGGCATGTCTTTTACAATGTCGTCAAACCGGGCGTGGGCGCCGCCCCCATTGAGCAGGTAAAGCAGGTGCTCGCGCAGTCGTTTGCTGTTGGGATCCTTGATCGCCATGTTTTTCCTTCCTGAAAAAAATTCTTCACCACGGAGTCACCCTTCGGCTCCGCTCAGAGCAGGCTCTGGCACAGAGAAATCCTTGGACTTTAGGTTCAGAGATTTTGGTTTTCTCCGTGTCTCTGTGTCTCAGTGGTGAAATGCACTTCATTGATCTCTTCCCGTCCTTCGCCCCTGAGCACGCGGCCAATGCCGCGTACGATGCGGCGCATGGGGAGAACACCTTTGCCATCCGCGAGAAATATCTCGCCGACGCGGCTGCCGCGGTAGTACCAGCGTTTGAGCAACGCTAAGTGCTCCATGGTTTCGAGAGCGGGCTGTGTTTTCATTGACGGGAACGTATCGAGAACTGCCTGCACCCGCGATTCCATAGATTGAGATTTGGCGTGCTCAGCGGGCTGGATGCAGAAGACCGCAGGTCCGGAGATGGCTCCGCTTTCCACACGAAAAAAGGTGACCGAGTCAGCGAAATGGCTGGGTTGAACAATGAGTGCTGAAAAGCGGTCGAGGCGGCGGACAATCTCGGGAAACTGGTTTAGGACGGGCCTCAGCTTTTCCAGACGTACGTGGATGGCCGCGGCGTCTTCGAATGCGAGATTCGCCGACGCGGCGTCACGCTGAGCGGAAAACTCACGAGCCAGAGATTCTCCCGCGGAATCGAAATAGGCTTGCACGCGGCCCACTTCGGCGGAATACTCTTCGTCGCTGCAACCCTTGAAGCAGGGAGCAAGGCACATCTTCATCTCGGAATAGATACAACCAGGAAACTTGGGGTCAGGATGCAGATCGTCGACGCAGCGGCGCATCTTGAAGAAGTCGAGCGAGTCGTTCATGAACTTCTCGGCCGCCATGCGGGATTGGAACGGACCGTAATAGAGCGACCGGCCGTTGAGTCGTCCGAGCCGCGTGGTAATGGAGGCGCGAGGATATTGGTTCTCGAGGTGTAGCTTGACCAGCGGCGCGAAGCGGAAGCG
>PLIO01000152.1 GCA_003140075.1 Acidobacteriaceae bacterium | reverse complement strand
GCGGCGAATTGCCGTTTCAGCGTATTGGATGAGAGCGGCATCGACTCACTAGCGCCACAGCACGGCACCGTCCGCTAGGAACAACGGATTGGCACAGCAAAGCTATAAGGAGAACCCACATGTCTTTGTTCGCAATGTTCAAATCAGCAGAGCCGACCGGCTTCGGTTACGGGTCGACGGCAGAGCAGGTCACCGAAGGACTCTCGCTCGCCGGCCAGACGATTCTGGTGACCGGTTGCAACTCAGGCATCGGGCAGGAGGCGTGTCGCGTGCTCGCTTTGCGGGGTGCCCTGGTACTGGGGACCGCGCGTACCAAGGAGAAGGCCGCGGCGGCGTGCGCGACGTTTCCTGGCAAGGCGATCGGCTACTCCTGCGAGCTCTCAGACCCTTCGTCGGTTCGGCGGTGCGTCGCAGCGGTCAAGGCAGACGGTCACCGGCTCGACGCCATCATATGCAATGCGGGCATCATGATGCTGCCGAAGCTCGAGAAGTCGCACGGCTATGAGCTGCAGTTCTTCACCAACTACATCGGGCACTTCATGCTAGTGACGGGGCCTGCTCGATCAGCTCAAGGACGACGGCCGAGTGGTGATGCTCAGCAGCGAGGGGCACCGGAGCGCGCCCGTCGGGGCCATCGAGTTCGACAACCTCTCGGGCGACAAGAGGTACAAGCCGTTGACCGCATACGGCCAATCGAAGATCGCCGACCTGCTCTTCGCCAAAGAACTAGAGCGGCGCTTCGCCGGCACTAAGAAGACCGCCTACGCGGTCCACCCCGGCGTAGTCGATACGAATCTCGCCCGTAACATGGGGCCGGTGCTCAGTCGAGTGCTGGGGGCCATTGGGCGCCTCTTTCTCAAGTCCGTCGGCGAGGGTGCCGCGACCGAGGTCTTCGCCGCAGTGAGCCCGAAGGCAGTGTCCCTGGCGGGCAACTACCTCGCCGACTCGAACGTGATGAAGCCCCGAAGCCCAGGATATGCGCCATTCCCATCCAGTCGAGAGCACCTTCTGCGGTGGATTCGGGAGTATTCATGTCAGCATGCAGGTCCAGGTAAATCAGGCCCAGGTTCTCGCACTTTCTCAGATTCGCCGCAACCACCCCAAGCTCGATGGTGCAATTTCCGCCGATCACAACAGAAATGTGCCCCTGGCTCACGGGTTCCGACAGATGCGCCTCGGTTTCCCGGACGCAGGCAGCGACTGCCTCCCCGTGCTGCGCGAGCAGATTCGTTCTATCGGGACGCCATCGCCGCACCGGAAGATCGCCGTAATCGACGACCGCCAGACCTTCCTCGCGAAGCATTCCCGGAAAGCCCGCGTCCCGGAAGGCCTGGGGGGCCTTCTCTTGTCCAGGGCCGTACGACCCTAGACTAGTCCTCAGGTAAGCGGCATTCACGAGGATGCCAATCCCGACAGGAAGCCAGATGGGAGTCAAGACGTTCTTCGTGAAACAGCCACCTTGGGCCATAAGGTATATGAACGCAAGCAGTTGGGCAGTAGCAAACGCCGTTATCGTGTCAGCATATAACCCAAGCTGTTTCACCATGTCCTTCGATGCATCGGACAAACCTAACCTCCTGCCTGAGTGCGCCAAGTTTTCAACCATTTCCTTCAACTCCGTGGACGAGCGCGCCTATTGACGACCGGACGTCCCACCCGCCCGCATATTCCGAAGAGAAGTCGGGCTGATCTTCAACGTGCCGAGTTCGTGGATATTTGCATGTACAGCAGCATTGTCATATGGAACATCTCCACGAACGTTGGTGGTAATTACATATGCTCCGGTGCCCGAAACACCGCGTGCCATCGAGATGCGGCTATTTGCAGGAGCATTTAGTATTTCCGTCACAGCTTCGAGTCGTTCTGGAACCAGAATATCGATCCGCTTGCCGTTATATATTGCGTCCGCGCTGTGGTAAAGGGGGTGGTTCTCGCAAGCCTCGAATTCGGTTTTTGCCTCTTTGATTTCTTCGGCGAGTTCCAGGTTAACGGCCATCCGGTAGATCAACAATAGGCGGTTTAAGTCAGGCGGATTCGTGTACTTTGGCGCGTAGTTCGATACCCCCACCGCCGCTTCGGCGAATGCCCGAACCCGATCTTCATGAATATCACTACCTGTTGGGCTTTGTTGTTCGAGCTTGAGCAGTGCTACCGCCTTGTCCTGCACTTCTTGTAATTGTTGACGGTCAGAGTCCCGGTCTGAGACAGCGGACTTGGATTGACCCAGGACAAGAACGGACGTAACAGGCAGCGCAACAAGGAGGCAGGCTCGCACAAAGCTACGGAATTCGATCATGGCCAACCTCTGGAGCGGTGTAGACTGTCGGTCGTGCCGAGGGCGCCGCCTGATATTGTCCCGTGACGCTGAAGTCAATTTCGTGGGTTATCGACATACCAATTAGGACGGCGGCGCAAATGATAACAAAAGTTCCGGGTGCAACTCTCGCAAGCTGAACGGTTTTTTCGCCTTCGCGCGCCTGAACATCCATTGTGCCTTGGATACCGAGCAAGAAAAGGGCGAACCCTAAGAAACCAAAAGCCAGCCCCGTAACTACTCCGCAGGAAGATAACGAATACTTGGCCACCGCCAATCTCGCCCCTAAAGCCAGCTGCATACTTGCGGGCACATCCCTCATTTCTTGAATTATGGAATCGACCGCCGTACTCGTAATACTTAGGTACTTGTATAGGTAGAACGCGGAAAAGGTGAAGCAAGATGCGGAAAGCACGAGTGCAAAGAGAAACCCGATGTTCAAGACCGTTGGCGAAAACGTGGGGCCCAACTTTGGAGTAATGCCCATGGACAAGCGAGGGGCATCATGACTCGTGGAGGAGGAACCAAGCACAGGTTCTGTTCCCGCAAGTCCCACTGGTTCCACATTCCCTGAAACGCTGCCAGGCAATGAAGACATGGTTGTGAATACCGTTTATAACTGCGCCGCATCTTACTTGTAAAACACGACGCAAACAAGTTTATTGTTCCCGTTCCAAAAGAAATCGCTGAGTCTCCACAATTGGCCGTCAACTGGCGTTCGCGAACGCCGCTTGCCTACTCCCAACGTATCTTTCCAGACGCAACATCCGTCGTTGCGAAGCGGTGCTGGGCCTTGTCCAGAGGGCGTGCACCCGGTAGCCCTCTGGACGGCTGGAATCCCACTGTTTAGAGAGTAGGATTTGACATTCATGACTTTCGCCGCACAAATAGCGCCGCATTGGAGATTGCCAGGGTTACTGATGGATTGTCCTAAGCGAAAATCTCGTTCACCTTCTCACGCACATGCTGGCTGCGCGATGGCTTCAGGTAGCGCATCGTGCTCTCCATGTCGGAATGGCCGAGCCATTGTTGAACGGTGCGCAGATCAACACCTGCCCACAGACACCGAGTTGCGAAAGTCGCTCGGAATTTGTGCAGCCAGAAGTTCTCTTGACTAAGCTGCGCGCGTTCGGCCACGGCTTTCAGGCTATCGAGAAAATTGAGCTTCGGGTTACATCCTGAGGTTGGAAACAACAGATTGCAGTTTTTGTTTGCCTTCGCCTTCCACGCTTTCAGATTCTTCGCGAGCTTCGTAGGGATCGGAATCTCGCGCTCCTTGTAAGCCTTCGGGGTCCATCCCCTGTCCGGCTTGTGAGTAACGCGAACGATTGATCCGACGAGGTTGATGTCCCGCCACTCGGTGTACATCACTTCCTGCTCGCGCTCACCCGTCATCAGAAAGAATTCATACCAGAGCCGTTCTTCCGGGTCACAGACGGCGAACAGCTTATCGAGTTCTTCCTGTTCGTAAACCTCAGGTTCCTCTTCGGTATAGCGCGGCCAGTCATTTTTTCCCGCGAGCCCCCGAATCCCTTGCGCCTTCAGGAATGTCATCACGTTCGAAAATTTATTCCAGCAACTCCTCTGGGACTGCTCCTTGTCGTCCCGCAAGAATGCGAGGAACTTCAGCAGATCTTTTCGATCGAGATCCTCCAGGCAGAACTTCGGGCAGCTCTCTTGGAAATATTCGAGAGCCGTTGAATACGCGGAATGGGTCTTCGGTTTCTTCGTTAGCTTTATCTCAGCGAGGTAGTCTGCAATGGTCGTGGGAAGCGATCTGCGACCGTCCTGGGCGTCGGGAGAAACTACCTTGACGCCGCTGTTGACCGCGTTGAGTTCTGCCTCTTTACGGTGTCTTTTCGCTGCGGCGTCAGCAACATCCTTGCCTACCGAGACCCGAACGCGGTGAAGGCCATTGCGCCATTCCAGGTAGTACGCCCCCTCGGGATGCGTTTCCTGTTTTCCATCGACAAGGACGAAATTTGGTTTGATCCGGCCATTGGCCGCAAGAACGACCGGGCAGTAGCGAAGGCCGCTTTTGGTTTTCACCCTTTTGGTGAGATTGACTTGCCGGTTCACGTGGTCTACCTCATTTCGGTATCACCAACGGTATCACAGCATGTCAAGTATAACAAACCAAAAGAACTGGCGGAGAGAGTGGGATTCGAACCCACGTTACCCTTTCGAGTAAACACGCTTTCCAAGCGTGCGCCTTCAGCCACTCGGCCATCTCTCCGGCTAGAACTGGGAGGAACGATAACGACTCTTCCCGGAAGGTTATGCCAAGTCGCCACCAATCGCGCCGACTTGGGCTGCATTTCATTCTATGGGCCGCGGCGCACAAGCGCAAATTGGTGGCACGACCGAAGATCCTTAACGGAGGAGGTTGTGATCCGGAAAGAGAATACTTCAGGAAGGCTTTACGGTCGGAGGCGAAAAAGTTAGAACGGAACTGGAGACAGAGGACGGCGCACTCTGTGGGGCTGTAACCGCCGCACCGCTCGCGGCCGCGGCTCCCACCGCGCTATCCATCTCGGGACTGGCTGCGGGAACCGGAGGTGGTTTGACTCCATCGACGACGTGATGGCTCAAGCAGTAGAGTGCGAGTTCGAGGCGATCGGCGACACCCAACTTGTCATACACCTTGCGCAGATAATTCTTCACAACTTGTTCGGTGGTTCCAACTCGAACCGCGATTTCCTTGTTCTTCATGCCCTGGGTAACGCAGGAAACAATTAGCGTTTCCTTGGGCGTGAGCTGGACTTTCGGGTGTGCACCGGAGGGGCGCAAATTGTGGCCGCGGAAAGCTTCCATTACCCAGTGGACGGCCTGGTTTTCGAGCCAGGGTTCACCGGCGGCAACTTTACGGAGGCAATCGATCAGAATCTCCGGTTCCACCTCGCGCGACAAAATGCCATGTGCTCCGCGGCGAAACAGATCCAGGGTTAGTTGCTCATCCGAGGTGGGCGTGACCACGACGATCTTCAGTTGTGGCGCCTGCCGCAGGAGTTCTGTCACCGCTTCGACCGGATTCGGCGCCAGCGCCGACTCAAAAATCAGAATGTCAGCGGAAAACTTGGTGACGGCCGATTGCGTCTGCAGAAGCGTCTCAGCCTGGCCAACAACTCGGATGTCGTCTTCGAGCGCGAAGATTTTGCGCAGTCCGGCTCGGAAGATGGCCTGGGTATCGGCCAGGATCACGCGAATGAGCTGGCTGGCGCCGTCATCCCCGTGAACGCCGTGATTTTCTCCCACGCTGACCGAAGTGCTGGCCATTAGTTTCCTTGCCTAGACTCGCTCGAAATGATATTCATCAATTACTACGCCAACGCCGCGACGGCCCTGGTCTTCAAAGCTGCGAACCACACGGCCGTGACAGTCAATCTGTACATCACAGCGGGCGCCTACTACATCCCCCGGAAGCAGGATCGTGAAGTCCACCAGCGAACCCACCGGCACGTCGCGGTCGATGGCGAAGAGCACGCCGTTGGCAGAGATGTTCTGCGTCTCCGCCGAACAAGCTCCGCCCTGCGACTTCACTTCCACCGGCAAATGCAACGGAAACCGCGGTGCACTCTGCATTTCGGCATAGTGCTTGATCGCAGTCTGCGCCTGAGCGTCCACCGTCCGCTGCTCCTCCGCTGCTTCGCCTGACACCGTTCTGAGCCTTTCCTACCCGTGTGCGTACTAGCCAGAGCGCCTCGGGTTTTTGCTAACTCAAGGGCAGGGTACACCCACGAACCAGGCATGCAAAGTTACCGAAGTCATGGAACGGAAGGGTGCTAACTGCTTACAGATGAGTGAATTAGAGGGAACTTACCACGACAAAAACTGCTCCATGCGGAGGCATTGCGGGGTCTTCTAAAAGTGGATTCTTGCGAGGTAAGCAAACAGCGGCAGGTAATCGTAGAGCGCCCAGCACCTCTTAGAACTTGGTCACTTCCGTGAAATTGAAATCGTGGACTTTCATCGCCGGCACGACCATGTCAAACGACTCTTCGCCGCAGGAACGAAGGGGCAGGCTCATGGTCTCGACGCTTGAGAGCATGTGGATGAGGCTCTCGTTGAAACGAAAGTTTCGTATCCCTCGTTTCACTTGCCCGTTTTCCACCAGGAACGTGCCGTCGCGAGTCATGCCGGTGAGCATTTTTTCGTAGGGATCGACTTCGCGGATATACCACAGCCGCGTAACCAGCACGCCACGTTCGGTGGAAGCGATCATCTGAGCCAGGGTCTGGGGATTTTGCGGCGAAGCGAAAACGATGTTGAGAGGCATTTCGCCCATCTCGTTGGGCAGTGCAAAGCCGTGGCCGGTGGCTTCGATCGGTCCAACCTTGTCTTTGTGTTCCGAACGCTTCATGCGCTCGGCCGTGGCCCGCGCGTAAACCACTCGCGTCACGACTCCATTCTCAACCAGCGGCACACGCAGCCGCCGCATGCCTTCGCCATCGAAGGGAGAGCCGCTTTGCAGAGGATGAGTGACGTCATCCCAAATAGTGATGTTCTCACCGAAGAGTTTGCTGCCGATGCGGCCAGTCAGGAACGAACGTTGGTCGAGGAGAGCCACGCCGGAATAATCCCAAAACATAAAGCCAACCATATCGAGCACAGCGGCCGGCTCCAGGATCACGGTGTACTTCCCGGCCGGAATCTCGGCCGGACGAGCCGAGTCCAGAGCCTTTTTCGCGGCAATTTCAGCCAGACTGAGCGGATCGAGATTGTCCACAGCGGGCGAGTTGGCCTTCTGCCATCCGGAGGAGTCGGCGCCCAGCATAGTGATGGACACCTCCCCCAGGGTCTGAGTATGCCAAGCGCTGAGGCCGCGCGAGTTGAAGATGCCTTCGACGGTTTCGGAACTAGAAAAGATTCCGGCAGTTGTGAGCTTGTGCTTTTCCGCAACCTCAACGATTTTCTTCACGCCTTCGGCGCGAAGCTGGGGCGAGATGGCTGCGGTTTCGGCAAAGTGGCGGGACGGAAGGTCCGAAGCATTGTTGCCGGCGGCTTCTCGTGAATCCGGCATGGGCAACAAATCCGGGTCGGGATGCTGCACCTTAGCCAAGGCTTCTGAAGATTCGACGACCCGCCGCAAGCCATCGTCGTCGAATTTATTGGTGGAGGCGCGAGCGGTGCGTCCGCCAAAGACGGTGCGCACGGAAACTGTGTGATTTTCTTCAGCGACATTCTGATGAATGGTATTGTTCGCAAAGCGCGTAAGAGCAAAGTTTCCGCCGGAGATGAGCACTTCGACCTCATCGGCAGACGAGAATCTCTTAATGTTATCGAAGATGTCGGCGGCCTGGTCCTTAGTCAGCATTCAGCACTCAGCATTCAGCCAGCCAATCGCTCGGTCTCAACCTTGCGAATTAGAGAAGCTAGCATCCGCTTGACCTCGATGACAGCGTTATTCAATGGCATATAGCTCGCATCGTCAAAGAGGTTCAGATCTCTCGCCAGAAGAAAGTGATATTCTAGCTCGCTCGCGGAGCCCGCAGCGATATTGAGATATCGTTGGAACTCCCCGTTGCCCCGCTTGCCGCATCCCTCCGCTATGTTGGCGGCGATGGAAGCGGCGCATCTGCGTATTTGGCTGGTCATGCCATAAACTTCTTGTTTTGGAAATCCGCCCGTGCTCCGGTAAGAAGCTAACACGAGCAAATGTGCCTTGTGCCACACTTGTAAGTCCCTGAAGTCTTTCATCCGGCGACTCCTTTCACTGGCTGAATGCCGAGTGCTGAGTGCTGAATGCTATTGCATATTCCGAAAATTCTTTGTGACGGATATCACACGCTCCGATACGCGCTACCGACTTTAATTCCCCGAAAACGCGATGGCGCAGCGCCGTGGCCTGTGCCCATCACCTGTTGCGGTTGACCCTTGCCGCAATTCGGCGTGCCCCAGAGCGTCCACTCATCGCGGGAACAGATCGCGTCGAGCGAGTTCCAGAACTCAGTGGTGATGCCGGAATACGACGGGTTTTTCACCATGCGGATGCGCTTGCCGTGCTTGATCTCCCAACCGATCTCGCAGCCGAATTGAAAGTTGTAACGCCGGTCGTCGATCGACCAGGAGCGATTGGTTTGCATCAGAATGCCGTGATCGGTCGCCGCGATCAGTTGCTCCAGACTCAACGGCTTCTCGCCGGGCAAGAGGCTGATATTCGTCATGCGAATCATGGGCAGACGGTTCCAGCCTTCCGCGCGCAGGGTTCCACCGGATCGGTTCTCGCCAATTGTGTGCGCGGTTTCGCGCGAACTCAGATATCCAGTGAACAGACCGTTGGTAATGATCGGCGTACACTGCGCGGGAACGCCCTCGTCGTCGAAGCCAAAAGTTCCGAGGCCGGGACCGTGCTCCTGCCGCGCGTCGGCGACCACATTCACCATCTCACTGCCGTAGCGAAGCGTGCGCAGCTTGTCGAGCGTGAGGAACGAAGTCCCGGCAAAATTAGCCTCCATGCCCAGCACGCGATCGAGTTCGATGGGATGCCCGATCGATTCGTGAATCTGCAACCCGAGCTGAGAACTATCGAGAATAATGTCGAACGTGCCCTCGGGGCACTGCTCTGCCTGATGCAAGGCGACCGCTTCTTCGGCGATGCGGCGGGCGTTCTCCACGAGCTTCAACTCATCGATCAACTCGTAGCCTTTGTTCTGCCACTGCCCGCCGTAAGAAGTAGGATAGGACCGCTTCTGAATTTCGTTTCCCGCGAACGCGTATGCGGTATAGCCCGCACCGGCGGAATATTTGGTCTGATGGATATCGGATCCCTCCGACGATACAAACCATTGCTCTTCACGATTGAAGTTGAGGTTGCTTTCGGCCAGGGTGACGCCTGCAACCGCGCGCAGTTCGGAGTCGATGCTCAGCAGCAGAGCAATGTTTTGCTCAACCGAGGTCGAGAACGGATCGATCAGGTGCGGAGTCGTCCACTCGGCGGTCACAGATTTTTCCGGAGCGAGGCGGACATCCTGCTGCTTCACTTGCGCCGAAGCACGCGCAATCTCGACCGCGTGGGCCGCGGTGGCTTCAACGCCAGAGCGCGACAAATCTTCGGACGCGGCGAATCCCCACGCACCATCGGCAAGCACGCGCACGCTCATGCCCACGGATTCGGAGTCGGACGCGCTGCCGACTTTGCCATTCTTGGTTGTGAGCGCACGGCTTCTCTGGCTGACGATGCGCGCATCGGCATAGCTCGCGCCGCGCATCGTGGCGACGTTCAAAGCCCAGTTGGCGATTTGCTTCATGCGGAACTTCAAATTTACCACGGAGACACGGAGGCACAGAGAACGGCAAGCGAGAATCTGTTCCCGACATTCCTGTTACGGCGTGGCCCTTGCTACATCCAGCGCTTTCCTCACCGCCAGCAGTTCCTTCAACACTTCACGCAGTTTAGTAGACTCCAGCGCATTCGCCCCGTCGGACTTCGCAATTTTCGGATTGTCGTGCACTTCCAGGAAAATTCCATCCACGCCGGCGGCAACCGCCGCGCGCGCCAGCACCGGGATGAACTCAGGTTGCCCGCCGCTGACCGCGGGACCGTGGTCGTCGGCCTGCGCAGACGGCAGTTGCACGGAGTGGGTCGCGTCGAAAACGACAGGCGCGAACCTGCGCATGATGGAAAGCGAACGCATGTCCACGACCAGATTGTTATAGCCGAAACTCGTACCGCGCTCCGTGAGGAAGACTTGTGTGTTACCCGCCTCGCGGCATTTTTCAACCGCGTGTCGCATATCCCACGGCGAAACAAATTGCCCCTTCTTAATGTTGACCGGCCGTCCGCTCAGTGCCGCCGCAGCCACGAGATCGGTCTGCCGGCAAAGAAATGCAGGTATCTGCAACACGTCAACCACTTCCGCGACTCTGGCTACATCGGCAACTTCGTGAACATCCGTAAGCACAGGGAGTTGGACTTCATCCTTAATTTTCTTCAGAATGCGCAGCCCTTCCTTCAGCCCAGGTCCGCGGAAGCTGCGAATCGAAGTGCGGTTGGCTTTGTCATAGCTGGCTTTGAAGATGAGCGGAAATCCCAGCGCCCGCGTCACGCCTTTGATGATCTCGGCCATGCGAATGGCGTGCTCTTCACTCTCGATCACGCACGGGCCAGCAATCAGAAAAAGATTTCCCGACCCGATGCGCACATCGCCGACTTGGAAAGATGAAATCAATGCAAAGCTTATCTCACCACAGAGACAATAGAGTCACAGAGAAATTCAATTCTTATTTTTGGCTTTCTCTGTGTCTCTGTGCCTCTGTGGCGAATCCGGTTTTTCGGACGCTACCGCCGCGCTACTTTCTCCGGACGGTGAAACATCTCTACCGCCGCAGTCTCTTTCTCTGAGCGCCGCTTCGAGCCATGCTCATACGCCGCGGCGATAAACGTGCTGAACAACGGATGCGGCTCCAGCGGCTTCGACTTGAACTCGGGATGGAATTGGCATCCGATGAAATGCGGATGATCCGGCAGTTCCACCATCTCAACGTATGTGCCGTCCGGCGTCGAACCAGAGATTCGCAACCCTGCCGCCACCATTGGCTCTTCGTATTCGCGGTTGAATTCGTAACGATGGCGGTGGCGCTCGCTGATTTCGAGCTTGCCGTAGATCTTGTGGGCCAAGGTGCCGGGCTCAATCTTGCAGGTCCATGCGCCCAGGCGCATGGTGCCGCCAAGTTCTTCTACACCGCGCAACTCGCGGAGCTTGTAAATCACGCGATGCGGGGTCGCAGGATCGAACTCGCTCGAATTTGCGTCCGCCAATCCAACCACGTTGCGGGCAAACTCCACGCACGCAGTTTGCATTCCCAGGCAAATTCCGAAGTAAGGAACTTTTTTCTCGCGGGCATAACGAATCGCAATCAGCATCCCTTCAATGCCGCGCTTGCCAAAACCGCCGGGAACCAGAATGCCGTCGTAATCTTCGAGCTGGGCGTCGTTGGTGCCGTCGCCGGCCTCCAACCCTTCAGCCTCAATCCAGTTCAACTGAAGTTTCAAGTTGTGGGCCAGCGCGCCGTGCACCAGCGCTTCCTTCAACGACTTGTACGAATCCTCGTACTCCACATACTTTCCGACGATCCCGATCGTCACCGTGTCTTTCGGGTTGTAAACGCGATGCACAATGTCCTCCCACTTGGAGAGGTCCCGGTCCTTGGCTTCTATGCGCAGGTACTTCAGAACCAGCGTATCTACACCTTCGTGTGCGAACACCAACGGCACTTCATAAACCGATGCCACGTCTTTAGCTGTGATCACCGCTTCCTCCTGCACGTTGCAGAAGAGCGCGATCTTCGACTTCAGATCCTTGGCCAGGAAGCGGTCAACCCGGCAAAGCAAAATGTCGGGCTGAATTCCGATGCTGAGCAGTTCCTTCACGGAATGCTGCGTGGGCTTGGTCTTCAGTTCCTGCGCGGCGGCGATGAACGGTACCAGCGTTACGTGGACGAACAACGTATCCTCTCGCCCAAGCTCCTGGCGCATCTGCCGGATCGCTTCCATAAACGGCAGCGACTCGATATCGCCGACCGTTCCGCCGATCTCGACGATCGCGACATCGACATCCTGCGCCACTTTTTTCATCGCCGCTTTGATTTCGTTGGTCACGTGCGGAATCACCTGCACCGTCTTGCCCAGGTAATCGCCGCGGCGCTCTTTGGCGATGATCTGCTCGTAGAGCCGGCCCGTGGTCCAGTTGTTGTCGCGAGAAAGTTTGGCGTGAGTGAAGCGCTCGTAGTGGCCGAGATCGAGATCGGTTTCGGCGCCGTCGTCGGTGAC
>PLIO01000009.1 GCA_003140075.1 Acidobacteriaceae bacterium | reverse complement strand
AAACGGTTCCCTCTTCTACCAAACAAAGAGGATTTCCCCAGGGATCCTCGGCATAGAACGATCGTTCGCCCCAGGGGCGCACCACGATGCCGCCTCCCGGTGCATCGTGAACTTCCTCGCGCGACAGACAG
This sequence comes from Acidobacteriaceae bacterium, assembly GCA_003140075.1. Classification (GTDB taxonomy): domain Bacteria; phylum Acidobacteriota; class Terriglobia; order Terriglobales; family Acidobacteriaceae; genus Sulfotelmatobacter. The sequence goes on along the minus strand of PLIO01000009.1, from coordinate 5,255 downwards.
CTCAGCGCTTGGGCGCGATCGAATACTGCCTCTAGATTCTTGACCGTAAAGTACAAGGACTTTGCCGCTGGATGCGGCTGGCTCTCCGAGGAAACATCCAGCACTTGCAGGGTTACCGGCCCACAGTCGAAGTAGCATCGGTGTCCCGGCTGCTTCCGCCCTTGTACACCAAGCAACTTTGTATAGAACGAGGTCGCCGCGTCGAGATCGCCGACCTCCACGTTGAGCCTGAAGAACTGCGGCACGTCGTCAGGCGCTTCGCGCTTTGGCGGCTTCGCCTTGATGACTCTTGTTTTTTTTGTTGCGGACATCTTGTTTCCNNACGGTGTCTCACCGGGTATTGAAAGTGCGCCAGCCAATCGCTCACCAACGCCAATCGCTTTCGCTCGATGCAATAAATACGCATCCTACCCTGCCTCTCGTGCGTGAGAGACCGGCGGCCTCAAGAACCTGAAGATGCCGGGTCGTGGTCTGCCATGCATGCGCAAACAGCGCTGCAATTTCTCCGGCGGTCATCGCACATCCATTGAAATAGACCGCGAGCAGCACGCGGCGCCGCGCAGGGTGGGCCAGCGCCCCGAAGACATCCTTATACGCGTCTCGACGCATCCTCGATGCAGTGGCATAGCCATCCCTTTCGTTCGTGTTGAGCGTAAAGGGATGCACCGGGTCCAGTAAAGATCCAGATTGAAACCAACCACTGGAACCAGAATTCCCCCCGCCGTGTCCAGAGGACTACCGGGTCGACGAAACGTCGCAATGGTTCGTACAAAAGGACCTCACGCAGCTTCTGCTCGAAAGCCGATGGCTGCGGCTGCACGGTCTCACCTGGTACCTGCGCATAGACAAGCTGCAGAGCGAGAAAGACTGCTAAGGATAAGGATAAAGAGCGGATGATTTTCATCTGAACCACGTCATCGATCCGGTGGGTAAACATAGCCTAATTTCTTTCAAAGCATTCTCAATCCTTGGGATGATTATGTCCCGGGCGCCTTTGTTTTGGATCGCCTCCGCCGCCTGCAATGCCTGCTGGAGTGCGCGGTGAGCTTCATCCGTTTGTCCTTTCTGCATCAATGCGCGTGCCTTGATCTGTAGCAGCCATGCTTGTCCATTCGCACCTGGTCCGCGAGCTAGACCACGATCACAGGCCGCGATCGTTTCTTCGTAGTGTTTGCTGCGATCTCCATCTGCGCGAGGCGTAGAGAGGCGATGTAATTGTTCGGCATCGCGCGCTCGGACTCGATCAGAGCCGGCAATATGCGCGCCGGAGCGCGGACGAAGTCAGTAACCTTCCAGCTCTTGAAGAAGCGCTGATGGTAAAACTCCGAGTCGAATAGGATATTCCTCCCCTGGAGGCGCTCGTAAATGCGCTTGCTGCAGGGCGGGGAGCGAACAGTGCTTGCCGCTGCCATCGTCGCGTTAATGGGGGACCTGGGCAAGGGATTCAGTGCATCGGCTTTCGCCAACAGGTTCGGCCGTAAAGAAGAATGGTTTGGAAATAATTGATGCTGAATTTTCCTATTTTGCTAACTACCGCCTTCCACGATATTCTCCATCTGCCCCAGATGGTTCAGGTCGTGTCCGGCATACAACCTGACAAGATGGGCAATTGATTCCTTGCCTCGCTCCTGATGCATGCCATAGTTCTCCCACAACTCCTTAGGCAGCGCTTTGAGCATGGCCAAGTTGCGGGCACGCAGTACCTGAAAGAATTCCATGGACTCTTTGGCATCGCGGTGGGCGTAGTCGAAAGTTTCAGCCCAGACATTCTGGTTGTATGCCTGGACAGGAGCGCCATTGTTGCCCAAGATGTGACGCAGCCGCCAACCAACCACGATCTCGGTATCCGCCAGGTGGGCCAGAATTTCGCTGATTGACCATTTACCCAGAGCCGGCTTTCGTGTGAGCTGTTTTCGGCTCAACCCGCGAATTAGACCGGCAAGTTTCTTTGGCGTCCCGCGTTGCACTTTCAAAGGGTCTTTACCCTCGATATGGCCCAGAAGGCGATGAGTGTACTGTTGTGGCGTCTCCTGCATGTTCGCTCCTTTCAATTTGAGTCTGTGGTCTATATATTGCCGTGACCGATTATAGATTCAGAGAAGCTCGATCCCGCGTAAGTGCCGAACTACCTTCGCGACATCATTTTCCTGGAACATGCGAATAGCGGCTATGCCGCTGGCTCCGGCAGCTATACACTGGCGTGCATTAGCCAATGTGATTCCTCCCAGAGCCTGTACCGGCGCAGAGCGGTCCGGCATCCGGCACACTGTTCTGAGTCTCTCCAGGCCATCGGTGACAGGTCTCCGATCTTTTGCAACCAGCGGAGTCCGCTATTCAGACAGGGGCCGAAAGATCGACAGCTCGAGGAGGCGAATACAATTCGTCTCATTGGCATAAGCATAAGCTGCCTGGAACTCGGGATCGCTCAAAGCCGCTAGCCGGTACTCCTCGTAAGCAGCCAGGCTGGGGAACGTGAAGGACGCCAAAGCCACGTCGTTCGAGCCCTCAGAGGGCAATAGGCATCCGTGGTGCTTCCCACCGTTTTTATTGACCAGACGGACCCACAGCCGTCCGTAGTGCTCAAACTCCGCAATCTTTTTGGTGTCAATCTCGTAACGAAGAAAACATGTGACCATGATTCGACTATTTCTCCTGTGAACTGCACACGAACACTCTGCGGCAATTGATGGTTAGGTTTCGATTCGACACGTCAGGGGTCCCGAGCCAAAGTGTTGACGAGTACCACGCCGCCAACCGCTAGCACCCCCACCCAGCATGGTCGGAGCCGAAGGGAGGTCCCGGAGCCATCCCCAGGCACTTTCGTGTGAGCTGTTTCCGGCTTAACCAGCGAATTAGACCTGCAAGTTTCTTCGGCGTCTCGCGTTGCACTTTTTACCCTCAGCCAAGAGGTTGACGACTTTCAACTCTGGCGATGAGCTCAATCTCCACTGCAACGTCGGCAGGCAGGCTGGAAACGCCCACCGTCGTCCGCGCGTGCCGCCCTGAATCGCCGAAGATGCCGACGAGTGAGAGTCGAGGCTGCATCGGTGATCAGTGGCAGGTCATGGAATTCTGGTGTGCAGTTCACATAGCCATTCAGCTTCACGATCTGGCGGACCTTATCCAGTGACGAGAGGGCGTGCTGAAGTGACGCCAAACAGCCCAGCACTGCACTTTGCGCCGCACACTTTCCTGCCTCCACATCAAACTCGCGGCCGATCTTGCCCCGGTACAGGAATTCTCCGTGATCGAAAGGAGCATGCCGGAAACAAACACAAAATCGCCAATTATATTGACAGGGAGAAATTCGTGCGTTGGCGCGAGATCGGGCAGCTTAATCCCCAGCCGCTGCAGCTGCTGATATTCTGAATTTCAGGATTGCACAACCGCCGAAGCGATTGCACAGGCAAATTTAGCGGCTGTCCGGCTGCTATGTAAAAAAAGTGCCGGCTCGATCAATTCAATCTCTATCAAACAGAGGTGCCCTGCTACGTCGACGGCGTCGACACGTGCATACAGCCATTGCACGCTCACATTGTTGAGGATCGTTCGGGCTTCTTCTATCAGAACTGGAGGAGGGGTGATATTCCGCTCGATAGTTCCACCAAATTCTGTTTGTACGCGGAAGTCACCGCCCTGCGGACGCTTTAAGATAGCGTGGCTGAACTGATCACCAAAGAAGATGAAGGACCATTCACCGGAAGTCGTTATGTTTTCTATAAACCTCTGCATCATCACAGCGCCTGACGCAAGCATTTCGTCGAATTTTGTTCGGAGCGAAGCCGCGCTGGCTTGCGTTACGAGAAACGTGTTCCACGCGGTTGCCGAAACGGCCGGTTTCAAGACTGACTTTTTCCACCCATAATCCTCCATTACCTGTTCCAAAACCGCGGATGTACCTGGCTCGAACCACGCAGTCTCGGGCACAGGCACAGCAAGGGATGCCAACTCGCGGAGATACCGCTTATCATGGTTCCAGCGCAGAGTCGCTACGGGATTGAATAGTTGCACTCCGCTCGATGTAATCCCCTCAGCCCAGCTAAGGAATTGCTTGGGCCTGAACTGGTAATCCCAACAGCTGCGAACGATTACGGCCACAACATTGTCCAGCGTCTGTTCCGAATCGTCCCAGACGATGGGCTTGGTTGCGAAGCCGGCTTGCTCAAGCTGCGCGGCCAGCAGCCTATCGTCCGCGTTGAGGTCTGCAAGGCGACGACAGGTCGCTAATGCGATCATCGGCCGCGATGTCATTGCACCTCCACATGGGTGGAATAGGAACACGTCCCGTGGTCCGAGAGTAGCCACGAGCACTCGAACGACATGACGAGCTGACTGTCGAGCTTCATCGATACGGTTGCGCGCGACCATCCAGACTTCAACTCGCCGCCCAGGGCCACACTCTGGAAACGCAGGTCCAAAGTATCGTCGTTGCATGCCATTCCGATGATCTGACCCATGAGAATCGGTCCGCCGTGATAAGAACCGAGGACCAAATCATCTTTCGCCCCGTATTCGAACGTCGTCAGCTCATTCGACATCCCTCGTTCGTTCGCAACCACGCGAAACCGCTTCTGATGCAGATCGAACTTGAGTATCGATTTCATTTGTAGAAACCAACAAAATGCGGCGTTCAAACGAAACTTCTGCCAGAGTAAATACGCGCTAGGCGGAGTGTCGTGGCTTCTTCGGCCTTGCGAATCACGCCTGATGTTCTTTTCCTTCATCCGACGTTAGGCTAAAGCCCTCGTCCTTCCAGCCCTCGATTCCTCCAATCATCTTTTTTACCTTCCTCCCTAGGTTAGCGAGTCGCGCCGCACCTCGATCGGCGCCGTTACAATGTGGCCCACCGCAGTACACGACAAACAGCATTTCGGCGGGGAACTGCGCCAAGTTGCGCTCATTGATCCGTCCGTGCGGAAGATTGATCGCACCGGGAACATGACCGGTAGCATAGAGAGCTGGGCCCCGAACATCGAGGATGACGAAATCGGGATGTTCTCCGGTGATTGCGGCATGCACGTCCCAGCAGTCCGTTTCAAGCGACAACAATCGTTCGAAGTGTCTCTGAGCATCCCTGGGGTCAGCAGCCGTAACCTCGGTCACAGGAGAGTTGGTTTTCGGGGACGCAGGCATAACGTTCCTTTCATTCGACCTGTCCAGCATAGCTGGCTATATTGGATCTAGTAAAGATCCAGATTCACATCAATCAATGGATCCAGTGTGCCAATGCCATGTCAAAGCGACCTACGACCCTC
>PLIO01000018.1 GCA_003140075.1 Acidobacteriaceae bacterium | reverse complement strand
CTGTCAATTTTTCCAGTCAAGGTGATGATTATGCATTTGACACAGAGGAGGAAAAATGAAAGAGTCTGATCACCGTGACAGGGCTGTTAAACAATTATTCTTGGACAGTGAGCTTCAAGATGTAATTGAGTTTATGCAAGACCATATTTCGGCGGGGAAGTTAATTGCGGTGGCTAAAGCTCTGCCGCAAATAGCAACACTCCTGTGGAAGCACATTCCACAGGAGCCTGCTCTGCTAGTACGGCTTGAAGTCGATCCAATCGTTAAGATGGAGGTGCAGAGTCGGTTACGACAAGACGCCAGCGGATCGACCCTTGAGGAGGCGTGTGTTGATGGTGGTTCTGGGGAGGTAGGGGTTTAGCGACGGTGTGGACCACCTCTCTTCCACAACCCTCACATCTGTATATTCCAGACCATGCCGTGATTATGCCGGGAGAGTACAGTTTGTCAAATTCGGCGTGGTCTACGGGCGAAAGCAGCTTCGGGTACTTATAAAGTGCCATTTATGGTCCATTCTGGAACCAACGTTCCTTTGTGAGGTATAATAGGCGGAGGACGGGGGGATCGGACCCCGTTCCTGTGAAGGAACTGCGGTGTATAAGACCGCTCCTAGCGACCAGCTAGACGCCCTCCGGGGCACTCAAAGTAAGCTCACCACGGCTCGATTCGCCAGCCTCCCGAAGAGTTCAGCGAATCGGGCCTTCGTGTTTTCGCCCAATACCACGGTGAGAAACCGTGGTGGTATCAGGCTAGTGATCTCTTCATTGCAATGTCGCAGGCGCGTTGTTGCCCAAGGTTTTTTGCCCTGCAATGTCTCGAAGGCTATACTTCTTCCTCCTGTAAGAAATCTGATCCCGGTCCTTCAGTCGCTTTAAGACAGCGTATACGTAATCGCGAGACACCTCACCGTTCAATTCTTGCCATAACTCGGCGGGAGTGATTCCAGCGGGATGGCGTCGAAGAACAGCTCGAATCATCTCGGTTTTGTTGACATCCTGCGACCCATTCGATGATTCGGCGATAGCACGGAGCGTACTTGTGGCCGAGGCGAGCAAGTTAGTGATTGGCTTATCCGGCGACGTAGGCTGCTCTTGCTGGACCTGCTCTCGCAGCCGCGTTAAGCGAACCTTAATCGCGTTGGCAGCACCCGTCCAAATATTTAATTCATTCTGCGCACCTTGGAAGGCGAGCTGAGCGACGCTCGCTTTCTGCTGTGCTTCTTGGTAGGACTTCTTGGATTCGGCCAAATTGTTCTCGACCCCTTCCAAGAATTTTTCCTCTTTGGCTATAAGCTGATTTAGTTCTTTACAATCCATAAGTCCTCCCAAGCAAATCACTTACCACAATATATCATCTGCCTACCTATCATGCAATCTACCACATGTACGATAGATAAGATTGACCCATGTGGTAGGTATGTTGTTTTGTTTCAGTAGCTTAAGGCTTGACTTTGTCCCATAACCGCGTATCCTAAAGACACGACTCCCCGGCTGCTGTTAAGGCCGGTCCGGGCAATCTATATGATTGCCCATAATATTTTGGGTTTACCTCCCGCAGCCGCGCCACTGCCGAAACCGCGAGTAATTGTTTACATCGACGGATTCAATCTCTATTACGGTGTTCTCAAGGATGTTCCGCGCCTGAAATGGCTTGACCTTGAGCGGTACTGTCGCTTACTACGCCCTGCTGATGACGTTCAAGTCGTCCGCTATTTTACTGCCCTTGTGGACGGGTCTACGAAACCGCATCAAGAGGCTTATCTGAAAGCTCTAGCTACAACGCCCACGGTGAACGTTGTGCTTGGAAAATATAAAAACAAACAAGTAAAGTGCAGGGTCACCGCCTGTCTCCATGGAGCGTTAAGGGTTTTTCAGGTCCCGGAAGAAAAACGGACTGATGTGAACATAGCGATAACCATGCTGGACGACGCCTATCAGAATTTGTGCGATCATCTGATTCTTTTCAGCGGAGATTCTGATTTGGTTCCGGCAGTGAACCTAGTGAGGAGCCGTTTCCCCACAAAGACCATAACCGTGTATGTGCCCTTCCGTAACCCAACTCGCGGAGGGGCCGTAGAGTTGCGTCTTGCAGCATCCAAACACAAGGATTTACCTCTTACCCTACTCACAAAAGCCCAATTTCCTGATAACGTTCCAGATGGTTCCGGCGGAATTATCACGCGGCCAGCTTCTTGGGCCTGACTTGTGATGGTAGACTCCCTAGCATGAAGATAGAAAAACGCAAATTTGATGCGATTCTCAGTCGCTTGATAGCAGCCGAACCGGAAAAAAGATCTGAAGTAAAGCCGGACAGGAAACTTAAAACGGCTCGGAAGCCTTCGGTTCGTGGCGCACGAAAGGCGTAAACGCGTTCTCTTCGATCAGCTTGGCATATGGCATCGGCTTGATTCCAGCCATGCGCTCCACGGTGTTCTCGAACATTTCCGCGTCTTCGCGGCGATTGAAGCGATAGGAAAATTCGTTCAAGTAGCGTTGCAGATGCTTTATCGAAAGCTGATGGTACGTCCCTATCACAGCCCGCTTGAGCAGTGAGAACGAGTTCTCCACGGTGTTCGTGTGGACTTCGCCTTTGACGTACTCGCCGCGACTATGGCGGATCGTCGAGTGCTTCGCATTATGGAATTTCGTGATGCGGAAATTGTAAGCGCCAGCGTCATCCGTCATAATCTTATCGACGCCTTTGTCTACGTGCTGCGCGATTGCTTCGTAGAGCGTTCCGCCTTTGTTGTCCCGAACGTGTACCAGCCGGAGCGGACCACCGCGCTGCCGGATTCCGAGAACTACGTCTTTGTTCTTTAGTTTGCGCTTGTGGCCCTTCTGCTTACCTCCGATATACGTCTCATCAATTTCTACGGTGCCCGTGAGCTTGAGGCCATCAGGATCGAGCATGGCTTCGCGGATGCGATGCGCCAGATACCACGCCGTGCGGTAGTTCACTTTCAGGTGACGCTGTAGCTGCATCGCGCTCATGCCTTTTTTCGCGTCCACAATCAAAGCGATTGCCATATACCATTTGTCCAGCGAGAGGTGAGAGCCGTTAAAGATCGTGCCCGTAGTGGCAGAGAACTGCGCCTTGCAGGTAGGCTCTAGGCACTGATAGAGCTGGACGCGCTTGTTCGCAGACTTCGCCGTTACCTTGCGCGTGATGCGGGAGATGTCCTTCGATCCGCAAGTCAGGCAGCGTACACCATCGGGCCAGCGCTTTGCCTCTAGGTAGGCTAGGCATTGCTCCTCAGTGGCAAAGGCTTTGGTGACTTCTATCAGTTTCATTTCTTTCCCTCTAGGGCCTTGATCTTTTCACGAAGCGCCGCAACCTGATTCGCATAATCCACGGCTAAGCGGCCCATTTCTGGATGCTGCTGAATCTGCGACATGCGCTT
>PLIO01000035.1 GCA_003140075.1 Acidobacteriaceae bacterium | reverse complement strand
GCACCTGACTCGCACACCCTCTGCCAAGGGGCGAGGCCGGGCGCTCGTTGACTTGATGCAGGGTTTGCAGCTTCGCGCCAGGGCCGGTATTGCGCGCGAGCAATTGCTGCAAGACGCCCGAAGCTATGTGCCCCTGATTCTTGGCAAGCAAATCTAAGGCACTTCCCGGGGGATGCGTCCGGACGAGTGCCAAATCGCCAATGCGCGTTTTGATCGAGATCTGGTCTTGGATGCCGGACTCAAGAAAGAGCTTGATGAGCCGACCGATGAGTATCGGCGCGGAGATGCAGGCCGGTAAAAGGAGGAGTATGAAGATGCACTACCTAGTAGTGAGCTGTTTGGCGGTCGCTTATCTCGCAGCGAATGTCTACGCCATCGTGAAGGTAGGAGCGTTTGGGTTAGCCCGTTCGCGCAAGCATCTCCTACTCTATGGCGTTCCTTTCATATTGTGGGGCTCTGTCATCCTGTTGGGATGCAAGCTCATGGAGATCATGCGCCGATTCGACGAATGGGCAGCATAATCGTCGTTACCCCGCCTTGATATAAGCGAATGAGCATTTCGGCCTTCGTCTCGCGATTTTTCGTGTTCTAAGTTTCGTACGGCGACCCTGTCGCCGTATTCTCGCGCGTTTGACGGTCGAGATCGAAGTCGAGAAATGTCAGCGGCTCTCCGAGTTGATGATGCTCCGACTGGCGCTCGTATACCACGAGCGAGCCCTTCCACCGCCTGGTCGAAGACCAACTTACTGTAACCTTCCTTCCCGTGGCCCCGACGAGATCGAGCGACCATTGAGAGTGGTGTTCCCCCCGCCTGTCGCTCGGTATTGAGGTCTGGCGCAAACAGACAGACACCCTTCCGATCTCGGCGATCACGTGCAGGGGCACTAGGAAGTTGTGGAGGATAGGGAGCACGCGTGCTTTTCCCAGCAGCGGGGCAGAGCCGGTGTCGCTTGCGACCGTGACATCATCCGCATAAAAGCAATCGAAGATCGCAAGATATTCTTCATAGCTGCTGCTGATGTCGGCGTTCACAAGGGCAGAGTTCAACTCGTCCTCTGCCGCACACGAGTTGTCGGAGTGTTGCCTATTCATGATCCGCGGCAGCCTTCTCTTCATAATCGAGGTCCTCGTATTTCGCAACGCATTGCGTCGCCCCAGTGGCGTTCGATCGTCAACTCATTCAGCTGCTTTGTCAGTTCGACACTGGTTTGCAGTTCGACCGCCGCGAGCGTCTCGGTCAATTGGTCGTGCGGATTGGCGCCAAGAGGATCACTAAGGTGATCGTCGGATTTGCCAGCACCTATGTGATCGCCAGCCATCTTGTTCACGTCCAACGCTTAGTCCGCTTCGTCGATTCACACAATAATACTATAGCGTACGATATAGTACATCGTAGTATCCGCGTCAAGGCTGCCCAGCGCGAAGTCCTAAATCTGATCGCATGGAATTATGGAGTTCCTCAGCTGCGGGTACGACGTTGACCCGGACATGCCCGTCTTTGAGAGCTGCCACTGTGATGGTTATGGCTCGCTTTTCGATGAGTGGCATCAGTTCGATGAACATGGACTTCCCTTTCTTTACTTCATGAGCCCGGTCAACGATTGAGCGGGGCGAAGTCAGTCGATGGGCGAGAACAACTTGGAGTGTCTCGCAACACCAGAGTAAACCCCTCTGGACCGACGTCTCCGAATTCTGAAGAGCAACGCAACGAAGAAACCCCACTCCTCGCCAAGAACGCGAGAAATGGGGGCTCAGATCAAATGGACCGAAAACCGAAGCAGCCGGAGTGTCATCCTGTACTGTTAGAAAGCTGCCATTCCCTCCAGGCCAACATCTTCGGAGAGTCCGCCTGCATCGCCCCAGGCTGGAAAGGGTTCCGTCCTGATTGATAGCAAAAATGCTGACGGTGCCGGTACCTGAATCCAGCGTGTAAAGATACTTGCCGTCTGAACTAATGACAATCTCCAGGTTGATGCTTCCGCTCGGGTTCGTCCCCACCACGGTTCCGGAGACAGGTGTCAACGAACCGGCTGCGCTGAGAACGAAACCAGAGATAGTGGAAGACGCGGAATTAGAGGTATACACAAACTGCCCGTTGGGAGTGACCACCAGCCAGCATGTTGCCGCCCCTAGAGTTGGAACGCTGGCGCTGATGGAAGTGAGCGTTCCGTTGCTAACAACCGCATAGGAAGAGATCGCGGATGCATTCGTTCCGCCGGTTGGTCCGGTCTCGACCACCAGAGCCGTTCCATTGGGTGCGAATGATACCGCAAATGCACCCGGACCGGCACTCGGATTCACCACGATTGGACCCAGCGTGCCGTTGCTTTGAATGTGGAAGACGTCGACGTTGTTGGTTAGCCTTTCAGTGACCAATAAGAACTGGCCGTCGGGACTAAACGATAACGACCCGGGTTCTGAAGTCCCAGTGCTCAGATAAGTGGTTGAACCCGCGATTTGCTGCAGGTGCCCATCCGGGGTGAGACGGAAACCCACAACGTCGCTCGCGCCGCCGGCATTTACTACGTAGACCAAACTTCCGTGCTCGGCAACCGCAACTGGTTCGCTACCGCCGCAGGGAACAGTCTCCAGCAGATTGAGGTTCGAACCCTTGACTTGAAATACGGAAATATTCCCGCTACCCGCATTCACTGCGAATAGTAGTGTGTGGTTTTCGTTCAGCGTTAAAGCACCTTGCGATCCCAACGGGTCGGTAACTCCACCGCTGCCCCGGCCTCCGGTTGGAAATGTTTGTCCTTCCTCTAGCGAACCATCCGAATTGCGCTTGTAGGCGACGATGTGATTGTTGTTGGCTGCATTGGTCATGACGAATACTGCTCCGCCGGCGGCGCTGCTTGTTTGAGCTTTACTGCGGGCTGGCAACACTGCGCTCATTGCCAAAACTGTGGTCAACAGAACATGGGACATCTTCAACATGGAATGCTCCTNNGCGAATTTGTTTTCGTCCGATCTCTATGGTTCCTGCCTTCTCAACTCACTGAGAGCCTGAAGAATTGCAATCTAAGTAATTATTGGACTAAGACTCCCAGCCTGTAACTTTTCCTCAGAAGCGGCATCAAGGAGAAGCACAAAGGACCATGGCGCTAGGGGAGGGGTCTGTGAATTCGAGCGCCGTCGGCAGCGAGGCCCTGGCAGCAGTCTTAAGGGAACGCACCAACTCCCTTCCAGTACTATGGGCGCTGCGAAATCTCGAAATGATACGAGTCTTCGGTCAGGAAACTATCTTGCATGCATTTCTTGATCTCACCGAGACAGAGCGTGCGTGTATGACGCTCGACGTCTCTGGACTATCCGCGACCTGACCTTTTTCGCTTGAGCGTTGCCGAGGAAAAGAGAGAATAGAAGATGTCAGTTCCTTATTTGCGCGAAGCCGTAAAAGATGGCGACTCGGAGAAGCTCATTCGCTTCGTACGCCTGCACCTTGGCGATGGCAACGAAAATGTTGGCCGGAAAGAGATCGACAAATCCTGGACCGAAGCCCTGAAGATTCTTCTGCATGATCAGGAGCCAGATCGCGACTTCATTGAGCAAACCATGCAGAAGGATTCATCCACACTGGCGTTGCTTTACTTTCGTCTGCACTTTTATTTCATTCGCAATTCAGGGGAATGGATTCACGATGGCAGCCGCTAATTTGCACTCCTCGAAGACAACGGAGTCGCCGGTCGACCCGCGGGAGAGTGGAACTCAACTCCGCCCCGGTCTGTGGCAGACCATCAACGAGCGTTACCCCGGCTCGATGATCACCAAGAATGCGTTCGTACCTCTGGCGCGACTCGCTAAGCCGCTGAAGGACAGCACAGTCTGCCTCATCAGTTCTTGCGGTGTACACCTCAAGCGGGACCGTCCGATGGAGGTTGCGCATCCTTTGGGTGACTTCAGCTTCCGTCGCGTGCCCTCCGATGCCCGGCAACCTGATCTAATCATTCATCAACTCAAATATCCGCATGACGATGCTGACGTGGACATTAACGTCATCTTCCCTATCGAACGATTACAGGATTTAGCGGCTGAAGGAGTCATTGGCGGGCTCACAAGAAATTTCTTCAGCTTTATCGGTTACAACATGGATCCGGAGCGGTTCGAGGCTACGGTAGCCGAGGGCATTGCCCGCGCAGTCGATGAAGAAGAGCGGGCGGACGTTGCGCTGCTCGCTGCGGCATGACCAATTTGTCATCAGTCGGTCGGACTGATTCAGAGAAAGATCGAAGAACGCGGAATTCCAACTGTCTCGATCACGGTGGCCAAAGACGTGACTGCCGCCATCAAAGCTCCGCGGGCGGTTTTCATCCCCTGGCCAATGGGCCATCACTTTGGTGCGCCTTTCTGTACCCGTGTCCAGCGACAGGTGATTCTCGCTGCCTTCGAAGCTGTTCAGACGATTAAGCAAAGCGGGACGGTCGTCGATCTTCCGATCCCTTGGGCGCAGGTGCGGCAGGAATCAAGATCTCTCACCGAGCAAGGGAGAAAATTATAGGCTTTTCATTTCTTCGCGAGTCGAAGGTTTTGTGGCACACAGGTAGATGTGCTCCCAAAGTCCGCGTCAGCTGCCTCGACTGTACCTTTCGGAAAGATCCGAATCTCCAAGAGAAAGAGGTTTTCATCAACGCCGCACCGTACTTTCACCCGCAAGCTGCAAGGCTCGCAAGAAACCGCTACGTTCTCCTACGCACAGCAGCTCTAGCATTGGGGTAGTCATCGGCGCGATTGGTATCACCTCCGGATCCGCTGAGCACTCAGGACGGCGGCACGTCGGACCGATCCCTCAAGGCAGCAACCAACCCAAGCCGTTTACCGCGGAGATTAAGACTGATAAAGCGGTATACTTCAAGCCCTGCTTGCTTTGCCTTACAAATACTTGCTCAAGCACCTCGTGCAGGGACTAAGGCCCTGCGCGAGGGCTACGCTCGCTGTCATGTGCCGAATTGTTTCCCGGTTAATAATGAAAGGACATGCCGCTAGATGAAAAAGTCTCCCTTTCTCTGAGACTACTACCTGCATATCCGGAGGGATTGGTTTTGCCAAATGTTGAGAGTGTTTAGAGATTGAGTCAGGGAATTGGTGCGAAGCGCGGCTCAACTCGATTCCTCCTACAGCTAGCACTGATCCAGCCAACGCGACGGCCCAGCCGAAGAAATTGCGCCGCGTGGTGGGCATGTTTGCCTCGAGACGGCGATGCAGTCGTCGGGAAAATCCAGATGGGAGTTCGGCCATGCGTTCGTCGCCGTACAGCGTGACGATATTTTGCAAACCGGCAAGCACCGACGCACAAGCCTGGCAGGTCTTGATGTGCTCATCGATGGACTGCTGCAAATCGGGGCTTAGAGTTCCATCTATGTAGTTGGAACTTTCGCGCCATATGGTTTCGCAGGTTATTCCCATGGCTTGTTCCCTTTCGCAAACGCCGGCGTCGCACTCCATTGTCCGTTTAAGCCTGGACTCAGGAAATCGCGCAACATCAGTCGCGCTCTCAGCAGCCGCGTTTTTACCGAGCCGGGGGAAATTTCGAGGACCCGGGCTGTTTCCTC
>PLIO01000183.1 GCA_003140075.1 Acidobacteriaceae bacterium | reverse complement strand
ATCGAGTCTTTGTCGGTGGACTCCTTCAAAATGCTTGTGGTGACCCGGATCGTCGCCTGCATTTTCGTTTTGCCGCTGTTGACTGTATTCATGGACTTCGCCAGCTTGGCCGGAGGATTTTTCTCGGAGCACGCTACTTCTCACATCTCTCTGCAACTCTATATGACCAGCGCTTTCAAGACCGTGGAATGGGCTAACTTTATTCCGCCTACCCTTAAGACCTCGGTTTTCGGACTCATCATCGGTACCGTGTCGGGTTATTTCGGATACACCACCAACGAAGGATCCCAGGGAGTGCAGCGGGCTGCCACGAACAGCGTGGTCCTATCCTCCCTTCTGATCATCGTGGTGGATGTCATCCTGGTGAAGGTCATCTTCTTTTTCTTTCCCGGGCAAGCCATATGAGCGATCCCCCGGCGATTGAGTTCCAGCACGTATCGAAGACCTTCGGAAATAGAAAGGTCCTGGTCGACGTATCGTTCAAGCTCGGTAAAGGTGAGGCGCTTTGCATCCTTGGGCGCAGCGGCACGGGCAAAACCGTCACTCTCAAGTTAATGGATGGCCTGCTCAAGCCAGACAGCGGAAAAGTTTGCATCGAGTCGGAAGACATCGCTCAAGTTGGCGAGAAAGATCTCTCTCGTGTTCGGCGCCACATCGGCTTTCTCTTTCAAAGCGGTGCCCTGTTCGACTCGTTCACGGTCGGAGAGAATCTTGCTTTGCCGCTCCACCGCCTGGATAAGACGAAGTCTTCAGCCGAGATCCAGCAAGCCATAGAGGAAACGCTCAAGCGTGTTGGCCTCGATCACGACAAAGACAAAATGCCGGCCGAGCTCTCGGGAGGCATGAGCAAGCGGGCGGGTCTGGCACGGGCTCTGGTTCTGAATCCAACGCTGCTACTAGCCGACGAGCCCACCAGCGGGCTTGATCAGATCACCGCTTCAGAGATAGACAACCTTCTGATCAAAGTGAAGAAAGATCTTCACACGACGCTCGTCATCGTCACCCATGATGTGCGGAGCGCGCGGAGAGTTGCCGACCACATCGCCATACTCGACCAGGGGCGCCTGGTCGGCTTTGGCACAGCTTCTGAATTAGAGAAGAGCGACAACGAAGTCGTGCGACAACTTGTCTCGGAGTCTTGTATATGAAAATCAATTATGCGGCCATCGGCGTATTCGTTCTGTCTGCTGTGGTGCTGTTCAGTGTCGGCCTGTTCCTGATCGGGAACAGCCATGAGGCCTTTAGCCGTCATGTGGATTTCTTCACTGAACTGACCAACACGAATGGAATCTCGCCAGGGTCTAAGGTAAAAGTCTCCGGTTTTAGCGCGGGCCAAGTCAGCGCAATTCAGATACCGGATCGTCCATCTGGCAAATTCAGGTTGAAGCTGCATGTCGATGACAAACTTCATAAGCTCGTTCGCGAGGATTCGTTCGTAACGGTGGAATCCGATGGCCTTGTCGGAGACAAGTTCTTGCTGATCCATGATGGCACGGACCAGGCTCAGCAGGCACCGCGCGGAGCGACGCTGCGCGGCCAGGAACCGATCGAACTCTCCGCCGTGATTGCGAAGATGACGGGCGTCATGGATCAGGCCAATGTCACCATTGGAGATATAAGGACGAAAGCCGATGGCACGCTCGATGCAATTAGCGCAACGGTCAACAACGCGAACGGAATCGTGGACGGCATCCGGAGTGGAAAAGGCACTGTAGGTATGCTGCTCACTGACCAGCAAACATCGAACTCAGTAAAAGCAGCGGTGGGGAATGCGCAGCAGGCCACCGCCAATTTGGATCAGGTATTCGTTCAGGCGAAGCAGGTAATGACAGACTTCCAGTCGCGAGACCTTTCCCAGAAAGCCGAGGACACCCTGAACAACGCAAAGGACGCCTCCCGGAATCTCGATCAAACCTCCCGGCAACTGAATGTAGCCTTGAACGAGGCACTGGGTCCTGACCGCGCCGGTGATAACGCCGCGGAGAATATCAGGGAATCCCTGGCGAATGTAAATCTCGCAACCGCCAACATGGCGGAAGACACCGAGGCCCTCAAACACGAGTTTTTCTTCCGAGGATTTTTCAAAAAGAGAGGCTTTTATAGTCTGCAAGAGCTGACTCCCGATCAATATCGCAGCAACTCTTACTTCGAAAGCCAAAGAAGCCAACGCGCCTGGCTCAATGCGACGGATGCGTTCGCGACGGATGCCAAGGGCAATGAAGTTCTTTCCCCCGCAGGCGAGCAGCAAATCGATCAACTCATCGGCACCATCAAGAATTCGGTCATCGATCAACCGATCATCGTTGAAGGCTATTCGAATCAGGCTTTGGCTGCCGATGAAATGGTTGCATCGAGATCTCGTTCGATACTGGTCGCGCACTACCTTGAGGAGCACTTCCATCTCAGCGCCAGGAACATCGGACTGATGCCGCTGAATGCTACCGCGCCCGCCTCTTCCGGCAAAAGCTCTTGGGACGGGGCTTGCGTTGTCCTGCTCGCTAAAGTGAAATGAACTTAAATTCCGGAAGATGATGTTAGGGAGCCTGCAGCCGTACGAATTGTTTGGTTGTGCGGAGTTACACGTGTAGCGGAAGCCCATCCTGGAGCAGAATTCCCATTGCGTCTGCGCCCTGTTGCTTCTATGCAATCCGAATCGATGAGTGGGCGTCAGCAACGAAATGAAACTGCGGAACGGTTGCGAATATCTCGAATCACAATGAGTAAGCGCTCAGAGCGGCATTCGGCGACCGACGCACGATGCCATCAGGCAGAAATCTTCGCCAGTACACTTGATCATCCTGCGCCAATTTGATCGGATGAGTCTATATCGAAGCCTGCCTCAGGTAAGGAAAAAGTCGCTATTCCGGAGATGGAGCGCAGGAGCGGCCCAGCCCCCCGGTCACCCTCGAGCGCCATCAACTGCGGAAACAATTCGATAGAAATGATGGCTGGTACTCCGATGGTGTCGGAATAAGCGGCGGCGAGTGATGAGAAAATATTCGTTGTGGTCGAGTGGCTGATCCCGCTCAAATAGGAAGTTGGCCATATCTGGCTGGAGAAATTGCATGCTACTGCCGGTGGTTCCATGAAGAAGAAGCACTGCGTTGTTTCTCTCGGAATTGAGCTGACCCAGGGTGCGACAATGAAGCTTCACATAGCGCCGCTCTCCATTCGCAAAGGAGAACTCGGGCATGTGCAACTCGTGCGCTTTTGCTAGTTGCTTCCAGGCTGTCATAGTGGACTCACTTACTTAATAGAACGACAGGCTTTCAATTCCAGCACCGGCATGTACGGTCTTCAGAGCCTTGGCCTCGCGCAAATCAACAACAGAGATCGTGCCATCGCCCTGATTGGCAACAAGAACAGTATTGCCGTCGGGATGAAACGCCATGTCCATCGGCCCCTTGCCGAGTTGAATGCTCTTCTGGTCGCTGAGGTCTGCGTTCAGGATCGTCCCAAGCGGCTCTTCGTGGCTTGTGACTACGATGACTTTCCCGTTGGGACTGTACCTTACGATCTGAGCTGCCTTCTGATGATGCTTAAGAGGGACAGTGGTTTTGAGTGTGTCCGTTTCGGTGTTGATGACAAACAGGATCGGTTTCTTCCCGTCTACTGCTAAGACGGTCTCTCCATCCGGAGACATGCCCAAGCCGTCCAACTCGCTCAGGCAGGGAGAGCTTCTTAATACGTTTTCGAGATTGCAAGTCGATAATGGCAAGGAACGCGTCCTCTTCGGTCTCGGCGTACAGCTTTGAACCGTCTGGCAGAATCTCAATTCTGTGCCCCTTATCCGACCCCACCTCCAACACGTGATCAATCCCGCCTGTCTGCGGGCTCATCGCGAGAACCACACCGCTGTTTTCACAGATGCAGTAAAGTTGCCCGAGAGAGCCCCAGCGCATACCGTGCGGAGCCTCGTACGGCGACACGTCGAAGTTAGCTATATGCTCTTTGTGGGTCAAATCTATGACAGCGATGAGATGGCCCGGATTTGGATTGTCGCCGTGGATGCCATCCCCATAGATTGGAACAAATGCCTTTGTGTGGTCCTCCGATATCAATAACTCATGCACCTTCGGCTCAAAACCTGCGATTGTCTTTGTGATGCAGTAGGTCACAGGATCGAGGAACAGTACCTCATTCCCACCTTGTCTATCGCGACTAGCCCAGCGGTTCCCGAAGTAAAGTTTCGTTCTGAATACTCGTGCATCCTCTCCTCCTCACACTCGATTCGGTGGCCCGGTAGCTGACGCTCGTCTGACAATGCGCCAAAGTATTATTCCGCTAGCCGATCAGCCGGTTCGCTTTTGGCGGGATCATCGCTATCTCTTCTGGAGATAGATTTGTATGTGCCGCCGCCACCTGAGTCGGAATGGAACGAAGCCAGTTGTTCAAAGAAATTTCTTGGAACTCCGATGCTGTGAACATCTCCAAGAAGACGAGATCCTCGTCACCGGTGTTCTCGATATAGTGACCGGCCATTGCAGGCACATAGCCGACGTCATTGGCGCTAAAGTCCATCGTCCGAGCATTCTCTTCAGCGCCGAAGACGGTCATTCTGCCCTTACCTTTGATCCAGTATTGCCACTCACTCGCATTCGGGTGCCAGTGCATTTCACGCAGCCCCGCTGGTTTGACAGTTACGATTCCCGCCGCAATGTTTTGTGATGTCGGGAAATTGCGGGAATCGACGATCTTCACATTACCGAATTCATTGACGTGCGTCGGCTCCAGGGCACTAGCTTTGAACGTGTAGAGTTGTTTCGGCGCAGGAGCATTTAGCGCCACTTCAGACCGGTCTTGATCAATAGAGTTCGCAGGCAAACCGCCGGCGAAAATGTAAAGCGGATCATCTTTCGGCAGCTTTGCGATGGCATCAGCACCCAGTCGGAGGTTTTTTTGCAGAATTTCCGTAGGTGTATGTTTAAGCCAATCAGAAAGCAAGAAGGTACTCTCTTCGGAGAATGATCCCTGATTGAAGACGAGAAGAAACTCGCATCCCTCTTCACCTAGACCCTGAATAGAGTGAGGAAGGCCAGCAGGAAAATTCCAGAGATCGCCGGTCTCAACATCGTCGATGAACATTGAACCGTCGGCGGCAAAGAGAGTTACTCGGGCTTTGCC
>PLIO01000155.1 GCA_003140075.1 Acidobacteriaceae bacterium | reverse complement strand
GCCGTGATGCTGAACTTTCCATCTTCGCCCATCACCGTCTTGACCCACTCGTACTGGCGAATGTCGAGACGGTAATGTTCGGCAACCTTCCGGTAATACTCCAGAGCCTCTTCCCGAGTAGGCTTTTGATTGGCGGTGGTGAAAGGAATCTCGCCGATCTCCAGCAGTTCCGGCGTGGTAAAAAACAACATGTTAGCGGGGTAGTGAAAAAGCGAATTCACCAGACAGCCCTTGTCAAGAACGATGACCCGAAGCCCGACCTTCTGGGCTTCAAGGGCGCACGCTAGGCCAGTAGGACCGGCCCCGATGACCAGGACATCGGTACGCATCTCGGGGTGCGGACGAGTCTTGGCCTCGGGCAGAGTTTCAACATCTTCGGCAGTCAGAAAGTCGGGCATGGATTCGGTGACCCGGCCACCGCCACCACAGAAGGAAGCAGGGGCCAGAGACCGATGATTCTAGCACGCAGGTGGGGTTGATTCCCTTAACGTCACAAGCCGCTGTGAGCGAGCGCACAGTCGGACGTAGGCGCCGCGCTATAATTCACGGTTACCCATCCGTTTTCCAGCACGCTCTAGCCAGGACACACTATGCCAACCTCCGCAGAACCCGCCGCACGCACCCGTACCGAATCCGACAGCATGGGAAAGATCGAGGTCCCATCCAACGTTTACTGGGGAGCGCAGACGCAGCGCTCGCTGCTGCACTTCAACATTGGGCGCGACACCATGCCGCCGGAGTTGATCCGCGCCTTTGGCACACTTAAGAAGGCCTGCGCCCTGGTGAATCAGAACTTAGGCAAGCTGCCGGCGGACAAGGCCAAGCTCATCGTGCAGGCTGCCGACGAGGTGATTGCGGGCAAGCTGAACGATCAATTTCCGCTGCGCGTCTGGCAGACGGGCAGCGGCACGCAGACCAATATGAACGTGAATGAGGTCATCTCGAACCGAGCCATTGAAATCGCCGGCGGAAAAATGGGGTCGAAAAAGCCAGTGCATCCGAATGACGATGTGAATATGTCGCAGTCATCGAATGACACGTTTCCCGCAGCGATGCACATTGCGGCGGCGGAGCGAGTGAAGAACGCGTTGATTCCCGCGATCCGGAGCGTTCACGATGCCATCGCGGCCAAGGCGAAGGAATTCAACGATGTGGTGAAGATCGGCCGCACACATTTGCAGGATGCCGTGCCGCTGACTTTCGGGCAGGAGTTCGGCGGCTGGGCCAGCTTGTTGCAGCGCGACATCAAGCGGTTGGAGCAAGTGCTGGAGGGCCTCTTCGATCTCGCCATCGGCGGAACTGCCGTGGGCACGGGACTGAACACTCATCCTGAATTCGCGGAACGCGCCGCGAAAAAGATTGCCGAACTCACCGGACTTCCCTTCCGCTCTCACGGCAACAAGTTCGCCGCACTTTCGGCTCACGACGAGATCGTTTTCGCGCAGGGCGCGATGGAAACGCTGGCGGCATCGCTGATGAAAATTTCCAACGATATCCGCTGGCTGGCCTCCGGGCCGCGCTGCGGCTTGGGCGAACTTTCCATCCCTGAGAACGAGCCCGGGTCTTCCATCATGCCGGGCAAGGTGAATCCCACGCAGTGCGAGGCCATGACCATGGTCTGCGTGCAGGTTCACGGTGCTACCGCTGCGGTTGGGTTTGCCGGCTCACAGGGCAACTTCGAGCTCAACGTTTACAAGCCGGTTATTATTTACAACTTTCTGCACTCAGTCACCCTGATCGCCGACGCCTGCCACGGATACGTCGAGTACATGATCAATGGCATCGAGGTCGATCGCGCCAAGGTGGAGTGGTACGTGAAGAACTCGCTGATGCTGGTGACGGCGCTGGCGCCGAAAGTGGGATACGATAATGCCGCTAAGATCGCTCACACGGCGCATGTGGAGCACAGCAGCCTGCGCGAGGCGGCATTGAAGTTGGGGTATCTTACGGGCGAGGAATTTGACCAACTGGTGCGTCCGGAGAAGATGACGCGGCCATAGGATCAGGATTTGCTCAGCTCCGGCTCTTTGACCGGGGGCTTAGGGTTTACTCCCCTTTTTGGCGTAGTCGTAATCACGATCACACTCACCAGCACCAGGAGCGTTCCCAGCACCGTCCTCGCACCAAGCGCTTCCCCGCCAAGGAAATATCCCAGCAGAACCGCCACGACAGGATTGACATAAGCATAGGTCCCCACCTTGGTGGGCGACTCGTGATGAATGAGCCACACATAGGCGGTGAAGGCGATGATCGAACCGGCGACGATCAAATAGGCAAGAGCCAGCCACGCTCCGACCGAGACCGCGCGTACATCGAATCCTCTAGTCTCTCCCAACATTGCCGCTGTGAGCGTGAGCAGGATTCCTCCGGCAAGCATCTGCGCCCCGGAACTCATCACTTTCGATTCGGGCAAGGTCATTTTGCGTGTGAGCACCGCAGCCAGCGACCAACTGATCGCAGCCACTACCAGCGCAATCGCTCCGGCAGTATCGATCGGGCCCTCGCCAAAACCTGTCGAGCGGCTGACCAGCACCGCTACGCCGCCAATTCCCACCAAAAGCGCGATTGCCAACCGGGCTGTGAGCCGCTGCGTGCGCAGCAGGAGAATGTCCGCAATTGTAATGAAGACGGGGATCGTCGCCATCATGACGGCTGCGATTCCCGACGGCACGCGCTTTTCCGCCCAAAAGAGCAAACCGTAATCCAGCACGAAGATGAGAACGGCAAGAAATGAAGCCGCGGACCACTCGCGGAGCGTGGGTGATGCTGTACCCCGCGCGAGCATCCACGCGTAGAGCACAAGACCGGCAACAAAGAACCTCATCCCTGCAAGCAGGAACGGCGGCACTTCTCTGACACCGACGCGGATCGCGAGAAACGTGGAACCCCAAACCAGATAGATAATGGCAAAGGCCAGTACGGTCTTCCATCGGTGTGGACGGGGCGTGGCTTCCATGTGCAGTTTCCGCGGGCGCAGGGACGATCGATTCCTAAATCTTAGTCGAATCCCTACCTCGATTCGATCGTCACTCCTCATTTGCGGAAGCCATTTCCACACATGAAAAGTTTTTATCGCATCAATCGTTCTACTCGTTTGCTGGAAGTTTACTTCTTTAGCAGGCTGGTATGGCTGGCAACGCATTGCCATCGGCCTTCGGTGAACACCCAGGTGTCGGTGAAACGGCCGATGTGTTCGTAGGGCTTGCCTTCATAAGTGCCTTTC
Source organism: Acidobacteriaceae bacterium (assembly GCA_003140075.1). Classification (GTDB taxonomy): domain Bacteria; phylum Acidobacteriota; class Terriglobia; order Terriglobales; family Acidobacteriaceae; genus Sulfotelmatobacter. The sequence continues at coordinate 5,378 of PLIO01000155.1, read as the reverse complement.
GTGTGGTACGTCCCAACGACCACAGCCGAGTCCGCATACATGCTGACCTTAAGGTCCTGAATCGTCAGGCTCGTGAGATTAAAATGTGGGTCTTTGATGTCGGCAAGAAACTTTGATTTGTCGCTGACCTCTCCGTCATACTCGGTGTTGACGAAACTGGCGCCGATCATGCCGTCAAGCGCCCGCGCATCGCGATTCACCTGGGCTTCGTTCCACAGGTGTTCCATCACCAGCAGTTTGGTTTCCTGGGAGTCGTCTCTTGCTCTCTGGGCGGTCGCGCCCATCGAAACTAGGCCAAGCAGGAGCCAGCAGCACGTAGAACGCAGCATGGTCTTACTCGTCCGCCACATCCCCACGTGAGGCGAACGCTGCGAAAAGATAACAGTTGGTGCTGTGGCTGCGCTATAGAAATGCACAGCGAGAGATTACGAACGTCATGGGGCGGCTTCGGCTTCGGGCTTCGGCTATAGCGATTCCGAGGCGGTACTGCACTGAGCGTTGGTGCAACCGCAGCCCGCAAGCCGGAGCCCGAAGCCCGCTTTCAGAAGGCCCAGCGCAGGAGAGCCGCTCCAATCGTAAAGCCTGCGCCCACCGAGGCCATCAGCACCAGACTCCCCTTTTTCAGCTTTCCTTCTTCGATCGCCGTGTTCATGGCCAAAGGGATGGTGCCGGCCGTGGTGTTGCCGTAGCGCTCGATGTTGACGATCACGCTTTCCGGGCGCAAGCCCAGACGTTCGGCAGTGGCGTTGATGATGCGCAGGTTGGCTTGATGGGGAATGAAGGCGTCAATATCCGCTGCTTTTAAGCCGTTGCGTTCGAGCAACTTCAGGCAGGCCTCGGTCTGTTTGCGCACGGCGAACTTGAAGACTTGTTGGCCGTCCTGGTGAACGTAGTGCATTTTCTGGTCGACGGTTTCACGAGTGGCGGGATTAAGACTGCCACCGCCCGGCATGTAGAGAACGCAGCCGCCAGAGCCATCGATTTCGTGGATGAAATCAATCAACCCGACGGAATCGTCTTCCGCAGCCTCGAGAATTACCGCGCCCGCGCCATCGCCAAAAATCACACACGTGGCACGATCCGCATAATCAATGATCGATGACATCACGTCGGCCCCGATCACGAGGATCCGCTTGTGCGTGCCGGAGGCGACGAACTGAGCCCCCGTCTGCACCGCGTAAATAAAAGCTGAGCAGGCGGCGGAAAGATCGAATCCCCAAACACCCGCCGCACCCAGCTTGTGCTGGACGAGGCAGGCGGTGGAAGGGAAAAACATGTCGGGAGTGACCGTGGCGACGATGATGGCATCGATGTCGCTGGGGGCCAGGCCGCGCTGAGCGAGCGCCTTCTTGGCCGCCTCAACCGCAAGGTCACTCGTGGCTACGCCTCTTTCCACGATGTGGCGCTCGCGGATGCCGACGCGGCTCAGAATCCAATCATCCGTGGTGTCGACCATCTTCTCGAGGTCGGCGTTGGTAAGAAGGCGGGGCGGCACGTAGGTGCCGAGGGCACTGATCTTTACTCCAGCGATCTTCTCCAGCGGGCGCAGGGACTGCCTCGGTTCGTTCAAATAGGACTCCTCTTGAGATGAAACGAGTATTTTGAACGATTGAAGCCGGAATGTCTAACTCAAGCCGCTGACGTGCACGGTTCGCCTTTCGCCGTTGGCCCTGAAAAATTGAGGGACGGGTCAAGCGGCGCAACGCTCTTTTTCGTGCTGCATCCACTCGCGGATGAAATTCGGACAGCCGATGATGCCGAAGTCGCGACCCTCCCCGCCGATGAGGTACGTCAATGCGACGCGGTCCAGCTCTTCCAGGCGAGTCAAATCCAGCAAAGGCCATAAAACGCAGTCGATCGCCGAGGAGACGAGTTGGTCGAGATAGGAAAGATGACCTTGGGACAGGCGTCCGGAGACGCGAATGGTAACGGTTGGAGATGCTGACTTTGATGGTAGATTGGACATTATTCTCTCCTCGACGTTTTTCACCAGCGGTTACTACAACTGACTACTGGTGACGAGGTGACGATACATTTCTTGCGCAAAGACTTGTAAAGAATGTTAAAGGTGGGTCCGGCGGGCGAGCGGGAAAATAAGCCAGGCACCGGGGACCCACTGCACACGCAAGAGCCCGTTACCGTTGCTTCCTTCCGGACCTGGCGGGGTTGGCGAGAGTACGTCGCGTGAGACCGATGCCTGACTCCAATCATTCTAGCAAACATGCGCGCCTATTCCCGTGGGCGCACTGCATCGCCATAGCGACGGGCAAACGGCGGATGACTTTTGGTGCAAGAAATCAGCAGTATGGCCTTCCCTTCTGGATAGGACTTGTCGAACAATAGAAGTTGAACGACGAAATTCGGTGAGGAAATCTGGCAGTGCGGTCCTCATGGATCGCCAAGGTCACGTTCGATGCCTTCTGAGATGCCACAGTCCGGCGTGATCCCGCTTCCGCAGGCGATCAATAAATACTTCGAGCTTTCCATCTACTTTCTTGTCGTGATGGGATTTGGAACCCTCGCCAGCACTGGCGGGCTCGACCTGCCGACCATCTTGCTGGTGGGAGCGGCGCTGGCCTTTCGTGGTTGTCTGCTGGTTCGTAGACGACGCATCGTGATTTCGGAGCGATGGACAACGCCGCTGACCATCGTGTATTTCGTCTTTTACGCCGGCGATTACTTCCTGCTCTCCCGCGGCTTTCTGGCGGCCACCGTCCACCTCGTCCTGTTCGCCGCAGTGGTGCGAACGTTTTCGCTGCGGCGCGATCGCGATTTCACCATGCTGGCGATCCTGGCCTTTCTGATGGTGCTGGCCGCGTCCGTGCTGACCGTCGACAGCGTTTTTCTCTTCTTCTTTGCGGGATTCGTGCTGACGGCGGTGGCTACATTCATCCTGCTGGAGATGCGGCGGTCGGGGCGCGCCGCGCGATTCCAAGCGCGGCACTCTAGAGACGAAGAGGAACACCGGCATTTGGCGTTCTCGCTGGCGCGAATAACTCCGGCTTTGGTGCTAATGATACTGATTGGTGCGGCGGCCGTGTTCTTTCTTCTGCCCCGCATGTCTGCGGGTTATCTTGGCGGCTATTCGTTCGGCACCGATTTCTCCACCGGCTTCAGCGATCGGGTGCAACTGGGGCGAATCGGACAGATTCAGCAATCCAATGCGGTGGTCATGCACATCCAGATTGACGGGGACAATCGCGGCCAGTACGCCCTGCACTGGCGCGGTGTGGCGCTGACGAATTTCGATGGCAAGACATGGTCGAACCCGCGCGCGCAGCATGAACTGGAGCGGCAACCGGATGCCAGCTTTGCCATTCCGCTGTTCAGCCAGGGAGTGGCTCAGGCCTACGGGACGCGGAGTCAGGCCGCGCCGGGTGTTCCGGCTCGCCTCATTCACTACCGCGTGCTGCTGGAGCCGATCGGCACCAACCTATTTTTTCTTGCTCCCTGGGGACGCCGGATCGTTGGACCGTATCGAGCACTGTCAGTGGATGTGGGCGGAGCCATCTATGATCTTGATAATCAGCGCTCCGTCAGCGTTTACGAAGCGTACTCGGATATCGCCAGACCGTCTCCCCTGCAGCTTCGATCCGCGGGAGATTCTCTTCCTCAACTGGCGTCGGCGTATCTTCAGTTGCCGGCGCTCGATCCGCGTGTGGCTCCGCTGGCAGCACAGGCTACACGGTTGGCTTCCAATAGCTACGACAAAGCTGTCGCACTCGAAACTTACTTGAAAACGCACTACGGATACACGCTGCAACTGCCGGCCGCACCGGTGGCCGATCCCCTTGCGAATTTTCTTTTCGACCGAAGGCAGGGACACTGCGAGTACTTCGCCTCTTCGATGGCCGTGATGCTGCGCACTTTGAATATTCCCGCGCGCGTGGTGAACGGCTTCCGCAGCGACGAATTCAACGACGTCACCAGCAACTATGTGGTGCGGGCCAAGGATGCGCACTCGTGGGTGGAAGCTTACTTTCCCGGCTACGGTTGGATCACGTTCGATCCCACGCCCGGCGGCGCGATCGGCACGCCGGAAGGTTGGGACCGGGCTATGCTCTATCTGGATGCGGCGCAATCGTTCTGGAGAGAGTGGGTCATCAGCTACGACTCCTCGCACCAATATATTCTGGGACACTCGGCGCTGAGCGGTACGCGCAGCTCGTGGGAGCGGGCGCGAATGTGGGCAAGGCTGCACTATGCGCGACTGCTGGGCTGGGCCCGGCGAAGCCAGCGGGGCGTCGAGCACTCGCCGGGACGGTGGCTCGGGGGAGGCATCGCGGTGGCACTCCTATGGCTGGCACTGGGCAATGCTGCACGGATTGCGCGGCTTATCCGGACGAGACGGCTGCAAGCGCATCCCGAGCGCTCGCCGGATGAGGCCGCGGCCATGTGGTATGAACGGATGGCTCGGTTTCTGGCGCGCTCTGGAGTTCAGAAATCCGCCACGCAGACGGCGCAGGAGTTTGTCCGCGTGATCGAAGACGAGCGGCTGCGAACGCCGGTCGGGAAGTTCACCGATGCCTACGAATCGGCACGGTTCGGGAATTCGTCGGACGATGCTAGGCGACTGCCGGAGCTGTATGAAGAGGTGGAGCTGGCAGCTAAGAAGTGAGCGCTAACACGTTGCGCCTCCAGTTTAGCCAGCGCGCCGGTAAAGAGTAGCGTCGCGCCCTTCCCGATCCCGTCGCCTTATCGAATCTCCAGAGCAGCTAGAAATGCCACATGAAGCCGCCGCCGACAAAATAATTATGCTGGCGTGTCTTGCCCGTATCAGCCAACGGAAAGTTCGGCGTGCCTGAGAAGAAATCGCGAACCTCACCCCGGATGCTGAAATGTCTGAGGCGCGTTCCAAATGGACTCACGTCCAGCCCCAACCCGCCCTGAATCACCCCGGATGTCGAAGAGCCGCCGGGATTCGTCCCGTAGTAGAGCAGGTTCTTATTTTCGCTGAAACGGCCGAAACCGCCGCCAAAGCTCACCCAGGGCGTAACCTTGGTCTCGGGAAACAGATTCACCCGAACCGCCGGAGTGACGAAGATCTGTTTGTAATCCACGGGGACCACGGGCCCGCCGGCGTTCAAATCTTCATCAAGATTGAACACCGCTGGTACCTCTGCCGAGATGCCATAAATCTCAGTGCCGAACAGGTGCCGCGCATAGTCGACTTCGAAGGTGAGCCCTTTGCCGGAGTGGATGACCGGGTTGACTGTGGGCGCATTGGGACCGATGATGCCCTGGTCGCTGATAAAAATGCGGCCAATCATGCCGGTCAACTCATTTTTTTCGTCCTGGGCGGCTGCAGAGGCCCCCAGAATAGACATCCCCACTACCAGGACTGCGAGTACCGCCTGTTTCCCAGACATTTCCCCTCC
>PLIO01000201.1 GCA_003140075.1 Acidobacteriaceae bacterium | reverse complement strand
CGGCAGGGCCGACCCCCTGCCGTCTTTTCGTTAGCTTCAGATTCTCAGTTCTATCTACTTCTTGTTGACTGCTTTCTTGAGTTCGGCCCCAGGGGAAAATTTCGCGACCTTTCGGGCAGCGATTTTGATAGTGGCGCCGGTTTGCGGATTGCGCCCGTTCCGCGCCTTTCTCTGCGATATCGAGAAAGTGCCGAAACCTATCAAAGCCACCCGATCCCCTTTCCGCAAAGCACCGGTTATGCTGCTCACGGCAGTATCAATCGCAGTTGTTGCCTGCGCCTTGCTGATTTCGCAAGCGCCCGCGATCTTGTCAACCAGATCCGCTTTATTCATAGTCTCTCCTCGCAGGTCTCTTTCATACCCAGCACACACCGGGAGGACAAACGATCGTGTCTGAGCGGGGAAACCTGACGGGTGGTATTCTCCTCTCTCCACGCAGAATGTCAACTGTGAAAATCCGCGCCCGAAGCCTGTTTCGCACCCCCCAGTCCCGGATTGGGGCGGGCAGGGCGGCTTTTGAGTCTGGAACCACGGCTAGGAACCCCATCCCTGACGGCGCAGGCGGCTAATATAGAGCGCCTCCAGCGGCTTTTCCTCGGTCCTCCACAATGTCGGCCATAACTTCACAGCTTGTACACAGGCAACTCTGGTTTCGCACTTGCGGTAATGTGGCATCCGGGTGCAAAGTCGCATAAGAGGTTCCATTGAGCAGGATCGAAGAAGCAGCCTTGAAGTTGATCAGGAAACAAGCGGAAGTTTGTCCACTGTGCGAAGGCACCGGCTGGAAGACGCTTCCAGCCACCTCCAGCGCGCCCAGAGACCGCCGGGTGACGCGCTGCGATTGCCAGTTGCGGGCGCGTGCCGGAGCCTTGCTGGCGGCGGCGCGCGTTCCGCGAAGGTACGAACATTGTGAACTCGCCAGCTATACAACGGACTTTCCCGGGGCGAATCCGTCGCTGGCGTTCGCTCATCTCTCCGCTTCCAGGTTCGCGCAGGAATATGATCCCCGCGATGGCATGGGTCTTCTGATCATCGGCAAGATTGGCACCGGCAAGACTCACCTGGCGGTTGGAATTACCAAGGACCTGATCAATCGCGGCGTCCCGTGCCTGTTTTATGACTATCGCGAACTGCTGAAAGAAATCCAGAATTCCTATAACGCCACGGTTCAAACCACCGAACTGGACGTCCTTCGTCCCGTCTTTGAGACCGAGGTTCTGGTTCTCGACGAATTGGGTGCGGTGAAGCCTACCGAATGGGTTTGGGACACCGTGAGCCTCATCCTCAATACCCGCTACAACAACAACCGCACAACGATCATCACAACAAATTTTGAGGATCAGCCTGCGGCTGGCGCAAATGGCTCCGTTTCTCCAGCGAGAGCCGCCACGCGCGCGGAAACCCTCGGCGATCGCATCGGGGAGCGCATGCGTTCTCGCCTGCACGAAATGTGCCGCGTCATCAAGATGGAAGGCGAAGACTTCCGGCAGAAATTCCGCAGCGCCAGCTTTCGGTAAGTTCGGATTCAAAGAGAGTGCTACGTTTACGTTAAGATCTCTGGAATCAATGTGTCCCGAGGGCCAGGGTTAAGGAAGGCAATTGCGGATCACGCTAGTTTTTCCGGAATCCAATGATTTCCTCGGCCAGCGCGGCCTGCGGATCTTGCACAGCAAGCTCGCGCTCCTTGGTTAGTTCCTCCGACTCCAGGCTGGGTTTTGCATCTTTGAGGGCTAGCTTGTAGGCCGCAATCAATGCGTCACTCGCAGTTGTAGCAACGTCCGGCTCTACTCCCGTTCCCTGCCAGTTGCTGTGCGTGATGGGACTTCTAGCCTGACCGTTGGGAATGAAGGCAGAGAAACCATAGCCCAATGCGATCTCACCCGTGCTTGAATTGGCGGCTCCCCCCGTGTGCTCACCGACGACGGTGGCGCGATGCGTGTTCTTAAGATCATAAGCACACTGCTCAGCGGCGGAGTGGGTGTGAAGGCTGGTCAAGACAAATACGGGTTTACCGAGGTAACGCGGCCCTCCGACGTAGGGCATGGTCCACTGCTGCCGCTCCAGGGTTTGACCATTCCTGCGTCCCACAATTGACGACAGCTGGGTCGGTTCCTCGAAGAAGTAGCTCAATAATGCCGTAACAGTCCCACCGCTGCCGCCGCCGTTGCGACGCAAATCCAAGATGAGGGCGTCGGTGCCGCTGACCAGTTGCATGGCGGCGGCAAGCGCCGTTCCGGCATCGGAGTCAGGCGAGAAATAGGCCAGATCAACATAGCCAATATTTCCCGGCAAGCGGCGGCCGCTCCGAATGCCGTGCCCATTCGCGAGATCAAAAGCATGCGCGTGCTCTTTCTCCGCTGGAGTGGGCTCCTTTAGCACGCCGAGTTCCTCACCAAATGAGACGGTAAGATGATTATCGCGCCCTACGGCACGCAGGTCTTCGGTCAGTTTGGCGGCAAGAGCGTTGGAGTCACTTATGGCGCGATACTCAGATCGATGTGCCCGTATATGGCTCTGCAGGCTTTCTGCGATTTCTGGGAATACATAATCGGTGAGACCGGTTGCGAGGCGGTCCACGATCTCATCTGCCTGCTGCGGCGTGACTGTGGCGGGACGCTCCTCGGCCCGGCAGTAAAGCGCTAAGGGCAGAACAAGCGCTACAGCGCTCAGTTTAGTCATGCGTCCTGCTTTCTACGCTCACAAGTATACCTGCCGGGATGAGAGAATCAGATGACCATCAGGATAAAGCAGCTCACGCGTCTGCTGGCACGAGATCTCGAGCGCCTGCTGCTATTTTTTTATTGCCGGAGGAGTAATCATGCGCTGGTACCACTATGTCGCGTACTTCTTCGGGGGCGCGTTTCTCGCAAACGCTCTACCCCATCTCGGCAATGGAATTTCGGGGCATGCGTTCCAGAGCCCCTTCGCAACCCCACCCGGGGTGGGCCTGTCCTCTTCAGTGGTCAATGTCGTGTGGGGCCTCTTTAACCTCGCCGTCGGGTATCTGCTCGTTTGTCGCGTCGGCAGCTTCGATCTACGCAAGACCCGGCACGTGCTGGTTCTCGGGGCGGGCATCCTGATCATGTCGGTAATGCTGGCTCACGCATTCGGGCGATTCCACGGAGGGCTGTGAGCCTGCCTTTTCGATATGATCACCTCCCGCCTGGTGATTCGGCACTAGAATAATCTCGTGCTGACTGAGCGCCTGGAATTCGCCCCTGAACGCGATGCGCAAGTTTTCGCTGCCGTCCCCGCGGCTCCCGCCGTGTTCCTGTTGCGCGGCGACGACGCGCAAGCCGAGCCTTATGTCAGCAAGACTGCGAATCTTCGTCGACGCCTGCAACGTCTGCTCGGTCCTGTCGAAGAACGCACAAAGAAGCTCAATCTGCGCCATCGCGTGCGATCCATCGAATACGCGCCGACCGGCTCCGATTTCGAATCCGGATTCATGCTTTATCGAATCCTGCGCGAAGCTTTTCCTAAGACCTACGGCAACCGCATGCGCTTCCGCTTCGCGCCGCTGGT